>NZ_JBHSFT010000011.1:0-129758 GCF_042654105.1 Oceanobacillus aidingensis | reverse complement strand
TTTTCTCAGGTTTATTTCGTGTGCTTTCATTTCTGTAAAATCATTATTCAACTCTAAAACCATCTCTTTTATTTCTCACTTGACTTTATATAGTTAGTCTTTCTATTTCGTACGTCCTGCGAATAAATCTGAACCAATTAAGCGTACATAAATAAAGCTAATCAATGCTACAGCTAAGAATACAATAACCGATAATACGGAACCTTCCCCAAAGTTCTGTTGCGAGAACAAGGTTATGTATGCGTATATCGAAATAGATTCGGTAGCATTCGCTGGTCCTCCGCCAGTTAGTACATAGATAAGATCGAATACCCGGAAGGCATCAAGTGTTCTAAATAATAAAGCAACTAGAATAGAAGATTTCAACAATGGCAGTGTAATCTTAAAGAATTGTTGAAATTTGTTGGCCCCATCTACATTACTTGCTTCGTATAAGGAATTCGGTATGGTCTGCAGTCCAGCTAAGAGCAATAATGCCATGTAAGGTGTCGTTTTCCACACATCGGCAAAAATAATCGAGAACATCCCGCCAGATGATGTAGACAGCAGCCAAGATGAATTGGGTATCAGATTCCATTCATTAAAGTAATGCGCTATAACACCCGTTTGACCATCTAATAAGAAGCCCCACATCATCGCGCCTACTGCAGTCGGAATTGCCCAAGGAATTAACACGGAGGCACGTACAATTCCGCGGCCGCTGAAGGTACGGTTAATTAATAAGGCAACAGCCAAACCTAATACAAGCTCAAAAGCAACAGAAGCAATCGTAAATATCATCGTATTACTTAATGATTTCCACATTCGGCCATCTTGAAGATATTTAGCATAATTAGAGAAGCCAATAAAATTAGATTCCAAAATATTTGTGCTGGTAGCCTCAATTAAGGAGCTTGTCTGTTCATAATTCTGTGCTAAATCCTCATTGTCTGCCTCTGCAGCCATCACCTGCAGTTCTTCTGAGAGAGAACTCAAAGCAGTGCGATAATCTTCGGCAAAATCATTATCCAATTTTGCATATTTCAAATCGCTGTCGGAAATCGGCTCGAAATTCATCAGCATCTCATCAATTTGTTCCATTTTTGCACTGATTTCACTATCTGATGCCAATTCACTATGGAAACCTTCAATTGTTTCTCTAGCCTGTTGAATAGCCGCTATATCATCACCATCAGCACTGCCTTCTAAATTGCTAAGCTGACTGTCGATATAAAAGTAATTATCCACATAGCGTTCCAAATCCATATTGGCACTTAACATCCGCTCCGATCTTGTCGGATCATTTAAGCGATAATCAAATAAACTATTATAAAAGGACTGGGCAACTGGCCACAATGTAATTAATACGACAAGTATGATAGATGGAAGTATCATCAAATAACCCAGCCGCTTTTCATTCAAATGAAATTTCTTCACATTTTTCCCCTCCCTTTCCGTTAAGCACACATTTTGATGTACTTAATAGAAAGAGCAAGATGAAATTCAAAGCGCTCATCTTGCTCACCTCTTTAGAAAGCTTTATTCTTCCATAGCATTTTCGATTTGTGTCTGCATGTTCTCTGCAGCTTGTTCAGCTGTTTGATCACCAGTCAGCACTTGTGAAACCTGAATTTGAATGATATCGGAAATTTCAGGGTAAATCGGTGATACTGGTCGTGGAACAGCTGCACTAAGTCCCTCAACAAATTCTGGATTTTGGAATAAAGGGGCAGCTTCTTGTACTTCTGGATCATCATAAAGCGCTTCGATAGTTGGAGCGTGATTTCCTACAATTGCTCCTGTTTTTTGACCTTGTTCACCAGCTAAATATTTTACTAATTCCCAAGACTCTTCTGGATGCTCTGTATAACGATTAATCATTGCTGTCCAGCCTCCTAATGCCGAAGCACTTCCTTCATCACCGGCAGGTAATGGAGCGATTTGTACGTTATCGACAACTTCAGAACGCTCTTCATCATTGGAAGAAGATTGCATATATGGCCAGTTACGGGCAAATACAGCATCTCCTGCAATCCAAGCATTTTCTGTTTCGATCTCTTGGAAATTCAAGATATTACCTGGTACAAAATCAGATTGTACTATTTCTGCTAATTTCTCTAAACCTTTAATTGTTTCAGGACTATTTACCACTACTTCATTATCTTCATTAATAACTTCACCGCCATAAGAAGCAATGATTTCAACAAAGTTTGTCACCAAGCCTTCATATTGAGATGCTTGTAATAGATAACCAAACTCTGTATCTCCTTCACCTTGCAGTTCACCAGCTTGTTCGATTAATTCATCCCAAGTAGCTGGCGGTTCTTCCGTTACATCTGTACGATAATAGAGGAAGGATGCGTCAATAAATAATGGAAGTGCCCATTGCCTGCCATTAAAATTACCTGCTTGAATCGGTCCTTCAAAGTGCTCTTCTAAATCAATGCCGTCTGCTTCAATGAAACGGTCTAATTCTAATGCATAGTTTGCCTGAGCAAATTCAGCCGGCCAAATGCTGTCACCGTTAAACACGTCGATCTCAGAGCTTTGCGAACTAAACATGGTTACATATTGATCATGCTGTTGTCCTGTATCTGAAGGCATTTCACGATAATCAACTTTAATATTTGGATTTAATTCCTCAAATTCTTCAATTTGTGCTTCTACTTTACCAGTCGTATCCACACCTGTAGCATAAACAATCGTTACTTGCTCACCGTCTTCGGAAGCGCTTTCATTTTCTCCATTACTTTCTGCTTCCGAATCATCTGTCCCTGAACCGCCATCTCCACCACACGCAGCCATAAAAGCAACTAATAAAAATAATACTCCAAACAATAACAATTTCTTTACCTGTGGCATTACAGACCCTCCTCTTTTTGTTAATCGACCACTCTTTGAAATCGATTACATTTATTATAGCAGAATGTTCCTTCCAGTCAATCGTTTCTTTAAAAATTTTCAGTTATTACTTGTTTCTACTATATTTTTCAAATAAAAAAGTTCAATTAAATGATATCAGTAGATGTAACAGACGCTTTTTTTCATAAAAAATATACTTAAATAAAAAGCAAGATGAACAACCTTTCACTACTTATCCACCTTGCCTATCATTACTCTTCTAAAGCTGCTTCCAATTGTGCTTCCATATTTTCTACCGCTTCTTCAGCCGTCTGTTCTCCTGTTAATACTCGAGAAACCTCAATTTGAATAATTTCAGATATCTCTGGATAAATCGGGGATACCGGACGCGGCACAGCCACACTTAAGCCTTCTACGAAACTTGGATTTGAAAATAATGGTCCAGCTTCCTGTACCTCTGGATCATTATACAGGGATTCTACAGTTGGGGCACGTGCGCCTTCTACTGCTCCAATTTTTTGACCTTCTTCACTTGCCAGGAACTTTACTAATTCCCAGGATTCTTCTGGATGTTCAGAATATCGATTAATCATTGCCATCCATCCGCCTAATGCTGAAGTGCTTCCCTCATCACCTGCAGGAATAGGTGCAATGTCTACATTTCCTGCGACTTCTGAACGTGCTTCGTCATTGGATGAAGACTGCATATATGTCCAATTACGGGCAAATACAGCATCCCCTGCAATCCATGCATTTTCTGTTTCAATCTCTTGAAAATTCAAGATATTCCCTGGTACAAAATCAGATTGTGCAATTTCTGCAAATTTTTCTAAGCCTTTAATTGTTTCAGGACTATTAATGACTACATTATTATTTTCATCGATAACGCTTCCCCCATAAGAAGCGATAATTTCAATAAAATTGGTTACCATCCCTTCATACTGAGAGCCTTGCATTAAATAACCAAATTCTGTTCCTTCTTCTCCTTGCATTTCTTCCGCTTGCTCAATCAATTCATCCCAAGTCGCAGGCGGTGTATCTGTTATATCTGTACGGTAATAAAGAAAGGAAGCATTCATATATATCGGCAATGCCCACTGTCTGCCATTGTAATTACCTGCTTGAATGGGACCATCAAAGTGATTATCTAAATTAAAGCTGTCTGCTTCTATAAAACGATCTAACTCCAAGGCATAGTTGGCTTGAGCAAACTCCGCTGCCCAAATAATATCTCCATTATATACATCCACTTCCGAACTCTGAGAACCAAACATCGTTACATATTGATCATGCTGCTGGCCTGTATCGGCCGGCATTTCACGATACTCCACGTTAATATGCGGGTATTCTTGTTCAAATGCTTCAATTTGACTTTCCGTGGCACCTGTTGTATCTACACCTGTCGCATAGACAATCGTTACCCGTTCACCGGAAGCGCTTTCATTTCCTTCATTACTGTCTGTCTCGGAACCATTATCTCCACTACATGCAACCATAAAAATAACTAATAAATATAATACTCCAAACAGCAATATTTTCTTTATCTGCGGCATTAGAAATCCTCCTCTTTTTATTAGTCGACCCTCTATGAAATCGATTACATTTATTATAGCAGAATGTTCTTCCCGGTCAATTGTTTCTTTTTAAATTTTCAGTCTTTACTTTGGATTAAATCAGCTATTAGTTCATGTGCTTAGCTAGTAATAGGTAGAGTCAGATAAAATAAAACCCCTCTCTGTTGTAACAATAGGTACATCTCTAATCAGGTTGACTCTCTTATAATAAGTTCATGCTCTAAGATTATATCTTCTACCTCTTCGCCCTGTATTTTTTTTATCAGCATGTCCACCGATATCTCTCCCATTTTATACATCGGCTGTGCAACGGTAGTTAAAGAAGGATATGTCATGCTGGTAAATTCAATCTTATCAAATCCCACTACTGCCATCTCATTTGGGACATCAATCCCTCTGGTATTTAATTCTTTCAATGCTCCAATAGCTAACATATCTGAAACAGCAAACACTGCTGTAAGATCCTTGTTCTTATTCAATATAGAACGCATCACCTGCTGTCCCGATTCAAGTGACACATCGTTGGCAGAATAGAACCAGTCTTCTTCCGGTTCAATATGAAATTCTTTTAACGCTCGAAGATATCCTTTTTTTCTATCCCTCGCGTATAGAAATGACTCGCTGACATTTATGAGTCCTATTCGCTGATGCCCCTGTTTTAATAAATATTTTGTTACTTGATAAGCTGCTAATTCACTATCTATTGTTACATAAGGCAAATTTTTCGAACTTACATATTCACTGCATTGTACAAATGGATACCTTTTTGCCATATTAACCAATACTTGACGGTCAATTGTTGGATCCATCGTAATCGCGCCCACAGCCAGTTGATTTTTTAATAAATCAAAATATACTTTTTCCCTTTCCAATTTAGAATGCGTTTGACAAAGCAGAATATTATAACCATACTCAAGTGCTTTTTCTTCTATCCCTTCTACAATTTTCAAATAAAATTGGTTAGATATCTTAGGTAATAACACTAATAACATCTTACTTTCCGCGTTCCGTAAATTCCGGCCTAAGATATTTGGTGAATAATCCAATTCCCGGATGGATTGTTCGACTTTCTTGCGTGTTAATTCTGCAACCGATGAAGGATTGTTTAATACTCGCGATACAGTAGCAACGGACACCCCTGCATGTTTGGCAACATCCTGAATTGTCGGCAATATAATCCCCCCTTTTCAACATATAAATATACCTTTTTTATAAGCTGCATCACCTCTCTAAAAAAGTAATCGAACTAAATGTAATCCTTTACATTGTATTTTTATCATAATACATAATTCGATAAAAGCAATAGAAAACTGTTTTATATGAGGATGAGTCGATTTTTGAATTTACATCTCAGCAATAATTTTTGAGAGTATCACCTAATATTTTCTAATGAAACAGAAAGCTTTATCATGCAAATTTTGATTATTTCTTTTAGATTCAAAAAGCGGTTGCACAATCAGATAATTGATTGTGCAACCGCTCGCTTCTCTCTTATATCCCTAACGTATTCCCTCCATTTACAGATAACGATTGACCAGTGATGAAATTCCCTGCGTCTGAGGCAAGAAATAAAACAGCATTTCCTATATCTTGAGGGACTCCCATTCTGCCAAGTGGAACTCCACTCCGATATTCACTCGTATCTTCTGCTTCATGTCGTTCAACCGGTATAAACCCAGGGTTAATCATATTAACAGTAATACTAAAAGAACCAAGTTCATTTGCCCAAGAGCGTGTCAACCCTAGCTGGGCAGCCTTGGCCATGACATAGTTTGAATGATTAGGAGTACCTAACTGAACTACTTCACTTCCGATATTTATAATTCGACCATTCTTTTTTTCTTTCATCCCTGGCAGGACAGCCTTTGTTAATAATAACGGCGCTTTTACAAAGAATTCGAGTTGCGCTAAATAATCTTGCCATGTAAGTTCTTCAATTGATAATACAGGCTGGGGACCAGTAGCGTTATTAACCAATATATCAATACTTCCTTGTGTTTTTTCTTCTGCCTGTTTTATCAGCTTTTCTACTGATTCTTCATCCCGTACATCACCTTGAATGGCTATCGCTCTTCCTCCATCGGATGCAATAAAATCAACCATATCTTGCGCATTTTTGTAATTATTCGCATAGTTCACGATGACTGTAGCTCCTGCATCTGCTAACGTTTTACTTATATGTTTCCCAAGTCCTCTTGAAGCTCCTGTAACCAATGCCACTTTTCCGTTTAGTCTATGAGACATAAGTATTCTCCTTTATTTTAGTATCGAGCTATTTGCACTTTCTTTCTAAATAAACTCTATTTCATCCTTTCAGTTTGCATGAAAATTAACGTAAAGGGAATCTTTTCCTCCAAAGAACAGAAAGAACTCTGTCGGTAGAGATTCTTAATCGAATTACCAAATATCGGTATTTAAAAACCCAAAAGTTACGTACAAAAGTATTTTTAACATATCAAGTAATATCGTACCCATTCCACGTTTGTAAAAATTTGAAGCACATAACTATGCACCTAAACACATTAACTTCCTTCTATGATATCATAGAAGAAAACAACCCATCAGAAGGAGCATCCCCATGAAAGTAAAAATGAACGTACAAACTGCCTACCACGGAGATTTACTACGTGCCGGCAAAGAATATGAAATCGACGAAGAAACGGCAAAACGCTGGATTGCCAGTAAATTGGCTGAGGAAGTACAAGAAATCTCTGAAGATGAATAACAGGTGCATCGATAAAAATTAGGCTTTCCTGGGTTGATTTTCAAGAGTATCATTAGTATTTTTCATTACTCTATATTTTATATTTCGAACAACCCTTTGAACATTCTATTAGTTCGGTCAGAACATACCAAAATAGCCCGTCTGCTTTTAAAACAGACGGGCTATTTTTATAACGCGCTCCAATCAAAAGTACCTACCGATTCGCAAAAAATTCTTCTGCTTCTTCTAAATACTTCTCTTGATCTGGAGTCAAATCATACTCCTCTTCGATTGCAGATACGGGGCAAACTGCTTTGCATGCGCCGCAATCAATGCAAATATCCGGATCAATATAAAATTGCTTGAGTCCTTCTTCTATACAATCAACAGGGCAAACACTGACGCATTCTCCTGCTTTTTCTCCTCTGCATGGATCAAGAATAACAAAAGCCATGGAAAGAAAACCCTCCTTACATGAATAAACATGGTTCACCTTAAATGATAATTCTTTTAAAGAATGAAGTAAACTGTTTCACCTTTATTTATGTGTATTTTCTGTGAAAAAATAAAGCTTTCACATTATTTGATTTCAATAATCCCTTTTTCTCCAGCATATCCTTCCCTTTTCAGTAATTCGATTTGCCGGCCATCTTCCAGATTGGTAAAGATAATTGGTGTAATCGTTGACTTGGCATTTTTATCGATATATTCTAAGTCTGCATTTAATAAAGGCTGGCCTGTTCCCACTTCTTCGCCTTCTTTTACAAATATGTCAAATCCTTCTCCTTTGAGATGCACGGTATCGATTCCGATATGAATCATGATTTCTTTACCTGTTTCCGATTCCAGACTAATTGCATGCTTGGTAGGAAAGATGTTACTGACTCTTCCATTTACCGGAGAAACAACGATTCCATCTGACGGCTCAACTGCAAAGCCGTCTCCCATCATCCTGCTGGAAAATAGTTGATCAGGAACATTTGAAAGCGGAATGAGTTTTCCGCTTAGAGGAGAAGCAATCCCTTCCACACTATCAGGATGCTGTCTTTGAAGATTTATTTCATCCACAGTATATAAACTCGAACTGTCTAATGCTGGTCTAGGCGTTCTCCCAGATATGATATCTTGCATTTGTCCTTTAATAATTTCCGAACGCGGTCCGAAAATAGCTTGGATATTATCCCCTACCTCTTGTATACCTGTAGCTCCAAGCTGTTTTAGCTGATGCTTATCAACATGTTGAATCGAATTTACTGATGCCCGTAATCGCGTGATACAAGCATCCAAATGCGTAATATTTTCTCGTCCGCCCATTGCCTCCAGTACATGATAAGCTAAATCAGCAGGCTTTCTTTGCTCTCCGCTCTCATTTGATTCCACCGCTTTTTCTCTTCCCGGTGTCATCAGATTAAATTTCTTAATAAAAAAGCGGAATAAGAAGTAATAAAGGATAGCAAACAGAAGCCCGACTATGATCGCTATCCACCATGATTCCTGATTCGGCAAAACACCGAACAGCACAAAGTCTATAGCTCCTCCAGAGAAGGTATAACCGACATTGACACTGAACCATGTCATCAATACAAAGGATAATCCATCTAACACAGCGTGAATAAAGAACAGGAATGGCGATACAAATAAGAATGAAAACTCAAGCGGTTCGGTAATTCCTGTTAGGAAGGACGTTAAAGCTCCTGAAGCCAGCAGTCCCGCAACCAGTTTTTTATTCTCCGGTCGTGCCGTATGATACATCGCAAGTGCTGCAGCAGGCAACCCGAACATCATAATCGGAAATTCCCCGGCCATAAAATTCCCTGCCGTAATCTCTGCATTATCTCTTAATTGCGCAAAGAATATCGTCATATCTCCACGAATGATTTCACCGGCAAGGTTGGTATATGTGCCAAATTCATACCAAAAAGGAGAGTGAAAAATATGATGCAGTCCAAAAGGAATCAATAGACGTTTAATAAACCCAAACATAAATACAGCAATATATGTACCTTCTTCAATCAGCCAATAGGAAGCGCTGTTCATGATATATTGGATTGTCGGCCAGATAAACATTAATAAAATGCCGGCAAGGAAGGAAACAGCTGCAGTCACGATGGGGACAAACCGTTTTCCTGCAAAGAATCCTAAGTAGGATGGCATCTCCATATGATGAAACCGGTTAAAACAATAGGCAGCTATCACCCCGGCAATAATTCCACCAAATACACCGGTCTGTAAGGTTCCTATTCCAAGCACGCTTGCAAATCCGGGATCCTCCGCTATCAATTCTGGGGTTACCTGCATAAACGAACCCATTACCTGATTCATCACCAAATAACCTACCAGCGCAGCAAGACCGGCCGTACCGTCACTTGCCAGCCCTATCGCCACACCAATCGCAAAAAGCAGCGGCAAATTATCAAATATAATACCGCCGGCGTCTTCCATTACCGTTGCAGTCAGCTGAATCCAATCCGCTTCCAAAAAAGGAAGATAGCCAAGCATGGTATGCTGCTGGGCAGCATTGCCAAATCCAAGCAAAAGACCTGCCGCCGGCAAGAGTGCTACCGGCAGCATAAGCGCTCTGCCGACTTTTTGAAGACCTCCAAACGTTTTTTTGAACATCTCAATCACCTCTTTCGTTTCTTTCCGACAATAAAAAAGACATCAGTAAAAACACAAGGATAGCGCTTATGGATACAGAAATACTGTACCCGCCGTTATCTAAGTATTCCTACTCATGCCTGATCGAATCAGTCACACGTATAAGTGCGAAATAAATTAATTCGTTTTTGATTTTAGCTGGATGTTTTCGTGCAGCCGCTGCAAATGAATTGTCAAATAGACAGATTCCGCATCATAAACAGGTTTTTTTAACGTCTGCTGCATAATTTTAATCAGCTTCCAGGACAAATTATAAAACACGGGATATTCTTCTTTTAGCAGGTCTGCCATTTTTCGCGGCTCCTCTACCTTGTCCCCATTTAAAACCCGTTCTATTGTGTACCGGAGATGTCTGACAAAACGGACATAATCCATACTGTCTCTATCTAGTGTTATATAGAGCTGATCCTCGATTATCTTGATTAAATTAGATACAAGCTGTGAATACCGGTTGATTTCATTTAGTGCTGTTCCCTCCATTGCACTATGAACGTGTAATGCAACAAAACCAATTTCTCCCTCCGGCAAATGAACTGGTAAAAATTGATTCATATATTCTACAATTTCGGAGGCAATTTCATATTCAAATGGATAGAGCACCTTCGTCTCTGCTAAAAATGGATTACGAATTTCTAACCCCTGCTGCAAACGGGCAATCGCGAAAATAATATGATCGGTCAACGCAACCAGCGTATGCTCATCCGTGAATGTATTGATGCGTTTTTTGATTATTTCTATCGAATCCACAATACTCTGCAGTGTTTTTTCATCGATATTGTCAATTATTTTTTTATAATTTTCCTGTTCCTCTCTATCCCGAAGAACAAACAGCTTCTCCACGGTTTTGGATTCAATGAGATCTCGCTTCTTTTTAGCAAATCCGATGCCCTTCCCGATAAGGATAACTTCATTTTGATTCATATCTTCGGCAATAAGAACATTGTTATTGAGTGATTTGATTACAGAAAAGGCATCCATATCAATCATCCCTTCTACATTTTAGCCGTCTCTTCTTCCTATTATATAACACTTAAATCAAACTGCAAATTATGGATTTTTCAGGAAATACGGTCTTTTTATTCAGGCACATATTACTGCTGCTTCGTCAGATTTCCTGCTTCTCTTTTCTCTGCGTTTTACTTTTCCAGCAGAAAAGCCCCCGTTTTTCATACGGGGACTTCACTGCCTTATTTATCTTTTAATTTCGCAAGCGCATCCGCAAGTGCGTTATTTTTAAAATCATCCTGCTTTTTCATATACTTATTAACATCTTTTTTAGACACCTTCTGATTCTTTTCCTTCTCTTTTCTCGCTTGGAAGGTGGAAAGTTTTTCACGGTGACCGCAGGAGCACGTAAACATCTGACCTTCTCCCTCACCACGGAGCTCTAGACGCTTATGGCAATTAGGACAGCGGGCATTCGTATACTTTGCGATATTCTTTTTCCCGCCGCAGCTGCGGTCCTGACAGACGAGTCGTTTCCCGTGCTTGTTTTTCACTTCCAGCATCAGCTTGCCGCATTTCGGGCATTTTGTCCCTGTCATATTATCATGCTTGAACTTTTCCTCACTTGCTTTTATTTCTTGGACTGCCTGTTTGGTATATGTCTTAATTTCCTTTAAAAAGACATCCTTTTTCAGCTTGCCTTCTGCGATCTGTGCTAATTTTTGTTCCCATTCTGCCGTTAAAATAGGAGAACGGAGCTTTTCTGGTGCTAATTCTAGTAATTGTCTGCCGGTTGAGGTCAGATAAATATACTTTCCTTTCAGCTCCATATATTGATTATTGAACAGCTTTTCAATAATATCCGCACGTGTAGCAACTGTTCCAATACCGCCAGTCTGCTTCATTGTTTTCACAAGCTCTTGTTTTTTCGTTTCCATATATTTTGTCGGGTTTTCCATTGCCTGCAGGAGGCTTCCCTCTGTAAATCGTTCCGGCGGTGTCGTCTGCCCTTCTTTGATAGTAAAGCTGAGCGCCATTTCCTCCCCTTTTGTTACTTGAGGGACATTGGAACGAATCTCTTCTTCATCGTCTGCTTGATGCTGATAAATCTCCTTCCAGCCTAAAGCAACAACTCTGTTTCCTTTTGCTTCAAAGATTTCTCCGGCAGCTTCTACCGTAATACTTGTTTGTTCATATTCATACGGCTTGGAAAGTGCTCCTAAGAAACGTTGAACAATCAGCTGATAAATTTTCCGCTCCTGATTAGACAGCGCACTATAATCCACTGTTTCTTCTGTTGGGATAATCGCATGGTGATCGGTTACCTTGCTGTTATCCACAATAGCTTTGCCAGTGCGTAAATCATCTTTTAAAATTTTATTCGCTGCTTTCGCATATTCATCCACACCACATGCCCTTACACGTTCTTTTAATGTAGAGACCATATCCGTTGACAGATGCCTTGAATCTGTTCGCGGATAAGTGACAAGCTTGTGCTGCTCATATAATTTCTGCAGGACAGATAGGGTTTGTTTTCCGGAAAATTGATAAATCCGGTTGGCATCCCGCTGTAAATCCGTTAAGTCATATAAGGTTGGTGCATGTTTTTTCTTATGCTTTTTATCCACATGCTGAATAAATGCTTTTTCCTTCGATACCTTTGCCTTTAATTTATCCGCTGCTTCTTTCGAGAAAATACGGGACTGGTTCTTTTTGTCCTTCCACGTAACGGCAAACCCGCCTTTTGTTTTTCCCTGCAGCTGATAATAGGTTTTTGGCTTGAATTGATTGATTTCCTGTTCACGCATCGCAATCATTTCCAGCGTCGGCGTCTGGACGCGGCCGCTGGATAAGGAAGCATTATGCTTGGTGGTTAAAGCTCTTGTTGCATTTAATCCAACATACCAATCCGCTTCCGAACGCGCTACCGCAGATTGATACAGATTCCAATACTGATTTCCAGGCTTTAAATTTCGAAAGCCATCCTTGATTGCTTTATCCGTAACCGAGCTGATCCACAAACGCTGTACCGGCTTCTTAACACGCGCTTTTTCAATAATCCATCTGGCAACGAGCTCCCCCTCTCTCCCGGCATCAGTGGCAATCACAATGTCTCCTACATCCTGACGTGACATTTGCTGCTTCACCGCTTGAAATTGCTTGCCCGTCTTCTTCATGACCACTAATTTCAAATGCTCCGGAAGCATCGGCAAATCTTCCATATTCCATGTTTTATACTTAGGGTCGTACGTTTCGGGATCTGCTAATGTAACTAAATGTCCCAATGCCCATGTCACAATATACTGTTTTCCCTCTTGATAACCATTTCCTTTTTTGTTACATCCGAGGACTCTTGCTATATCTCTGCCTACAGACGGCTTTTCTGCTAATACCACTGTCTTACTCATATCTATCCCTCATTTTATCGATTTCTAGTCTGATACTACTTTAACATATTTCCTTCTAATACGTTCACCCAAGGCACACATTGCACCCAAAAACATAGAATATCATACACAAAAATTACAGGAATGACATGGCTTCATACTCTTTTTTGAAGCTTTTACTTCTACTTATTAGAGGATGTTCAAAAAACCCCCGAATAATAAGCAATGAACGCTTTAGTTGACTTTTTTGAGCATGCACTATTAGAAAGAGGATGTTACGTATGATATATACAGGTATGCTTTTACTCGTTATTGCGGTAAGTCTGGATGGATTTAGTGTAGGAATAACCTATGGGATGCGGCAAATCAAAGTGCCTCTTCTCTCTTTATTTGTTATTATGTTCTGCTCCGGTTTGATTGTCTTTCTATCGATGGAGGTAGGCGATTTCTTACGTTCCTTTATTTCTCCTCAGGGAGCCAGCATGCTTGGCGGAGGTATTCTTATCTTTTTAGGTGTCTTCTCCCTTATTTCCATGTTTCGCTCACGAGAAACGGAAGCAGCCAAAAACGGAGATCACGCTTCCTCCAATGTTAAATTTGAAAATATGAAAACGGTGCTCACTCGTCCAAAAGAAGCCGATTTAGATAAGTCAGGTATTATCTCTATTAACGAATCCATTCTATTAGGTTTCGCTTTAGCTCTCGATGCATTCGGTGCCGGAATCGGCGCTGCGATGCTTGGATACTCCCCGTTGATTACCGCGTTATTAACAGCCGGCATGAGTGGATTGTTTTTATTTAGCGGAATCATGTTCGGAAGTTATTTATGGAGAATACCTGCCTTACAGCGTTTATCTTTTTTACCATCTGTATTTCTGATTACGCTGGGGTGCTGGAATATCTTCAGCGGTTCTTAAAACATTAAATGTTGCATTAGGGCAACCTTTTGGAAGAAAAGAAATCCACCGTATAAATACATTCATGATACGGTGGATTTTTATCGTTTTATTATTCCATCACACTTATTTATTTAAAGAATGGATTACTTCCTGTAAAGGCATATCCATCATCGAATTTAGTTTTAAATGATAATTTTCAAAAGGCAGGGAAGCCGTTACAGGATTCGGAACGATAACGGTTGGAATATTTATTTCCTGTGCAGCGATAAGCCCATTTAAAGAATCCTCAAAAACAATTGCTTCATGAGATTCCAATTCTAATTTTTCAAGTGCTTTTAAAAATAAATCCGGTGCTGGTTTAACTCTGTCTACCATATCCTTTGTCACTACATAATCAAAATAAGAAAGCAGATTTAAATGCTTTAAATGCGATGTTGCCCATGAAGTATCTGAGCTGGTTGCCAGCGCAACGCCCAGCCCTGCATCCTTTGCATCCCGAAGATACTCGGCCACGCCTTCTCTGGCTTTTTCATTTCTGATATATTGCGTGTGAAGCGCTGCAGCCTGATACTGAATATCCTCTATATTCAGCTGATTTCCTAATTCCTTTTGCAAATAAGGATAAAACTGTTTGTCATCTGAACCAACACTTTTCACAAATTCCTCCAGCGGGAGTTCAAACTGAAATTGTGATTGCAGCACTTTTTTAAAAGCATGATACCAAGCAGTTTCTGTGTCTAAGATAAGCCCGTCGAAATCAAAAATAACACCTTTTATCATGAATTTCCTCCTTCACCAACGTCTTTCTTTTTTAAGTAATAATATTTAATAGAATCGTAACCGTAACAATACTGACCACCGTCGAGATAAACGTAATCGTTGATACAAGCTCCGGCTCCGTATCAAATTCAATGGCATACATCGTGGTTGTTGCGGCTGTCGGCATGGCAGAAATAATAATCAATACTGTCCCGATTAACGGGTCCATCGGCACAAGCCAGACAAAGATGGCTGCCAGAATCGGTGCAGCAATCATTTTTAAGGTAACGGAAGAAAGCACAACCTGCCAATCTATCTTTAATGCTGTTAATGATCCCAGCTGCATACCGAGCATAATCATCATCACCGGAATAGCGGCGTCTCCGACCATTTCAATCGTAGAATGGATATAATCTGGTATTGTAATAGATTGCAGCGAAAAGAAAAAGGCTAATATCGCCGCATAGGTTGTCGGCATTTTTAAGATATTCATAAATGCTCTCCGCATCCCGCTCGTACTTCTGGATGCATAGTAAATGCCAAAGAAATTATTCTGCAGGGATTGAACTACCATGATAAAAATGGCATAAGGCACTGCCGCATTGCCGATACTATATAAAACTACCGGCAGACCATAATTCCCCGAATTCATAAAGCCAGTTGAAAGAATGGCAGCACTCTCTTTATTCCCGTCCCAGCCAAAAATTTTTGCCAGCATTTTATTAATAAATACCATGACATAAAATAAGGCAAACATATAAATGAGAATCACTAAAAATCCAGAATCAAATTCTGCATCATACAACGTTACAAAAACAAGTGCCGGTGAAAGAATATATAAACAGACAGCAGACACCGACCGCACATCCAACACACGGATACGCTGCAGGATAAATCCAGTTGCAAAAACAGCCATAATCGGTAAAATAACTTCAATAAATAATAACATATGTACATCTCCACGCTTTTTTTCAATTAATTCAAGTGTATCATATGGCGTCAACTCTATTTTTATGCCAAACTGTCATCAGCTGTAAATTCCCTTCAAAATAAAGTTTCTATATAAATTGAAGTAAGAAATTACACTTTTATTTTCATATAAAAATGGCGAAACAATGATTGAAAACAGTAACTAGCGACGGTTTTTGATGGGGCGAGTAATCGCAATGGTTTTCGGTGGGACGAGTAATCGCAGTCCCAGTCCCAGAAGAAAAACACGGAGACTCCTGGTCGGCTAAGAACGGTCACGTCCTGTGACCAACGACCGACACTAGGACGTCCTGTCCATCGTGGGAAAGCGCGGAGGGAAGACCCCGCAGAAAAAAAGCGAACTTTTTTTCTACCCGCGGGGCATAAGTGCGACTTTGCTTCTGTCTGCGCCTGACGGCTTGCCAATCAGCAAGTCTTCTTTAAAGGAGATGAGCTCGGGGCCCACGGAAAGCGTAGTGTTTTTCTGTAGCGGTAGCTATTAATATTAATTTCAACTTAAATATTTAGTTATCATTCCTTAAGAAAATCCTCGTAAACTAAAAAAAGTTGACAAATCAAAAGAAAACGTACATACTAGTAAAGTTAAGAAGTAACAGTTGTGATTTGGCATTCTGTGAAGCTTTTTGTAAATGCTTATTCACACTGGCGCGGCTAAGGGGCCGCAAGGATGCAGCAGAAGGTTTGGGGCTGCATTGCTTAAGTTAGAAAAGATGATTTTAGAATATTTACCGCGGACATTCCGTAAGCGTTATACGGATAGATGGCTCAGCAAATCTAACTGAGTCAGGACAAATAAACGAATCATATGATTTAGGAATGGATTTAATTTCTCCTGAATTTTATGTTCCAACTTAAAATTAATTTTGATATCACGTGTTACTTTAATCATAAAGGGGTACTCTTTAAAGAGAGTATCCCTTTTCCAAATTTCACATATTTTTGAAAGGAGCATCTAATATGCCGACAGACTTGCCAATCGGTTCCATTATAGCCATGACCGTTTTACGAAAAATAGATACTGGATATGTTTTATCTGCTTATGGAGAAGAAGTGCTGCTTCATCATAACGAAGCACAATCCGTCTTAGAGCTGGACCAATCTGTTGATGTCTTCCTCTATGTAAATAAAAAAGAACAGGTAAATGCCACTACATATTTACCCTCTGTCACGCTTGGATTATATGATTGGGCGGAGGTTGTGGGTGTTCTTCCCCGTTTAGGTGTTTTCGTCAACATCGGCACCTCGAAGGATATTCTTGTTTCCAAAGACTCCCTGCCTTTATTCCAGGAAAGCTGGCCGCGTTCCGGAGATCGTTTATATATCACGCTGCAGCTTGATAAAAAAGGACGCCTGTTGGGAGTACCTGCATCTGAAAATATTATTGCGAATAATGTCTTTGCCGCACCGGAACAGCTGAACCAGCAGACGGTTATCGGCACTGTTTATTATACGAATAAAGAAGGGGCAGCGATCATCACCAGTGAAGGCTATCGCGGTTTTATCCATCGAACAGAGCGAAAAATGGAACCTCGCGTCGGACAGGTGGTTGAAGGAAGAGTGATTGCCGTGAAAGAAGACGGATCCATTAATGTCTCTCTCCGCCCGCTGAAGCAGGATAGTTTATCCGATGATGCAGATGCTATTTTAAAGCATCTGGAAGCGAATAACGGCGCCATCCCTTTTCATGATAAAAGCGACCCCGAAGAAATCCGGGCCACATTTCAAATCAGTAAATCTGCTTTTAAACGTGCAGTAGGAACATTATTAAAGCGGGGACAAATCAAACAGGAAAATGAACAAATCATTAAAGTGGAATAATCCAGTCATAAAAATAAAAGCAATGTCTGCTTTTTCGAACAGACATTGCTTTTATTTTTAAGCTTCTACACTTTTGTAAGCGTCCAGAACTGCTGATATAATGAATCCAATTGCTCCCGCAAACATACAAGCAATTCCAATTCCGCCAAATCCAGCTCCTGCAAAATCAACTTTTGGTGCGATTGATGCTACAAGAATCAATAAAATTCCCACAAGTGCCAAGAATAGATTTGGATAATAACCAGCATGGGATTCTTTGGAAGTCATTCTAACGAGAAAAATACTGATAAGTGCTGTAATCGCTGTTAAAATAGCTCCAAATGTGATAACTGCTTCTACCATTTCCTCACCCCGCCATTAATTAATTACACTACTTTTAGTCTACAATTGAAGAATAAGAAAGTCAATATTCATCTCATCTGCATAGGAAGGAATATTGAAAAGGTATCAGGTTGTATATTCGCCATTAATCCGCACATAATCATAAGACAGATCGCATCCCCAGACAGTAGCCTGATCTGTCCCCAGCGCTAAAGACACCGTTATCTTTATTTCCGGATTCTCCAGATAGGATTGAATTTGGTCCAGGTTCTCCTTATCGCCAATCGGTTTTCCTTGATAAATTAAGGTATCTCCAAAATAAATTGCTATCTTTTCCAGATCCACTTCTATTTCATCTTCACATTTTCCGATTGCCATGGCGATACGCCCCCAATTGGCGTCTTCTCCAAAAATAGCCGTTTTCACAAGTGGCGAATTAACAATGCTTTTCCCTATCTTCTTCGCTTGCAGAAAACTGGAAGCTTCATTTACAGTTACCTCCACCAGCTTGGTTGCTCCTTCTCCATCACGGGCAATTTCTTTAGCCAGATCGATACTCATTGCTGTCAGAGCTTCTTTGAATGCTTGTAAATCTACCTTTCCAGCAGCCCCGTTTGCCATAATTGCTACCGTATCACTTGTACTCGTATCCGTATCAATACTGACCATATTAAATGATTGATTGACCGCTTCCTTCAATAATTTCTCCAGCTCATCTGCAGAAATAGCTGCATCTGTAACAAAATAAGAAAGCATCGTAGCCATATTCGGCTCTATCATTCCAGAGCCCTTCGCCATTCCAACCAGGGTAGCATCACCGATTTTGCACATTTTTAGTTTGGGATAGGTGTCTGTTGTCATTATTGCTTCCGCCGATTTATCTAATCCGCCTTCCACCAGATTATTTTTAAGATTTTTTATGCCTGCCCGCATCTTATCCATTGGCAGCTGGTACCCTATCACTCCTGTCGATGAAGGTAAAATATCCTCTGGAGCGATGTCTAATTCCGCAGCAATTAATTCGTTTAACTCGATCACATTTTTTATGCCTTCTTCTCCTGTCGCTACGTTTGCATTTTTACTATTGATCGCAAAGCATTGTAATTTTCCATTCGCAACATTTTGCTTTCCAATAGGAATAGGCGCTCCGCAAAATCTGCTTTGTGTAAACATGGCAGCCGCATTTGCCAGCTCTGTTGATAAGATAACCGTGAAATCCAGCGTTTCATCTTTGATTCCCAGGCTTTTCGAACATGTATAAAAACCTTCAGGCATATTTTCTAAAATATATTCCTTATCTTTCAGTAAATTTTTCATTTTTATGTACTGCCCCTTTTATTTAAAATCTCAACTTTCGCACATTAAAAAGTAACTTCATTTCCATAGAAACAGGAGTTGATTGTTCCTTCGCTAACACCCTTGATAAAGATTATAGAAGGTGAAGTGTAAAGCACCGCTGCGGCGACCATTTAGCTTCCCTAGGGGCACGCTCTTCAGCTAACTTTTTCCAAGAAGAGCACTTAGCAAAAGTGGATCTTCAGATGGTGCTGATCCCTCAGGAGTCAAAACGGTCCGCCTCCGCTAGCAGGATATTCTATGCGTGAAAAACAACTCACCAAACAGAAGTTTAATCAGATAGAACCTATTTTTCATGCTGCATGGTAACATGATCCGCCAAGATTCCTTTCTGTGCATCGAAGCGATTCCCTGTATTTCATATCCATGCTGTCATGATTGGTTATTCAGGCGAAAGCTGCTATTTCCTTCAGCTTATTAAAATCTTATTTCTTTCATTCGCTGTAGAATCCTGTCAGAGCGCAGGCCAACCACGCAGACTCCTATGAGAACAGGGCGAGCTGAAGATCCACTTGAAAAGCGGTTTTCTTTTCAAGTTAGCTGAAGCCGTCCCCATGGCAGACTAAAAGCGCAACGTCCTGGGGTTGCGATTACTCACCCCATCGAAAAGAGTTGTTGCAACGTCTGCACTAGTACGTCCTGGGACTGCGATTACTCGTCCCATCGAAAACATTTGTACGTCGGAAAGCGGAGTGGTTGGCCGGAGCGGAGCTATGCACCATCATCAATTCCAAAAAGGCCGGATATTTCACCAAAATGCAAGCATGGTAATGAAGAACATGTTCATCTTGGAATAGCAATATATATTTGCTTATTCTTAGGTGCGAAAATTGAGTTAATATCTTAAAATATACTAATCTATAGTTGTCGTAAGAAACTTTCTGATGAAAAATAATATATAATAAATATGCACTAAAATGATTAAATATGCAATATGTATTTTGAAATTATTCGAATAAATAGACGGGTAACATGCAGGGGACCCAAGATAACACTTTTTCTTCTAAAGAAAACATGACATTCACAAATGCTTTAGCTAGGACTCGGACTGCGATTACTCGTCCCATCAAAAGCACTGCACTTATACTTTATTCCTTTAATTCTTTATACTTAAAGTGCAAAAATAGAATACAATTCCCATAAATGGAGGTATACTTATAATTGGTATATATTTCTATGATATGAATATAAGGAGGAGGAAATATGCAAACGTTCGCAAATTACGCCTATGAACGACCGGATCTCCCGAAAGTGAAAGAGGATTTTTATCAAAAGCTGGAGCAATTCCAAAACGCTGCTTCCATGGAGCAGGCAATCACTGCTATTGATACCATTAACGCGATTCGGAATCACCTTTCAACCATGTATAACCTTGTATTCATCCGTGCTTCCATCGATACCCGCGATGCATTTTATCACGAAGAACGGGATTTTTTTGATGCGCATCTTCCGGAAATTCAGGAATTATCTACCGCATTTTATAAAGAACTCCTGAAATCTCCTTACGAAGCCCAGCTTCGAGATAAGTATGGTTCCCAATTATTTGATTTGGCGGAATGCGAAATCAAGGCTTTCTCGAAAGAAATCATTCCACTGCTGCAGACAGAAAATAAGCTGACCTCTGCTTACTCCAAATTAATTGCATCTGCCGACATTGAATTCCGGGGTGAATCATATACGCTGGCACAGCTCGGCCCATTTGCAGAGGACCCGGACCGCCAAACCCGAAAAGAAGCATTGGAGGCCAGACAAAGCTTTTTTGCAGACAATAAAGAAAAGCTGGATCGCCTCTATGACGATTTAGTGAAAACACGTCAACAAATTGCGGAAAAGCTAGGTTTCAAAAACTTTGTTGATGTTGGCTATCTTCGCATGCAGCGTGTTGATTATAACGCAGAAATGGTCCAGCGTTACCGCAAACAAGTGGAGGAAGTCATTGTACCGATTGCCACAAAGCTTTATGAAAAACAGGCTAAACGAATTGGTGTAGATTCCTTGAAATTCTATGATGAAGCCTTTGTTTTCGCTTCTGGAAATGCCGCTCCGAAGGGCAATCCAGATTGGATTATTAAAAATGGCAAGCAAATGTATGATGAATTATCAGAGGAAACCAGTGCATTCTTTCAGTTTATGCTGGACCGCGAGCTGCTGGATTTAGAGGCAAAAAAAGGCAAGGAGAGCGGCGGATATTGTACGTATATAGAAGATTATCAGTCTCCGTTTATTTTCTCTAATTTTAATGGAACCTCTGGAGATATCGATGTCTTGACGCATGAAGCAGGACATGCTTTTCAAGCTTATTCCAGCCGTCATTTTTCTGTGCCGGAATATTATTTTCCGACAAGCGAATCTGCTGAAATTCACTCCATGAGCATGGAATTTTTCACCTATCCGTGGATGGAAAATTTCTTTCAAGAGGATGTGGACAAATATAAGTATGCACATCTCTCTGACGCGATTCAATTTCTGCCATATGGCGTTGCAGTAGATGAATTCCAGCACCTTGTTTATAAAAATCCAGACTGGACATCAGAGGAGCGTAATCAGGCTTGGCGCAATCTGGAGAAGAAATACCTGCCGCATCGCGATTACAATGGAATAGAAAGCTTAGAATCAGGTGCTTTCTGGCAGAAGCAGGGGCATATCTATGAGGATCCGTTTTATTATATCGATTATACGCTCGCACAAATCTGTGCCTTTCAATTTTTAAAGAAATCACAGGAAAATCGGGAAAAAGCATGGCAGGACTATCTGGACCTGTGCAAACTCGGCGGCTCCAAGCCATTTTTAGAGCTTGTTCAATCTGCCGGTTTAGCGTCTCCTTTTGAAGAAGGAACGGTCGAAGCGGCGGTTGATTTTATTGAAGATTGGCTTGATCAGGTTGACGATCAGGCGCTATAACACATTTAGGTGAGAAGCTGATAAAGAAGGCTTCTCTCTTTTTTTGTCTGCTGGGTTTTGCCCTGACATTATGATAAAATAGGAGTAGTTTTAAGGAGAAAAGGAGATTACAATGACTTATCGCGCATTATTTTTAGATATTGACGGAACCATCCTGCAGCCGGACCACACCTACACGCCGTCCACGCAAGAAGCAATCCGGCAAGTAAAATCTGCTGGGTTAGATGTGTTTTTATGCACAGGCAGACCGTTTGTGGATATCCAAAATTTAGCCTCTAATTTTGAGATCACCTCCACGGTTACCTATAATGGCGCCTACGCGCTTCATCAAGGAGATGTTATTTTTAACGCACCGATGAAACAAGAGGATGTAGAGAAAATGGTATCCATTGCCGGTCAAAGTGAAAGTGAGCTGGTGCTCTACACAACCGAAAATAATTACTTCACTTCTCTAACGAATCCGTATGTGAAGGATTTCAATAACGTATTCCAGCTGCATCAAAATAAAATCTTCAGACCGGATGTCGCAGATAAAATTGTTTCAGCTTCCGCAATTAATGTGACAGAAGAGCAGGTAAAGGACTTTGAAATCACCGAGGATTACCACCTCTCCAAGGTCAACGTGCCTCATGCGAGTGAATCCTATGATGTGCTTCGGACTTCTGTCAATAAAGGGATTGCTATTAAACACATGCTGGAGCATCTGAATATCTCTCCTTCTGAGGTAATTGCTTTTGGAGACGGAATGAATGATAAAGAAATGCTCCAGTTTGTCGGCACAGGCATTGCCATGGGAAATGCCGATTCCAGATTAGTGGAATATGCGGACTTTCAAACAACATCAGTGACAGATTCAGGTATTTTTAACGGATTGAAAAAGCTTGGTCTGGTGAAATAGGTTAACGAAAAAGCATGGAAAGGCAGTATTTCCATGCTTTTTCTATCTAGCTAATATATCATTTAGCGCAGCTTCTCATACTCCAGCATGACCGCTTCCGTAATCGGATGATTCTGTTCTAATCCGCTTACCTCTGCAAAAGCTGCCGCCGGCCCTTTTTTTTGAATCATTCTTTGAAGCTTCACTGCTTCTTCATCGCTTTTATTTTGAAACCGTAAAGCAGCTGCCATCGCTTTGGCTAAATATGTCGGCGCAGCAGATGTAAATTCCAAATACATACTTGCCGGTCGTACAAATCTGTCTTTCGGCCCCAGCTTGCGAACCGGTCCTCTGCCCACACGGGTAACTTCATCGGAAATATGCGGGTTTTGGAATCGGCCGATGATTTTTTGGATATAGTCTGCATGCGCTTTGGCGTCAAATCCATAGGCTTCTATTAAAGCCTGGCCAGTCTCCTGTAATACGCCGTTTAAGGTATCCATCACCGCTTCACCCTGTAGTGCTTCATCAATGGTTTCATATCCATGGCAGCTTCCCAAATAAGCTGTCGCTGCATGCCCGGTATTGACAGTGAACAGCTTGCGCTCAATATATGGCCCAAGTTCTTCAACATAGGTGATTCCTTTAATATCAGGTAGCTCGCCTTGAATAAATGTCTTCTCCACGACCCATTCATAATAAGGCTCCACACGAACATCCAGCAAATTCGCATTTGTTTGATTCGGTACTATTCTATCTACTGCCGCATCTGGAAAACCAAATAAATCGTCAAAGCCTTCCTGATCTGTTTCACTGATTTCCTGGTAAACATATTCCTTTAATAACGTACTGCCGCCAATCATATTTTCGCAGGCAATGATGGCAAGCGGCTCGCGGTGAATATCGATTCTTTCCACAAGTCCTTTGGCAATCGCTTTTGCGATGACAGGCAAAATATTCGGCCCGACAGCGGTTGTAACGATATCCGCATCGATGATAGCATTCGTCACAGCCTTCGGGTCTTCTATACTGTTAATACCAGAAATATGTTCTACAGTGACCGCATCACTTGTTTCATCTGCAAAATGAACCTGGTATGATTTGTGTTGATTAATGCTTGAGATAATTTCATCGTTAACATCTACAAAGGTAACCTCGTACCCTGACTGATCCAGTAAAAGTCCAATAAAGCCCCTGCCGATATTTCCTGCACCGAAGTGAACCGCCTTCATCAGTCATTCACCTCATTAAGGGTTGCTATAATTTCCTCCTTAGTAGCTGCCTGTGTCAATTTCTCCACATTCTCTTCTTCTGAGCAGATAATAGCAATCTGCGATAATATTTCTAAATGCTCATCCCCTTTTCCCGCAATACCAATCAACAGTTTTACGATATTTCCATCGCCAAAATCAACGCCGTCTGGAACCGTGACAACTGACAGTCCGGTTGCTAAAACTTCTTTTTTCGCATCTTCTGTCCCGTGCGGAATAGCTAATGCATTTCCCATAAATGTCGTTGCAATCGCTTCACGCTCCAGCATCTTATCAATATAGCTTTCTTTCACATAACCATTATTTAATAAAATGCCGCCAACGTAACGAACCGCTTCCTCCTTAGATGCGAGCTGTACACCTAATTCAATATTCTCTGCGCTTAAAATTTCTTTTGTCATGGATATGCACTCCTTTTTTAAAACTTGGATAAAGTAACTACTTATCTTAATTAACGGTTTTCCTCTTGGTAAAACTTTTCCTGAATAAATAATTGAAACTGCTTTGTCAAAGCTTGCTTAATTTCTTTTTCTTCTGCTTCCTGAAGCAGCTGCAGATACGTATCATCCTGAATAATCAAACCGCTGATAAAGCTTAAAATATCTAATGCTTCCGGATGCACGGCTTCCGGAGCAAGCATGATCAAAATACGTGATACATCCATCTTTGTTCCGTCCATTGCCTCTACTTCTTCCTTCTTAGGTAATTGAAAAACATAGAATCCCGGCCCGTTAATCGTATCTGATCTGGTATGAAATAAAGCAAGCTTTGAATCAGGAATCCCTAAACCGCCCTGAGCTTCTCTCTTGGTCAATTTTTCAAACAGAATTTTTTGATTTTCAATCAGGCCGTGCTGCTGTAATTGAAGACAAATAGATGCCAAGAAACGCCGCTTCCCTTCTTTCAGATGAAATAATTTAAACCGGTTTAACACCTGTAAAATGGTGTCTGAATAACGATGCATTTCTTGAAGGTTTACTAGAAAATCTCCTTCCATCATCTTATTTGTTTTCACTGATGATGAAGGCCGTGTTAATGCTGCTTTTCGGATGGCTGTCTTCACTTTGGCAGCCTCGTCCTCTGTCAGCATCGGTGAAATGTGCACATAGCTTTGATTCAAATTTTCTAAAAGAACGGTCGAAACAATGACATCATATTCTAAAAGCTCCTCTTGCTTTAAATCAAAAATGGATTGGTGCCTGGCCAGCTCTATTTCTGGAAATTTACGTTCTAATTTGGTGGCCAGCATTTTTGATGTCCCAATCCCTGTGGAACAAATAACCAGAACACGTACATCTTGACGCTCCTCGGTCTGCAGAAGTGTCGCTGCAAAATGCAGGACAATATAAGCAATTTCTTCTTCCGGAATCTGCAACTCCGGAAAGACAGATGCAGTACATGCTTCAATTATTTCGAAAAGCTCCATATAATCCCGTTTGATTTCTGCCAGCATCGGATTATGAATATTCATCTGCTGTTTCATTCGATAGATAGCTGGCTTTAAATGCGTGGTTAAATCGTTTAAAAAGCGGTTATTTGCCGATAAATCAATCTGCAGCTCTTCTCCTGCTTTGCGAATGAGCTCCTTCACCCGATGTGCCAGATCCATACTGGCCTCTTCCAGCAAATAGGATTGATTTTCTCTAAGCTTTGCTCCCATTAAATGCATCGTAATATAGCCAATCTCGTCCTCCGGAATCTCGATGGAAAAAGCAGTCTCCAGTTTTTCAATTAATTTAGCTGCAATGTGGTATTCCTGCTTCCCCTGAATCTCCTGTTTATACCCCTCATCAAAATGGATGGTATCTCCTTTTTGCAGTCTTTCAATCGCAAGCGCCAAATGAACAACCAGCCCGACATACGCACTGTCTGCCAAATAATAAGGAAGCTCCCTGCCGATTGCCTGCACCTGCTCTTCTATTTTCTCTAATTTCAGCGGGTCAACGAGACCTAATAACCGGTCAGAAATTGTTTCACCCTTTGCTTTTTCTTCCTTATTTTTTGCTTTGATTTTCTCCACAAATTCAAATAAATCAATATGACGGGAGATTAAATTACTTAATACAGCCCGTTTTTTCACTTCATCCCCTTGAATTTCTACGCCATATCCTTTTTTCCGGACAAGCTCTAAATCAAAAGTCTGGATACGCTTCTCAATGTCATCCAAATCCTGAGAAATTGTAGCGATCGTCACATTCAATTCACTGGAAAGGGTAAATAATTTAATCGGCTCATGAACCTGAATCAATGTATTCAATAAAATAGATTGTCTTTCTTCTTCCGATAATTCGACCCCGTCCAGCAGTGCAACCTGTTCTTTTAATTGCTGCTTCTGCTGCAACTTTCCGTTAATCCTAATTCCAGAACCTGCCTTTTTATAAAAAGTCAGTTGATAAGCCGCTAATACATCCTCTAATTTCTTTAGTTCACGGTGAATGGTTCTGGTACTGACGTTCAGTTTATCCGCTACTTGTTTTACTGTTTTGTCTTCTTCATCCGATAGTAAAAAAGACAGGATATTTCGTTCACGACTAGTAAGATACATTGCCATTCACCTCCCTTCCGCAGATAGCCTTCCCTTAATAGAGAAGGCTATTACTTTATTATAACTGCACAGAACACATCAATCCTTTAATCGTTCGACCAATTCATCGTAGCGCGGGCTGTTTAAGAAATTATCGACAGAAATATGCTCTGCATCCGGACGTTTTGCTTTCGCCCTGTCTGTCAGTGTTTTTTGCGTAATGATAATATCCGCATCATCCGGGATTTCATTTATTGCTTTATTGGTTACATCGATGGCAATATCGTTTTTCTTGAATTTATTCTTTAATAAGGAAGCTCCCATTGCACTGGAGCCCATTCCGGCATCACATGCAAAAATAATTTTATTCACTTCTGTTGGGTCCTTCACAGGTGTTTCGATATCCGCTTCTTCCTTTTCTCCTGTCAGAGAACTGCTGACACTGCTTTTCTTTCCTTTCATTGCTTCCATCTTTTCAGTAGAAGCGGTAAGATCCTCTTCCCCGCCTTTTGAAGTCTTCAGGATAAGGGAAGCAATACCAAAGGAAACGGCAGTTGCTATAATAACACTTAAAATAACTCCGACATAACTGTTAGCAGGTGTCATGAATATAACAGCGAAAATACTTCCTGGTGAGGCAGCAGCTCTCAACCCTGCATCAAATAATTGAAGTGTAAATATTCCTGACATACCACCAAAAATGGCTGCAATAATTAACGTAGGCTTCATTAAGATATAAGGGAAATAAATTTCATGAATACCACCTAAGAACTGAATAATTGCTGCCCCTGGCGCAGATGCTTTGGATACGCCTTTTCCAAAGAAAGCAAAAGCAAGTAATATTCCTAGACCAGGTCCAGGATTCGCTTCAAGAAGGAACAGAATAGATTTTCCTGTTTCTAATGACTGTTCTGATCCAAGCGGTGTCAGAATACCGTGGTTAATCGCGTTATTTAAAAATAGTGTCTTGGCAGGTTCGAGAATAATACTGGTTAACGGTAATAAACCCGCACTGACAATAGCTTCAACACCTCTTCCTAAAGCATTTGTTAAGCCAGAAACGATTGGTCCAATTCCAGCTACAGCAATCATCGCAAGGATAGCGGCTAAAATCCCAGATGAGAAATTATTATATAACATTTCAAAGCCCTGGCGAATTTTTGCCTGAAATAGATCATCCACTTTCTTCATCAGATAACCGGCTAACGGGCCCATTACCATCGCTCCAAGGAACATTGGCTGTTCTGCTCCGACAATAACCCCCATTGTCGCAATGGCACCTACAACTCCTCCACGGAAATCATAGACCATACGTCCGCCTGTGAAACCAATCAATAATGGCAATAAATATTTAATCATTGGATCAACTAAGCTAGCCATCGTTTCATTTGGAATCCAGCCATCCGGAATAAATAAAGCTGTAATTAACCCCCAAGCAATAAAAGCACCGATGTTCGGCATAATCATTCCACTGAGGTTACTTCCAAATTTTTGTACTTTTGCACGTAATCCACCGTTTTGTGTTGACATATTGTTAAACTCCTTTCCCTTTTGAATTCATTTCTTATCTTTATTTTATGCCGTGTCCTCTAGGGAAAACAACTTAATCAAAATGCAACTTTGTCACGTGTTTGTTGCCAAAACAATATTAGAGAATTGTCATGCTTGGATAGAAGAAGAGATGCGATATAGCGTTAAATGGGAAAAAAGAGACATCTGCCAGACAGGTAAAATATATCCTCTCTAACAAAATGTCTCTGGTAAGCCTCAACAAATTATCATGTTCTTCATTTTTTTTGACCAAGCAATTTCACAAGAAAAAGCCGCCATATAACATGGCTCCAGCAATAATAAATGCCGGATGCACCTGTTTTATTTCTATCAGATAAAAACTGATAACAACAATAATGGCTGTTTGCAGCAGTCCAATACTGATATATGCTTCTGTCCAGAAATTCCAGGCAATCACACCCAGCAGCACTGCAATAACTGGCTGGACAAATACCGTCAGCCGATGGACGCGTTCGGATTTTTTATATTTGAGTAAAATGCCGCCCAGTAAAATCATTAAAATCAACGAAGGGGCAACCGTGGCAAAGATTCCGACAATGGAGCCTGCCACACCGCCTAGTTCATAGCCGACGTATCCTGCCATTTTGGTGGCTATCGGTCCGGGCAGTGAATTGGCAAAGGCCAGCACCTCTCCAAATTCCTGCACAGACATCCACCCATAATTACGCACGACCTCATTTTCGACCAGGGTTATCGAAGCAGGACCGCCTCCATAGCCGATGATTCCCGGAATAAAGAAAGCAACAAAAATATCCCATAAAATCATGAGCGTTCACCTTCTTTCTCCTTCTTTTTCACCGGAAGAGCAAAAGCGATAATTAAGAGAAAGCCAATCACAATGCCCGGATGAATATGCAGGTAATTTAGCACTACAAATATCACCGCAATCATGATAATCGCACGTATCCAGCCGAGACCTTTTCCCGCTTTATGAAGGAACTGCCACGTCAGAACAGCCATCATCATCCCGACAACAGCTACCACCGCTGCAGTCATGCCCTTCACCCAATCAAATTCGCGGACCTCTGATAGCGTTCTTAATAAAATAATAACTAATAAAACCGTTGGAATCACAGAAGCAACCAACGCATTCAGCATACCAATCCAGCCGGAGACACGATAGCCGATATAGCCTGCCAGCTTGGTGGCTATCGGTCCAGGCAGGGTATTGCTGATGGATAACATATCAGTAAATTCGTCCTCATCCATCCATTTATACTTCTCGACAGCTTCCTTCCGCATAAGCGGGATCGAGGCCGGCCCGCCGCCGAAGCCCAGCATTCCTATCCGGAAGAAAGCGATAAAAATATCCCATTGCTTTTTCATGAATATAACAATCCTTCTTTATCTCATTTTCAAGCCTGTTCTACCATACAGCGATATGCCCGTCTGCTCTGGACTCGGTTCCTCCAGAGAGCACGCCGGTTTCCGGGTTGCGCCAGATGATTTGCCCGCGTCCGAAGCTGTTCGGCTCCAGCTGTATGTGTATATCATGTCCTTTTTGACGCAATTCTTGAGCAATTGTATACGGAAATCGATGCTCTACCTCTATCCTTTTCTCTTTCAACCATTGCCATCTTGGTGCATCCAAAGCAGCCTGCGGATGAAGTCCAAAATCAATCGTATTCATCACAACCTGAACATGTCCCTGCGGCTGCATAAACCCTCCCATCACGCCGAATGGGCCAATTGCTACATTGTTCTTTGTAATAAAACCGGGAATAATCGTATGATAGGTTCTTTTCCCGCCTGCCAGCACATTGACGTGCGTCTCATCCATAGAGAAATCCCATCCTCGATTTTGCATCGCAATCCCTGTTCCGGGGATCACTACTCCTGAACCAAAGCCCTTATAATTACTCTGGATAAAGGAAACCATATTCCCTTCTTCATCTGCTGTTGCTAAATAAACTGTTCCGCTGCCAGCAGGGTCTCCTGCATTAGGAAGAATCGCTTCCTCGCCAATCAATGCCCTTCTCGAAGCCGCATATTCCTCACTCAAGAGCTGCTTCGTTGTATAGCGCATTTGGATTTCCTCGGTAATATGCCGCTTCCCGTCTTCAAAAGCCAGCTTCATCGCTTCCATTTGCTTATGATATGTATCTACCGATTCCTTGGCTGTCATCGAATAGCCTTTTAAAATATTCAACGCTTTCAGCGCAATGATTCCCTGCCCGTTCGGAGGAATCTCCCAAACATCATACCCCCGGTAATTGACCTTTATCGGAGCTACCCATTCTGTTTCATGCTTTTCTAAATCCGTCTTTGTTAAAAAACCGCCGGCTTCCTCAGAGGCCCGGGCAATTTTGTCAGCCAGCTCTCCTTCATAAAAAGAAGCGGCATCCGTTTCTGCAATCGCTTCTAACGTCGCTGCATGATCAGCTGATTTCCAGATTTCCCCCACTTTAGGAGCTCTGCCGTCAGGTGCAAAGGTTTCAAACCAGGCAGCAAAATCATAGCCCTCTTCCTTTTGATACATTTGATAGGCTTTCTTCCAGAAGCGTGCTAATATTGGCGATATCGGAAAGCCTTCCCGGGCATATTCAATAGCCGGCTGCAGCGTTTCTTTTAAAGACAATTTGCCAAATCGTCTGGACAACTCTGCCCATGCTTTAGGTACACCAGGCACCGTTACAGGTATCCACCCGAATGGAGGAATCGTATCATATCCTTTTTCTTTGACTGCCTCTATGGAAATATGTTCAGGAGACCTTCCGCTGCCATTCAAACCATGCAGCTCCCCTTTTGTCCATACAAGGGCAAACGCATCTCCGCCAATTCCATTGGATGTCGGCTCTACCACTGTTAAACAGGCCGCTGTCGCAATCGCAGCATCAATGGCATTGCCGCCTTTTTTCAAAATTTCTAACCCCGCCTCCGCTGCCAAAGGCTGGCTCGTCGCAACCATCCCTTTTTTTGCGTATATAGATTCTCTTGCAATTGCATAAGGATTAAATTTTTGATGTATCTGCTCCATCTGCTCATCCTTTCAAGGACTATTTGGTTATCGTCTGACCGGCAAGAAAAACCGGATATCCCATCAAAAAAACACGGAATATGAAAGACTCTATCCCCTTTCTTTAAGTCTATCATACTTGTTCTGGAATCTGTAAGCGTTCTTGCTAATCTATCCATCTAAAAAAAGACTCTTCCTGCCATTCATAGGAAAAGTCTTTTCAAATCAAATTTAATTATCTGCGAAAAAAAGTCCAAGCTGTGCTAATAAGGCACTGCACAGATACGTTCCTGCAAATACAAAGACAGCAACAATCGCAATTTTCCAGGAGGTTCTCCGCAAATCAACAAGCCGGTTGGCTACGGAAATACCGGCAACCGTCAAAATTGGTGTTGTAATCGCAAGAAAGTCTACAGACTGGATTGCTTCAACGAAAAAATCTGAAATCAGGCACATCGTTAAAGATGTAATTGATACCCAGCCTAAAATAGGAAAATCACGGATGACTTTGATTGGAACTAATTTCATAAGATCAGCAATAATCACACCCATAAATGAAAATAACCAAAGGATTCCTAACCCGACAAAGGTCATGGATGTAATTGGTGTCGAATCCGGGTTTTTAACCAGCTTGATTTCTTGTGCAAATAAAATCAATGCTACACTTAATAAAAGTACGAACGCATATCGGATATAACGGCGCATGGTCGGGTTCATTTTTTGTCACCTCTAACTAAGAACTTATATACAACCTGCTGTAACGGAGCGGCAAGGAATACCATCGTAAATGTACCGATAAAGCTGGTTAACAGCTGACTGGCGGAAGCATAGGCTAAAATGGTGTTTTCCATTTCAGGAACTCTTGCTACCAGCGTGGCAGATGCCGCACTCATCATGCTTCCTGAACCTACTCCAGAAGCCATCGCAAGTGCCTCAACACGAATACCGAAATCAAGCAAAATCGGTGCAAATATACTAAAAAACATCGTCCCGAATAACGTACCGATGACATAAAGCGAGATAACTCCCCGCCCTTCCGGAGATTCCAATGTATACTTTTCGGAAATATACGCAAGCTCTCCTTCCCTTCCTAATCCTAAGGTGGCTCCAATTGCTTCGCGGCGCAAGCCTATCAATATAGCAATTGGCAGTCCGAAAAGAACTGTTCCCAGATTACCAATCTCCTGAATAATAAACACCCAGCCGACCTGCAGAATCTCTCTGATCTGCGGAGCAACATCGGACCCGTACCGAGCCATTAATGGAAGCATAATAAAAATTAAATATTTGCTTGCAAAATCAACATTCTTCTTACTGTATATCTTTTTCAGAATACCTTTCCGCAAAAACGGCAGAGCAAGGATCATCGCAATGGCAATCGCAAAAACTAATGGAAGCATCGAAATGGTCATTGAACCGATTGTAAACGATTGAATACCAATCAGCTCAGCTGCCGCAATAACTGCCAGGACAAACAATACAAAATAAACAAAATTTTTGACCATATCTATTCCCCAATTCTTAAAGTACGTGTTTAAAAAGCCCCTTTTATTAGGCCTTTTGAACATCCTTTTAAACGCAACTAGTTGGAACCATCCACAATCTGATTAATCACCGAAAGATATTCCGAATAAGAACGTTTGTACAATTTTTCCTTGTCCACATTTTCATCTATATTTTCTAATACTTCCGCAACAAATTCCGGGAAAATGCTATAAATAAATTCCGGATCCACATCAATGAAATCATCACCATGAATCGTTCCTGTAAAGCCGCTGTAGCCGATTTGGATACATGGAATCATATACGATAAATCACCAATATCCCCAGCCGCACTAATAAAGCTCTCGTTATCGATTTCATCAATTTCCGAAAAATTATCAAAAACAGCTTGTACAAAGGTGGAAAGGTATCTGTTCTGAATAAACGGAAGGTACCCCATTTGTGTATGTGTTCCCACGTCCCCCTGCAGGGCAATCGCGCTTCCCTTAGCTGCATCATCCAGTTTGGCTGCCGCTTCTTTTAAATAATCCACGGTTTTTGTCCGGAGATCGGTGCCAACTGTGATTTCATTCGGAACCACATTGGTCGACATATCGGAGCCCATTACAATAGGATTAATACGAACATGCTCCTTCTCATCCAGCTGCTGTCTCATTAAACCGACTGCAGTATTGAAAACCGTGGACATGCTGTAGGCATTCTTGCTGGAAAACGGATCAAAACCGGCATGCGTTGCTTTTCCTTTAAAGGTATACTTTTTATAAAGAAAACCAGCTAAATCGCAATTCACATTCACTGTCCGGTTATCAAACTCGCCGCCAATGGCATGTACGCAAATAGCTAAATCGATATCATCAAAAACACCCAGCTTCATCAATTCCGGCTTGCCGCCATAATGCGTGATCGTTCCCTGTTCAATCAATGCATCACGATAAGCCAAATCTAAATACTCTTCTGCTGGGACAAAGATAAAACTTATTTTATTTTTCCAATTCTTGCTGGCATTCGTCTTCACGTAATAACGATAGATTGCCAGTGCGATGCCCACTTGCGTATAGTGTCCACAGTTATGAGCCGCTCCTGTCTCTTTATCAGCGTACATATGTGATGGTGCATACACGGCATCCAGCTCAGCAATAAACGCAATATGTGTATCCCCTTCTTCGGGCCCTAATGTCGTCTTGAATCCTGTCGTACTGAAATGCTCGATGTCCACATCTGGATCAACTTCCTTTAAAAAGCGGATGATATTCTCTTTTGTCCGCTGTTCTTTATAGCCTAATTCCGGGTGGTAATAAATATCCTCTGCCACGTCTTTTATCAGCTGATATTGCTCTTTAAAAAACATAATGGATTCTGAACGCTCCTTTTCAACATGTTAAAGTGTTAAAGCATGATAATATCTTATCATTCGACAAATTTCACGTCAATACAGCTTTTTCACACTTTTTTGATATTATTTTGAACATCATGGTACAGGCTTCCAAAAAAGAAAAAGCATAGGAAACAGAGGTATCATAAAAAATCTGCTTCCTACACTTTTTTTGCTATATCAACCGCATAGCCTATTCACTGACTTCAATATCATATTTCCGTAACCAATAATCAATCTGGCAGAGATGAGCAATTAACTGCGGCCCTCTCATCAGCTGACCATACCACGGATCCTTGAACTCTTTCCCCGTGCTTTCTACAATTTTCTCTACCTTATCCTTCTTCAAAAACTCAAAGATCCTTGCTTCGGAGTCGGTTAAAATCTTCCGCATCCACTGCGACACCTGCTCCGTATATTCCGGCTGAAATGTCCTTGGATAAGGGCTCTTCTTCCGGTAAAGCACCTCTTGCGGCAGAACGCCTTCCATCGCCTTTCGTAAGATCCCTTTCTCCCTGCCATTTGCCATTTTCATTTCCCAGGGAATATTCCAGACATATTCCACAAGATGATGATCTGCATATGGAACACGCACTTCCAGCCCTGCACCCATGCTCATTCGATCTTTTCTGTCCAGAAGCTGGGACATAAACCACTGCATATTTAAATAAAACAATTCCCTGCGCCTTGCATCTACCTTGCTTTCTCCATCGAGGCGAGGCGTTTCATCTATTGTCGTTTGATATCTGTCCTGCACATAATCTGCAATTTGTAATTTGCTCTGCCAATCATCATGCAATAATTCAACTCTTCCATCTAAAGACCGAATCCATGGAAAGCTGTCTCCCACGGCCGTCGGATCATGGAACCAAGGGTACCCGCCGAATATTTCATCTGCACACTCTCCAGACAAAGCCACGGTTGTATGCTTCTTCATTTGCTGGCAGCACCATAATAAGGAGGAATCAATATCTGCCTGCCCCGGCTGGTCTCTCACTTCGACCGCTTCTTTCAGCAGGGAAGCAAGCTCCATCCCTGTAATCACTTCTTCATGATGATCTGTTGAGAAAGCTTCCACCATTTTTTCAATCCATTGCTGATCACTGGAAGGCTGAAATTTACTCTCCTGAAAATGCTTTTTATTACCTTGGTAATCGAGGGAGAAGGTCGATAAAGCGCCCAGTCCTTTTTCTTTGTAGTGATTTGCCGCTATGGCTGTAATTGCACTGGAATCTAAACCGCCTGACAGGAAGGTAGCCACAGGTACATCTGCTACAAGCTGCCTTTGAACGGAATCGATAAACAGCGTCCGTACTTTTTCTGCTGTCTCTTCTAAGGAATCCTTATGCTCTTTACTTTCTAAATTCCAATAACGCCAGACCTTTATTCCTTCTCTCGAAACAGCCATCGCATGCCCGGCTCTTAATTCATTGACATCTTTAAACAACCCATGCCCCGGTGTTCTGGAAGGCCCCAAACCAAAGATCTCCGAGAGCCCGGTCCGATCAATTTTTGTTGTTACCTGCGGATGCGCAAGAAGCGCTTTTATTTCGGAACCGAACACAAACGTTTTTCCTTTTTCACTGTAAAAAAACGGCTTTACCCCTAAACGGTCACGTGCAATAAACAGCTTCTCCGCCGCATTATCCCAAATAGCAAACGCAAAAATACCGTTTAAGTGGTCCACACAGTCTTCCTTCCATTCCATATAACTTGTTAACAGGACCTCTGTATCCGAGGATGTCGTAAATGTATACCCCCGTTGCATCAGGCTTTTCCGTAATTCCTCTGTATTATAAAGCTCTCCGTTATAACAAATAACGTATTGCTTATGTTCCGCCTCTTTGGTCATTGGCTGTCTGCCGCCCTCTAAATCAATAACAGAAAGACGGGTATGGCCAAATCCTACGTGACCATCCAGCCAATAATCCGTTGCATCTGGACCGCGCAAAGACAATGTAGCTGCCATCTTTTCTAATGTGTCTCTCTCGTCCCTCGCACGTTTATCCCAGCTAATGAATCCGGTAATTCCACACAAATGGCCTCATCCTCTCTGGCAATGTCTCCAGTTCCACATTAGCCTATGCTATGCCGGCCAAGTTCGTGCATAACCAGAGGAATGTTTGGTTAGAAAAATGGATTGTTATGATGGTGTTCAAGTTTCATTTCATACTTTCCGCCAAAATAAAAAGACCATCTTCACGATGATCCTTCATTTGCAAATTTATTTATCTTTTATCGTTACACCCTCTGAGCTTCCGATGATGACAGTATCCGCCATATCAATGAACAGACCAGTTTCCACCACACCTGCAATCGCCTGTATTTTCCGGTCTAAGTCAGCTGGATCCTCTATCCTTTCAAACGGACAGTCTACAATATAATTTCCATTATCGGTGACAAGCGGCTCTCCATCCTTCAAACGAAGCACCGGCACACAGTCAAGCTTCTCTATTTCATGAGCTGTACGTTCCCAGGCAAACGGCAGGATTTCTACCGGCAAAGCATACGCTCCTAAATGGTCAACCATTTTTGACTCGTCCACGATAATAATTAACTTCTCGGCAGCCTGCGCAATGATTTTCTCTCTAAATAACGCTGCACCGCCGCCCTTGATTAATTGAAAATCCGGATCCACTTCATCTGAGCCGTCAATGGTTACATCCAATTCCTTTGTTTCCGCAAAATTAGTCAGAGGAACGCCGAATTCCTTTGCCCATGCACCGGTCTGAATAGAAGATGGAATTCCTTCTATTTGAATGCCTTCCTGCTCAATTCTTTCACCTAAAGCGCGAACAAGCCAATATACCGTGGAACCTGAACCTAAACCGACTTTCATTCCATCCTTCACGAAGGTCGCCGCTTTTTCGCCGACTGCTTTCTTTAATTGCTCCTGTGTATTCATCATATTTGCCTCCTGAATGAAGATTCTTAATATCCGAGATGATCTGACGCTTATAAATTACTCATTATGTATCCGTATCCATTATAGCGCAAATGAGAGTTTTTAGAAATAATCAAATATGTAATTTGAATGAATTTAATGGCAAACAAGTATGATGGTCCCCGCGTCAACCGTCAACTTACAAAGAAGCATTATTATGATATAATCCACCATATAGGGAACACTTATCGAGATGGGAGTGAACTGGCAATGAAACGAGTTTAGCAGAGATTTTTCGGAATGAAGGCAAAGCGGAAGACAGATCAGCTTTAGCTAACACAACCGTTGAACTAATTACAAAGTTTTCAACTCCAATTCCTGAAGACTGGAAGAATAAACTGCACCAACAAGAAATAAGCACATTGGGGTCACTTATCAAGCAAGTAGATGAATTTCAAACCACAGAGGAAATAAACCAATATTTAAAATAGATAAAACACGGGGATTTCCGTGTTTTTTTGTACCTGTAGAAATGTAAAGCTTCAGTACCTTTTTTGATGAAATTTTTAAGTACAAACAATATCAAACGTTAACTAACAAGAACGTTCCCAAGGACCAGCATGTAATATTGAAGCATACTCTTTAATGAATAAGCATAAATGGTTATTTTCCAGTAATACCCTTTATTAATCAATGCTCCTGCAACAGCTTCATCAATGGACTTTTTAAAATGCTCGTCTACATTTATATAATAGTTAGTTGGCGTTAGATACTGATTGTGTCTTTCGGGTTGTAATCCATAACAATGCCACTAATTGCATTTAAAACTGATTTGGAGGATTCTTTTCTGTCATCCTAATATACAACCTTGTTGCCAAGACCATTCACATATTCCCGATACTTACTTAGAGTGACAATATAAGAATCGTGTACAAATGGCTTAAAACGATTCAATGTATCTTCAACCATCAAGTTGTCACTAGATAAATTAATAAACTACTTCGATTTTTATTCAGTAGATTAAGGATATATTCTGTTTCCTGCTTCCCTAGCTAAAGCTAAACTGACAGTATTCATGTGGTCATCTCATTTATTTAATTTATATTAAGAAAAAGAGCCACCACCTGAAAAGTTGATAGCTCTTTGATAGGGTGGAAGGATTTATTGCAGTTTTATTTCATTTTTTCTTACTGGTTAGGGAGGTTAAAACATCATAGGTGTTAGCATTTAAATATAGGAGTGAACCTGAGTTTTGTGAACAGTGCAGATGCAGCAATAGGACCAGATAGGACAGAAAAAGAAGGTTTATCCACTTACTGATACTTTCCAAGATGCTGAAGCACAAGGTAAAGGAGTCAGAACACAATATGAATTTTGGAACGGGAATGCTTCTCCATCTTCCCATAAAATAAAAAATAAAAGTGTTACAATAGAGTAAGATAAGAATTGAAGGGAAGTGAGTAAGGTGGAATCAAAATTTAAATTTAAATTGAAACAAATACTAATACTTCTAGCTTTTGTTGCAGTGCTGATAATTCTTAATATCACGTTAGAATTTTCACCCTTAGCAAATATTCTGGTTATGGTTCCCTTTATTTTGCTAGGATGTTGGTTCACTTACCAAAATTATAAAAGAAGAGAGACGGAGATTAAACATTCCAATAAAAAGGATTACTCTTAGGGGAAATCAGGCAGTCGAAAAACCCTCGGCTGCCTATTTTCATGTTGAAAATTGCTCCAAATTGACCGTAATTATTTGGTATAATAGAAGTACCACACAAAGGCAGTGATGAGCTTGTTTCACACTAGAAAACACACGCAAAACGAAATCGATTTTGTTTAGAAGACTTAGTTCCCCAAGATCAATTACTACGAAAAATAGATAAATACATTGATTTCTCTTTTATTATTTAAAAAGTAAAACCTTATTATTGTGATGATAAGTTCCACCCGTGGCGCAAAAGTACCCTCTTGCCCACAAATGCTGTCCCCAATATCTTTTCTTTAGTTCTGGAAATTCGTCTTGTAATAACCTTGATGATCTTCCTTTCAGATATTACATGATTTTACTTGGGGCAACACTTGGTGTACAAGATAATAATAAATGGATATGATCTTTGCAAACACTATCTTGCAAGATGGTTATTCCTCTTGCTTCACAACCTTGCCTAATCAATTCTCTTGCTCTTACTACTATATGTCCTTGCAACACCTTATATCTATACTTCGTTACCCATATAACATGATACTTAATATCATATACTGCATGACCGCTTTTTCTATATCCGTCCATACCATCACCTCTTCTGTTAGTATGGACAAAAAAGATAAGGCTAAAAGCGGATATCGTCTAAAGACGGTGGAGTTAGTCCACGCATTTGGAAATTAAAACTTCAGCACTTCTTTTAATGAAACAAGCAGTCTCTGTCCGAGATTTTTGTGAAACAGGGCCAAAACTGTCATGGATAATTATTCTTGATTAAGAATACACCCTAAAAGAAAAGACCCGCAAGCTGCGAGTCTTTCCCAATCATTCTATTAAGGCAATACTGGTTCGTCCTGAGTCACACCAACTTCATAACGAAGTATTTCCTGTCCTTCTTGTCGAATATCCCAATTTACTACGCGTTCGTTAACCGGAGCTAATTCTGCACGGTAAACCGTTGGGAACACAGGCACTTGTTCTACCATATATTCTTGCCACTCACTATACACTTCTTGTCGATATTCTAGATCCATCGCTTCTGGAGAAACTCCTTCTTCTAGAAGACGTGTATTTTCTTCATCCTCCCAGCGAGTGAAATTATATATTACATTTGGTCCCCATAAGCCTGTCGGGTCAACATCCGTTCCTACTGACCAAGCAGCTGAATAAACATCAATGTCTGGATCATCATTACCCTGCTGTCCAATTCGATCATAGAAATCATTAAATTCTAATAAACGTCCATCAATTTTTTCGACTTTAATTCCAACTTGTTCCCATGATTGGATATAATAATTTGCTAAAGGTTCTGCGGTGTCTCCGCCTTCCATCGTTGCATAATTAAGCACTAGCTCTTCTCCGTCTGGATTTTCACGGATGCCATCTCCGTCTACGTCTTCATAGCCGGCTTCATCTAAAATTTGATTTGCCATATCCGGGTCATAAGTTGGCGTTTCAATAGAGTCATCATGATAAATTTCATAGAAAGACGGCATTAATGTGGTTGCATTCCAACGTAATCCATTATAAAAGCGTTCTCCTACAGCATCATTATCTACTGCATACCACATTGCCCGGCGCAATTCGACATCGCCGACTTTTGAATTTTCTAAATCCATATCTACTTTTCCATTCTCATCATCCCATGTTCCTAGTTTAAATCCGACATATGAATAAGATCTGTCGAGTCTTCCTAAGAAATCTACATTTGTTAAAGAATCTACTACATCTGGATATTGATCCGTAGGGAAAGAATCCACCATATCTACTTCTCCAGTTTCCAAGGCCTGTACGACAGTTTGAGGAGCAATTACTTTTAGTGTTACTTTATCTAAAGAAGGCTCGCCTCTCCAATAATCCTCATTCTTCGTATATGTTACAGACTCACCTGGAGTGATAGACTCCACTTTAAACGGGCCAATCCCAATCGGGTTTTCACGTACCGCATCAGAAGAAGACATATCTGCTACTGGAATATCTTCAAAGATATGTTTTGGCAACGCATAAGACCATATTCCGCCTGAAAGTAAGGAAGGTGTTGCTTGTTTAAAGGTCATTTTCAACGTTTTGTCGTCAATAATCTCTAATCCTTCTATACTATCTGCTTCCCCATCATGATATTCTTCTGCACCGACGAGGTTTACAACATCCCCATAACGCGGACCGTCATAATCCGGGTCAGCTATAACTTCAATGGCAAATGCCCAATCCTCTGCAGTTACTGGTTCGCCATCATGCCAATTAACTTCATCACGAATTGTAAAAGTAAATTCATTTCCTTCCTCATTGACCTCAAATTGAGCTGCACCCTCTTGAGTATAAGTGAACGTATCGTCAACTTCTAAAAGCGCCTCATCGAACCAATCAATTACTTCCGAATCATATACGTCTGAATAAAAATTAAAATTCAAGGTTCCAGCAAAAACGGTATCTGATACAAGTCCAAAATTCAACTCTCCGCCATCCATTGCTTCCCCTTCTTTACTAGGACTAAAATCAGCTATATCATATATCTCCCCATCAGCTTCTTCTGAATCATTATTTTCTTCTGAACCGCTATCTCCGCTGTCTCCGCCTCCGTCACCCTCAGCATCATCAGAACCGCCGCTGCAGGCTGCAAGTACAAGAAGTAGAACCAACATCATTGCAAATAAAAGCTTGCTAAATTTTGCTTTACTCATCCTTGTAAACCTCCCTTTTAATTATATTTCTTTTACGCCGGCAAGGACTACCGGCAATATATACTAAACATCAAGCTGCTGTAAGCAATTGATGTAAGTAATTGATGTAAGTAACAGAATAAATTTCTAACCTCTCCGTTGTCTTGCATCTGCCGCACGCCGCAATGCTTCTCCGACATTACGGACACTTAGCATTAATAATAGAATCAATACTGCAGCCGGCACCCATATCCACCAGCGAAATTCCAATGTTTGCGGATTTGTTGCATAAGCTAATAATGTTCCTAAACTCGGCGTGTCCTCAGGAAAACCAAATCCTAGAAAGGATAATCCAGACTCTATTCCAATATTTTGCGCTAAATTCAACGTCATCGTTACGATAATTAAGGATGTAATGTTGGGTAAAACCTGTTTAAAAATAATGCTAAAGTTAGAAGAGCCTAATGTTTTCGATGCTTGTGCATAATCAAGCTCTTTCTCCTGCAATGCTTTGGAGCGGATTAACCTTGCTATTCCCATCCAGTTAAAGGCTGCCATAATGACAGCGAAAGTGAAGATATCATAACTTGGTGTCATCGTTACAAAAACAATAATAATCATTAGAAATGGCAATACCATAAAGAAGTCGATAATACGCATCATGAAATTATCGATGTGCCCTCCAAAATAACCAGATACAACACCAAAAGCGATTCCGAATACCCCGCTTATAACTGTTACTAAAAACCCAATTGCTAAAGAATTACGTGTGCCAATAATTAATTGGCCAAATACATCACGTCCGCCATAATCTGTTCCTAATATAAATTGGTCAGAAGGCGGTTCATTAATAGCGAATAGATCCACCGTCACAATTTCAGCCTGATTTAGAAATAAAGAAATTCCAAATACGAAAGCGGTAATTAAAATTAAGAAAATCAATGAAACCAAAGCCAGTTTATCCCGAACCAACTCCCTTAATAAGATATTAAGGGAAGAAGGACTCTTTTGTTCAGCAATTTTAGCCGTATTAGCTTCCATATATTATTCACCTCAGTGTCTGTCAAAATTCTATTTAATACGGATCCTCGGATCTACCATACCTAAGATAATATCCGATAATAAAGCACCTAAGATGCTGGCAATACCGAATAATAAGGTAAGTGCTGTCACAACACTAAAATCACGCTGCCCGATTGATTCTAAGAATAAAAGCCCCATCCCCGGATAACCGAAAATCCTCTCGACAAACACAGTACCTGTAATTAAAGATGTGATTTCCCAGCCAAAGAAAGCTGCAATCGGCAGGACTGAGTTCCGGAAAATATGTCTGTTATAAACACGGTTTTCAGAAGCTCCCTTTGCTCTTGCTGTAATAATAAAATCCTTTTGCTTTGTATCAACAATTTCACTTCTTAAATATTGCACCGTGCCGACAACAGAAATCAATGCGATGGATATTCCTGGTAAAAGTGAATGATTTAATTTACTCAGGTAATATTCCATTGTCCCGGGTTGCATTCCAGGAGCCACACTGCCGCTTGTCGGAAACCATCCCAGCTGGTACCCAAAAATCCAAAGAATAACTAAAGCGAATATAAAAATAGGTGTAGCAAAACCAAGGTAGGTGTAGCCTGTAATTGCTGAGTCCAAAGGCGAATCATTATAACGCCCGCTGATAAGTCCAAGCGGGATGGCAATTAAATATGTAAATACAAGTGCAACAACAGATAACAGGACTGTATTATTTAATCGCTCAGAAATGACCGCTGTTACATCCGTTTTAAATCGATAGGACTGTCCTAAATCTCCCTGTACCAGGCCAGTAACCCAATCTGCATATTGGATATACCATGGATTATTAAGCCCTAACCGCTCACGCTGAATTTCCAAAGCTTCCTGTGTAATTGTCGGATCAATCAAACCGGTGAGTGCATCCCCAGGCATAAGCTGTGCCATAATAAATACAAGCACACTTAAAAATACAATTTGGGGAAATGTAATTAATAGCCTTCTAACAATAAATTTCCACATAGACGAATCAACCTTTCTCTGGCAAAGCAACTTTATGAGTGCTAGAAATAGACTGAAGACCGAAAGCCAGCCCGTTACCGTCAAAATACCTATCATAAGACTCACGATATTCTTTTGCTATTTCTTGCCGGAATTTAAATTGCCTCTCACGATTTTTAGGATCAATATCGGGAATAGCTGCAATTAACCGTTTTGTATAAATGTGCTGTGGGTTTTCAAAGATGTCTTTTGTGCTGCCCTGTTCCACATACCTTCCTTTATACATGATTGAGATATTGTCACACATATGCTTTACCACTCCCAAATCATGGCTGATAAAGAGATAGGTTAGATTCAATTCTTTCTGGATTTCCTGAAGAAAATTAAGCACCTGCGCCTGTACAGAAACATCCAAAGCAGACACAGGTTCATCTGCAATAATCAGTTTCGGTTTTAAAGCAATCGCTCTGGCAATTCCGATACGCTGTCTCTGCCCGCCAGAAAATTCATGCGGATATTTAAAAATACTGTCAGAACTCACATTAACGATATCTAAAAGCTCCTGTACACGTTTCCTCTCTTCTAATTTTGATAATTTTTCATAGTTCCGAAGGGGCTCTGCCACAATGTCCAATACCCTTTTTCTCGGATTTAACGAAGAATAAGGATCTTGAAAAATCATTTGGACATCTTTTCGGAAATCTTTGGTTTTTGCTTTTTTATCAGTAACGTCTTTTCCATTAAACAATACTTGTCCAGAGGTCACATCTTCCAAACCAATAATCGCACGCCCTGTGGTTGATTTTCCAGAACCAGATTCTCCTACCAATCCATATGTCTTCCCTTGCTCCAGTTCAAAAGACACCCCGTCAACCGCACGTATATGATCAACCGTTCGATTTAAAATTCCACCCTTAATCGGGAAGTATACTTGTAAATCTTTCACCTCAAGAAACGCCATTTTCCTGTTCCTCCTTATTATCCGGGAAGTAAAAATGCTTATAACAAGTACATCTGACAAAATGCCCAGGTTCCACTTCATGTAAGTCTGGGTTCTCCTCGTGATGAGATGCATCGACCCAAGGGATACGCTCTGCAAAACGACAGCCTGTTCTCGGCAGGTTTTTTAACGTCGGCACAACACCTTGAATCACATGAAGCCTGTCCTGTCCTTCTGTCGGCACCGAATTTAATAAGGATCTTGTATAAGGATGAAGCGGATTAGCAAACAACTTATCCACAGGTGCTATTTCTACAATTTGCCCAGCATACATAACCGCCACCCGGTCAGCCATTTCCGCAACAACGCCTAAATCATGAGTAATCAAAATAATCCCTGCATGTATTTTTTGTTTTAATTCTTGGATTAAATCAAGAATTTGCGCCTGAATCGTCACATCCAAAGCAGTAGTCGGCTCATCAGCAATCAACAGCTCTGGATCATTGGCAATTGCAATTGCTATAATGACACGCTGCCTCATCCCACCGGATAATTCATGTGGAAATTGCTCATAAACTCGCTCTGGTCTTGGAATGCCTACTAAATTAAGCAATTCAATCGTGCGTTTCTTTCTGCCCTGCTGCCCCAATTTTTTATTATGCAAAAATAAGTTCTCTTCAATTTGTCTGCTAATGGGCATCAATGGGTTTAATGCAGTCAGCGGATCCTGGAAAATCATCGCCATCTCGTCTCCGCGTATTTTGTTCAGCTTCGATTTTGGCATCTTAACAATATTTTGATTATTTAACGAAATTTCTCCCTCTATTTTCGCTCTCGTGTGTAAACGCATGATTGAAAATGCCAAAGCGCTTTTTCCTGAACCGGATTCTCCAACAATCCCCAATATTTCATTTTTATTCAACGTAAGCGTTACATCATCCACCGCTGCGTAATATTCATCGTCAATCCGAAAAGATGTTTTAAGGTTTTTTATTTTTAGCAATTCATTACTCAAACCCGTGTCCCCCCTTACTCAAATTGTTTTCTCTACGCTGTATGAATCTCTCCGTAAAAATTTCAGCCCCCTCCTTTTCTATTTATTGAATACTCAGATGACAAAAATTTGAGTAATTTCTGAATAAAAAAATGCATGTACACTCATTCATTTTAATTAATTCCTAACTAAAAAGATTTGTACAAACATTCCTGGTCTAAGCTCTGCTCTTCTACTAAATCATATCTGTTTTATCACGGAGAACCGTCCGTAATCTCCCTGAATCACTCAACTTCCACTGGCTGAAGTTTCGTTTTATAATTGCTGCAGCAATCATCTATGATATAAATCTAGTGCACCGATTAAGCGACTGTTTTATCTCGTATAACATTATGTAGTATGATAAAAGTATAACTGTTGAAATTTTTCTGAAAATTGTCCGTAAATAAACGAGAATTTTATCGCTTTAATACAGTAAAATCTATTCTATTTTCTCTCATCTCTGGCTCTTATAAAATATTGCATTTTTATTTCAAAAAGTTAAAGTTCGAAAACTTATCGTAAACAAACCTTAATATACTTTGAAATTATAGTTTATAACCTCCCTAAAATCAATAGGTTTTGACAAAAAATAAAATTGGAAACGATATACATTTTTTTCTTTACGACATTAAAATCCTTTAAAACCAAGGGCTTATTCCAATAATTTACTACAAAAACCGGAATAATTTTTTTCATTCTTTCTCTTTTCTTTCGTGTCGTTTTATCGGTCAGAGTCATCTACATACCGTCATTTTTAACATATATTAACAATTTAATAAAGGTGGATATACCTTTAAAACAGGATTAAATTGGATATTTTAACGTTAAACATTTATCTATTATCTTGAAATGATTTTAGAAAATGCAACAAAATTTGATTTTATCTGCAGACCTTTTTGTTTCTATTCATTTTTCACAACACTAAAAAACTTCATTCCATAAGGTTTCCCTTACGGAATGAAGTTTCATTTTACAAAGCGACATATGATTTAACTTTTTTTGGCTTATACTTTTCGGATAACTCTTGAATTCGCTGCATGTTCCCGATATCGAGGTTCCCACCACTCACGATGACTCCGCAATGTCTAGAACGAAGCTGATGATGATGTGCGAATAGGGCTGCCAGAGCGGCTGCTCCAGCTCCTTCCATCAATGTTTTATTCCGTTCAAGCATATATATAATCGCTGCAGCAATTTGTTCATCAGTTACAGTGACAATATCATCGACATATTCCCGGATGATCGGTAAAGTATGCTTTCCGGGTTCCTTTACTGCAATACCTTCTGCAATGGTGTTCACCTGCGTCCATTTTTTCACCTGTTTAGTGCGATAGCTGTCATAAATAGCTGCAGCTCCTTCAGCCTGTACACCAATCACTTTGATATTTCGGTTGATATGCTTAGCAGCAACTGCAATTCCACTGATTAAACCGCCGCCGCCAATTGGTACTAAAATCGTATCGATACGGTCTTCCTGACGCAGCAGCTCCATAGCAATAGTACCTTGTCCAGCCATAATATCATGATCGTCGAAAGGATGAATATAGGTTGCGCCAGTTTTCAGCTGATGCTCCAGTGAGGCCTGATAAGCTTCTTGAAAGCTCTCTCCTGTCAGGATAACATCTGCACCATAATTTCTGGTTGCATTCACTTTCGCAAGCGGTGTGCCCTCTGACATAAATATTGTTGCCTTCACACCTAATTTGGATGCGGCATGTGCAACTCCCTGCGCATGATTTCCGGCAGATGCAGTAATAACACCATTCTCAAGCTCTTCATCTGTCATCTGCATCAGTTTGTAGCTTGCGCCCCGAAACTTAAATGCACCCGTTTTTTGCTGATTTTCCATCTTACAATAGACATGCTTCCCTACTAATTCATCTGTTGTATGTGATGTTAACAGCGGTGTTTGATGAACAATTGGCTTTAATTTCTTCCATGCTTGATATACTTTTTCACCAGTTAAGCGATCCCCAAGTGAATCCACACTCCTTCAGTCCTCTTATTCATTATAGTTTTCTATCTATCTCTCTATCTTCTCATAATTAAAGCTGCTTATCATCTCTAAGCACGTTTTTCTTCAAATGCCTTAATCGCATCTTCTTCTAAAAGCGTCAGTGCGATATCGTCCCAGCCGTTAAGAAGCTTTTCCTTATGGTAAGCTGGAATATCAAAGGAAACAACCGTGCCATCTGCATCTGTAATTCTCTGATTTTCTAGATCAACATCCAGGGTTAAACCATCTTCCGCTTTTTTCATCCATTGCTGCACCTGTTCTTCATTCATCTTTATTACTAATATGCCGTTTTTCAACGAATTATTATAAAAAATATCGGCAAAGTCCGGAGCAATAATTACTTTAAATCCGTAATCCTCCAATGCCCATGGTGCATGCTCACGGGAGGAGCCGCAGCCAAAATTATCGCCTGCTAAAAGCACTGTAGCATTTTCATATTTTGGCTGATTTAAAACAAAATCATCACGTAAGTTCCCGTCATCGTCAAAACGCCAATGGAAAAATAAAAATTCACCAAAGCCGGTGCGTTCAATTCGTTTTAAAAATTGCTTCGGTATAATCTGATCTGTATCTACGTTACTGCGATTTAACGGAGCAGCAATTCCTTTATGCTCTTTAAAAGCTTCCATCATCTACTCCTCCTAACTCGGTACTCCAACATATTTTCTCACGTCTACAAAATGTCCTTCAATTGCTGCTGCAGCCGCCATTTCTGGACTTACCAAGTGTGTGCGCGCTCCATTTCCTTGTCTTCCTTCAAAGTTCCGGTTTGACGTCGATGCACATCTGCCGCCAGCAGGGACAATATCATCATTCATTCCCAGACACATACTGCAGCCTGAATTTCTCCACTCAAATCCGGCATCTATAAAGATTTTATCAAGGCCGATTTCCTCCGCCTGCTGTTTTACCAAAAATGATCCAGGTACCACGATTGCTTTAATACCGTCTTTTACCTTCTTGCCTTCTACAATTTTCGAGGCTTTTTTCAGGTCGCTCAGTCGGGAATTCGTACAAGAGCCAATAAAGACATGATCGACATGAATCGATGTGATCGGCTGATTTTCTTCTAAATCCATATAGGTCAGAGCACGTTCTACTTCGTCCGGATACTCCGAGTCGGCAATTGTCGGTGTAGAAGCATTGACTGGAACGCCCATTCCAGGGTTTGTTCCCCAAGTTACCTGTGGTTCAATTTCGTCTGCATAGATGGTAACGGTATGATCAAATTCTGCACCTTCATCTGTTGCCAGTGCTAACCATTCTTCTGCTAAAGCTTCAAAAGCTTCTCCTTCTGGAACCATTTCACGGCCGCGAAGGAATTCTACGGTTGTTTCATCCGGACTGATTAAACCGGCACGTGCGCCAGCTTCAATGGACATATTACAAACCGTCATTCTCTCTTCCATCGTTAATTTACGAATGGCGTCACCAGTGTATTCCATTACATATCCTGTTCCAAAACGAACGCCGAATTTTGCAATAATCGCCAGAATCAAATCTTTCGCTGTCACTCCAACACCTAAATCTCCAACGACTTGAACATTCAATGTTTTAGGTTTGTCTTGCCAGATTGTCTGTGTTGCCAAAACATGCTCTACTTCGCTGGTTCCAATCCCAAATGCAAATGCTCCAAATGCTCCATGTGTGGATGTATGGCTATCCCCGCAAACAATGGTTTTTCCCGGTTGGGTTAAACCTAACTGCGGTCCAATGATATGGACAATCCCTTGATCCGGATGATACATATCCGCCAGCTTCACGCCAAAATCGGCACAATTCTTTTTTAGAGCTTCCATTTGTTTTTTGGAAATTTCGTCCTTCATGTTTTCTCTGTTAATAGTTGGAACGTTGTGATCCATTGTAGCAAAGGTTAAATCCGGACGCCTTACCTTTCGTCCATTCAGCCTTAAACCTTCAAACGCCTGCGGAGACGTTACCTCATGAACAAGATGCTGGTCGATATATAAAAGAGCCGGCTTTCCTTCCTCTTCTTTTACAACATGCTTATTCCAAATTTTTTCAAATGCTGTCAAAGCCTTTCCCAATTTCTACACCTCCGAAACGATACATATCATCCTTAAAATAGTTCAACTTCCTTATACATAAGAGCTACAAATTGAATCAGAAATACACTTTGTCGTTAAATTTTCGATAATCGCTTCTGTTATTTCATCTGTACTCAATTGTTTGCCATCTTTAATTTTTAAATCTGCTGTATGATAGCCCTGCTCCAGGCAATCCATCACCGCGGATTCGATTGCTTTCGCTTCTTCCTGCATCCCCAGGGAGTATTCCAGCATTAATGCCGTGGATAAAATCATGCCGATTGGATTCGCAATCCCTTTTCCAGCGATATCAGGAGCTGAACCATGGACCGGCTCATACATTCCTAAACCGTCTGTGCGGACACTTGCTGATGGAAGCATGCCAAGCGATCCTGTCAGAACCGAAGCTTCATCGCTTAAAATGTCGCCAAATAAATTCTCTGTGACAACTACATCAAATCCGCTTGGATTGGTAATCAGCTTCATTGCAGCGGCATCTACCAGCAAATGCTCTACTTCTACATCTGGATAATCAGCTGCTTTTTCATTCACGATTTCTCTCCAGACCCGGCTGGATTCTAATACATTTGCTTTATCCACCGAAGTTAAATGCTTATTACGTATTTGTGCAGACTCAAAGCCCTTTTCTACGATTCTTTCAATCTCGTGTCTCGAATAAGCGAGTGTATCTACCACGTCTTCTCCATTGTTTCTGCGTTCACTAGGTTCGCCGAAATACAAACCGCCAGTCAATTCACGGACAATCATCATATCAGAATCTTTGACAATTTCTTCTTTTAAAGGAGAGGCATGTAACAGGGGCGGGAATGTCTTCACAGGGCGCAGATTTGCAAATAAGCCTAAGCCTTTGCGAATTCCCAGTAACCCTTTTTCCGGTCTGAATTCCGGCGGCTGATTATCCCATTTAGGACCTCCCACTGACCCGAGCAAGACAGCATCTGCTTCGTTACATGCATGAAGTGTATCATCTGGCAATGGCACACCATAACGGTCAAGAGCATCTCCGCCAATTGCACACTCCTGGAGAATAAACCGATGATGATATTCACTTTCAATCGCTGCGAGTACCTTTTTTGCTGACTCCATAATTTCTTTACCAATTCCATCTCCAGGTAACAGGACAATTTTCTTTTCCATTATTATTTCTCCTTCTTCTTACTCGTGAACGAGCTGTTTAATAGTAGTATTCTTTTGAACAAAGTAACATTTCACCGCTTGAACAAATGCATTTATGGAAGTTTGTCGAAACACGTCGCATCTCCTGCAAATCATTCGGCATCTCCAAACTCCCCTTTTACCTAAGAAAGCCTGTTTACACCTGTTTCGACAATTTCCTCAGGTGCCTGGTGTCTTCTTTTGATTGATACGCGCTATATACAAACAGGGCTGCAAGGAAGATCTGGATAGCTGGTTTCATACGTCCATTGAAGGAGGCTGGAAATCCAGCCTCCTTCCAATCCATCTTCTATTTTTTCAAGCTGCTTAGATTATTAGTTTAAATCAACTCTGGGTGACTGCTCACCATCTTTAAGAGCCGTATCAAAAAACTTAATTTTGAGCGTGTGCTTTTTCATTTTTTTCCGTTACATCGTTAATTGGTTTTTTAACAAATGGCATTAAAGCACGCAGTTCTCTCCCAACAACTTCAATTTGATGTTGATTTTCACGACGGTTGATTGCGTTAAACTGCGGACGGCCTGTTTGGTTTTCGGAAATCCAGCCTTTCGCAAAGGTACCATTTTGGATATCAGAAAGAATATCCTTCATACGCTCTTTTGTTCCTTCATCAACAACTCGAGGTCCAGATACGAAGTCGCCCCATTGTGCTGTATCGGAGATAGAATAACGCATGTTTTCTAATCCACCTTCATAAAGCAGGTCAACGATTAGTTTTAATTCATGCAGACACTCAAAGTATGCTACTTCCGGCTGATAGCCTGCTTCTGTCAATGTTTCAAATCCTGCTTTTACAAGTGCAGTAGCTCCACCGCACAGTACAGCCTGTTCTCCGAATAGATCTGTTTCTGTTTCTTCCTGGAAGCTGGTTTCCAATACGCCTGCTCTTGCTGCGCCGATACCATAAGAGTAAGCAAGTGCTACTTCTTTTGCATTTCCAGTGTAATCTTGTTCCACGCCGTATAATCCTGGTACACCGGCTCCTTCTTCATACGTGCGTCGTACTAAATGTCCAGGTCCTTTTGGTGCTGCTAAGAATACATCTACATTTGAAGGAGGCACGATTTGTGTAAAGTGGATATTAAATCCATGAGCAAATGCTAATGCATTTCCTTCCTGCAAGTTATCCTTGATGCTTTCTTCATATACTTTTGGCTGCATTTCATCTGGAAGTAATACCATTACTAAATCAGCCTGAGCTGTTGCTTCTGCTACTGAAAATACTTCAAAACCGTCTGCTTCTGCTTTTTGCTGTGACTTTCCTGGACGCAAGCCGACGATAACATCAAATCCCGAATCTCTTAAGTTCATTGCATGTGCATGACCTTGTGAACCATATCCAATAATTGCGATTTTTTTATCTCTTAGTACCTCTTGATTGATATCCTTGTTGTATAATACTTTTGCCATAATGTAATCTCCCTCTCATCTTTGTCTATTATTATAATTATTTATTATCCATGGGCTGACATATTGTTCAGCTCACTAAAACCTTGTTCAGGTTGATAACCTCTTGGAAATGCTGTTAATCCTGTTTTTGTTAAATCTTTGATGCCATATGGCCGCAGCAGTCCAATCAATGCATCGACTTTTTCCGGCTTGCCGGTAACCTGTATCATCAGGCTGTCTTTGCTGATATCAATCACATCTGCACGGAATGCCGTAATCAGTGTCATAATTTCAGGTCTCGTCTGATTGTTCGCGACCACTTTTACTAAAGCGAGTTCTCTAGTCACAATGGCTTTATCTGTGACATCTAAAACCTTAATGACATCGATTTGTTTATTCAGCTGCTTCGTTAATTGCTCCAGCTTCTGCTTATCCGAAATTTCGACAACAAATGTCATTTTGGAAATACCTTTTACATCCGAAGCGCCGACAGAAATACTTTCAATATTGAACTGGCGTCTGTGGAGCATGCCAGTGATTCGATTTAATACCCCGCCGCGATCTTGAACGGTGGCAATGATTATCCGTTTCATTTTATTTTGTCACCCCAATCATTTCGTGCATTCCTTTGCCTGGTGCAATCATCGGGTATACACATGTCTGTCTTTCAATCCGGCAGTCAATAACAACCGGGCCATCATGCGAGAAAGCTTCCTCCAGCGCATCTGGAACATTCTTTTCATCCTCTACACGCATTCCTTTGATTCCATAACTCTCTGCCAGTTTCACAAAATCAGGGTTTTCTGAAAATAAGGAATGAGAGTAACGTTCTTCATAAAATGTTTCCTGCCACTGTCTTACCATTCCAAGTGCTTCATTATTCAGAATAACCACTTTTACTGGCAAATTCTGTGTTTTCAAGATAGACAGCTCCTGCAATGTCATTTGAAAACCGCCATCTCCTACGATAGAGATAACCATCTTATCCGGCTTGGCGATTTGTGCGCCGATTGCTGCAGGAAAACCAAAGCCCATCGTGCCAAGCCCTCCAGAAGTCACCCAATTATCCGGGTTCTTGAAGGTGTAGAACTGAGCTGCCCACATTTGATGCTGTCCTACATCGGTTGTCACAACCGCTTCTCCATTCGACTTTTCATATACCTGCTCGATTAGCCATTGCGGGCTGATTGGGTTATCCTCGCGGTTGTACCATAACGGATATTCTTTTTGATTCTTCTTGATTTTATCTAACCAGGCTGTATAATCTCCGCGGTTTACTTCCTGCTGCAGAAGTACGTTCAACGCCTGTTTCGCATCTGCTACGATTGGGATTGCTGTTTCAACGTTTTTCCCTATTTCAGCTGGGTCAATATCGATATGAGCTACTTTTGCATTAGGAGCAAAATGCTGCAGATTTCCAGTCAATCGATCATCAAACCGTGCTCCGATATTGATAAGCAAGTCGCTTTCATAAATGGCTCTATTTGCTGCATACGTTCCATGCATTCCACCCATGCCAAGCGACAGGTTATCTCCGCCGGGATAGCTTCCCAGTCCCAGCAGTGTCGTGACAACCGGAATCTCCCAATTGTTGACAAATTGCTTTAACTCTTCTGTTGCTCCTGCAATTAAAATTCCTGCTCCAGCGAGTATGACCGGCTTTTCTGCTTTGCTTAGTTCATCCGTTACTTTTGAGATTTGCATCGGGTTCGGATAAACTGTCGGCTGATAGCCCGGCAAATAAAAATCATCCTCGTAATCATTGATTGTTACAGTTTCGGAAATACTTTTAGGAATGTCAATAACTACCGGACCTGGTCTCCCTGTTGTTGCAACATGAAATGCCTCGTTCACGATTCTCGGCAAGTCCGCGATATCATTTACCTGGTAATTATACTTTGTAACTGGTGTCGTGATTCCCATGACATCTGCTTCCTGAAAAGCATCTGTTCCAATAACCTGTTTCGCAACCTGTCCCGTGAATACAACTAATGGAATCGAATCCATCATAGCATCTGTAATTCCTGTAATTAAATTCGTTGCCCCCGGGCCTGATGTTGCAATAACAACACCTGGTTTCCCTGACACTCTTGCATAACCTTCCGCCGCATGTATGGAGCCTTGCTCATGTCGCGAAAGTACATGCTTGAAGGTTGTATCGTTACGGTGCAGCGCATCATAAATTGGTAAAACAGCACCCCCCGGGTAACCAAACACTACTTCAACACCTGCTTTTTCCAATGCCTGAACTAACAAATCAGACCCTGTGACCAAATTACTCTTCACTTCCACCCCTTGATTTGCATTAACTTTCACAACAATGCCCCTCCTTTTTCTTTTGAAAACGTGCCATTCACCACGCTTTCGGATGAATGATTGTGTTACACAAACGGAATACGCTGATATTTTCCTATTTGCTAAAAAAACTGAAATTTTCAATTAAACTAACTATTTGTCATGCGATTGGTTTCGGGTTTTTACGAAAATAATTAAAAAAGACCCTTTTCCCCCCATGTACATGCTTTCTTATCATGTATGGGGCGAAAAGGATCTGCTTTTCACGGTACCACCCAGTTTTACAAAGTTCTTTCAAACTTTGCCTCAATAGCTGCTAGAGCTATGTTTGATAACAGGTACATAGATTACCATGCACCTGGTCACATATAATTGGAATATTCCTTTCCATGTGACACTCAGGGACGATGTCGGAATAAGTAGCTATTCTGGGCTTCCAGCACCCCCAGATCTCTGTGAAAGCTATGGTCTTTTCCTTTTTTCCCGTCAACGTATTTAATATATTGGTGAAGTAATAACTTCTTGATATTTTAAAAATGTTTCGTTAAGAAATATCTTATATTGCGAACAATCATATCTTGTTTCTGTATGATAGTCAATAGTATTTTGTAATTTTTTTAATAATTCTATTTAGTCTGATTTTATGTATGCGTTTACATTGCTGATATATATTGTCATCGTACTTTTTGTTAAAATTAGATTACAGCTTATTTTTCTTAGGTTAGATACTTTGGCAAAGTGCTTATACTGCTGCTTCAAGCCGGCCATCCTAACAAATTAATTTAAATCCCGCTCCATTTAAACATGAAGAACCTCCATCAGATGATAATCGAATCACCTGATGAAGGTTCTATAAATTTAATTATGTTAATCACGATTCAAATAGTCAGTGACAGCACCTTTAGAAGAACATTTTACATTATGTGCGTATTTGCCTAAGATACCTTTTTTATATAATTCCGGCGCTTCCCATGCTTTACGACGCTTGTCCAATTCTTCATCAGACAGATCCACAAAGATTTCCTTCGTGGATGAATCGATAGTGATACTGTCGCCTTCTTCAAGGAGTGCGATTGGTCCGCCAGATTGTGCTTCCGGAGAGATATGTCCTACTACTAAACCATGTGTGCCCCCAGAAAAACGTCCATCTGTCAGCAATGCTACGGTTTCTCCCATTCCTTTCCCGACTAGAATACTGGAAATAGAAAGCATTTCCGGCATCCCTGGTGCGCCTTTTGGACCTACATAACGGATAATAAGTACATCGCCGTCTTTAATTTCATTATTCATCACGGCTTTTGTTGCTTCTGCTTCGGTATTAAATACGCGTGCAGGACCGGTATGTCTGGTTACTTTCACTCCGGATACTTTTGCTACCGCGCCTGTTGGAGAAAGGTTCCCTTTTAGAACAATCAAAGGTCCATCTTCTCTTTTTGGTTCATTTAATGGCATAATTACTTTTTGACCTTCTTTTAATGATGGTGCATCCTCTAAATTCTCTTTAATAGTTTTCCCAGTAACCGTCATACAGTCTCCATGCAGATAGCCATTTTCATAAAGCATTTTCATTACTGCCTGGACACCGCCAACATTGTGAAGATCCTGGAATACAAATTGCCCGCTTGGCTTTAAATCAGCAAGATGCGGCACTTTTTCCTGAAGACGGTTAAAGTCGTCTATGGTTAAGTCCACTTCTGCTGCATGAGCAACTGCCAGCAAGTGAAGAATAGCATTCGTAGAGCCGCCTAGTGCCATCACAACAGTAATCGCATTTTCAAAAGCCTCTTTAGTCATTATATCTTTTGGATAGATTCCTTTTTCCAACAATGTTCTGATGGCTTCCCCTGCTGCTTCCACATCGGCAAGTTTTTCCTGTGATTCTGCCGGATTGGAAGAGCTTCCCGGTAAGCTTAATCCCATGGCTTCTGCTGCGGAAGCCATTGTATTTGCGGTATACATCCCGCCGCATGCCCCTGCGCCCGGACAGGCATGACATTCAATCCGATTCATCTGTTTATCATCGATTTTCCCTGCATTATGCTGCCCGACACCTTCAAATACAGAAACAATATCAATGTCTTTTCCATCAAGATTTCCAGGTGCAATGGTTCCGCCATATACAAAAATTGCCGGAACCTCTGCATTGGCAATTGCCATCATACATCCAGGGATATTCTTATCACAAGCGCCTATCGCAACAAGACCGTCTAAATTTTCTGCCCCGACAACTGTTTCGATGGAGTCAGCAATCAAATCTCTGCTAGGAAGAGAATAGCGCATTCCCTGTGTTCCCATAGAAATACCGTCAGATACGGTGATTGTGTTAAAAATTAACGGCACACCGTCAACTTTTCTAACTCCTTTTTTAGCAACTAAAGCTAAATCATTCAAATGGATATTACACGGCGTTACCTCTGCCCATGTACTGGCAACTCCGACCATCGGTTTTTTAAAATCCTCATCGGTCACCCCGACTGCACGTAGCATCGCCCTATTAGGAGCTCGCATGGTGCCGTCAAAAGCTTTACTTTTTATCCTTAAATCTTTCTCCATTTTTACACCTTCCTTTTTCGACTATTATAGGTATAATATTCGCATAGTTCAATTTATTTAGTGTTTTTTCTTTTTTATAAACATCCTGGAAAGCGATTTCTATGCCGGAATGAACGGGTTTTAAATTTTTTAATGTCTCTCCTTAACGACAATTCTCTTCTCTGCTGCGCCCATATAATATGTAACTTTATATTGACAATACGGTTGAGGTTGCTATATTGGTAAGAAATACTTTTTCATATGAATCTGCATTTTTAAATACTTTTATGTTAAAATATCCGTATGTTATTAATTGGATATCGACAAACATCCGTTTTTAACCTCACAAAAGTATCTTAACCTTATAAAAAATGTTACATTGTTTGCCAATAAAACATTTTAAAGACATTGTATTTTTTTATAAAACTGGATTCTTGAAAAGTTGCTATCATATCCAATAATACCAGTTTGGTACTTATTGATATTCCATTTATTAAATTCATTTTAAAGGAGCTTACCATTCATGCTAAAAGATCAGCACATTCTAAGAATACCTGGGCCGAGTCCTATCCCTCCAAGTGTAGGGCGCGCAATGAACCAGACTATGATCGGTCACCGCGGGAAAGAAACGAAAGAATTATTAGAACGGATTCTTCCAAAGCTAAAATCTGTATTTGGAACGAAGCAGGATGTGATTCCTGTTGCCGGGAGCGGGACAGCAGGTTTAGAAATGGCTGTCAGCAACGCTGCACACCCGGGAGATGATGTTCTTGTTATCGTCAGCGGAGCATTTGGTGATCGTTTTGCAAAAATATGCGATGCTTTTCAATTAAAGCTGCACCGAATTGATGTGGAATGGGGAGATACAATTGACCCTCAAGCCGTTCAAGAATATTTACAAGCACATCCGGAAATCAAGGTAGTCTTTGCTACATATTGTGAAACCTCTACCGGTATTTTAAATCCAATTGAGCAGCTTGCCAAAACCGTACATGAATCTTCTGATGCTCTTTTCGTTGTGGATGGTGTGTCCTGCCTGGGCGGCGTGGAAGCTAACATGGACGAATGGGGTGTGGACATTTATGTAACAGGTTCGCAAAAGGCATTTATGCTGCCGGCCGGTTTAATGTTCATTGCAGCAAGCGAGCGTGCCTGGAAGGTTATTGAAGACAATCCGCAGCCGCGCTTCTATTTAGATATGCGCGTTTACCGGAAAAACTTAGAAAAAGTATCTACACCGTATACACCTGCGCTTTCCCTTTTATTTGGACTCGATCAAGTTCTGAATCTGCTGGAAGAGGAAGGCCTGGAAAATGTGTACCGCCGGCATATCGTTATGCGTGATATGACAAGAGCTGCTTTTAAAGCACTGGATATTCCTTTACTGGCAGCAGATGAAGATGCTTCTCCAACCGTAACAGCGGTCCGGCCGGCTGACTTTGATTCAGAGGCGCTCCGTTCTGCAGTCAAGGAACAGTTCAATTTAACCATGGCCGGCGGACAGCAGCACCTGAAAGGATCGATTTTCCGTGTCGGGCACATGGGCTATTGCTCTCCTGCTGACGTGCTGCAAACAATCAGCTTAATCGAAATCGGTCTTGTGAAAATCGGAAAAGATATCCAGCTTGGCAAAGGGGTTCAGGCTGCCCAAGAAATTTATTTGCAACAGGAGGAAAAGTAACTCATGACATATCGTGTATTAGTCAGTGATCCATTAAGTGACGAAGGAATTAAACCATTAAGAGAAATCGAAAATATAGAGATTGTTAAAAATCCAGGCTGGGATGAAGCAGCGCTCTTAGAAAATATCGACCAATTCGATGCTTTACTCGTTCGCAGCCAGACACAGGTTACACGTCCTTTACTGGAAAAAGCATCCCGCTTGAAAATTGTCGGACGTGCCGGAGTCGGCGTAGATAATATTGATTTGGAAGCAGCAACAGAAAATGGAATTATTGTCGTAAATGCACCGAACGGAAATACCAATTCTGCTGCTGAGCATACTGTGGCCATGATTATGTCCCTGTCCAGAAATATCCCGCAGGCTTTCTATGCTTTAAAACAAAAGCAATGGGACCGCAAACGTTTTGTCGGTGTGGAATTAAAACAAAAAACACTGGGCGTTGTAGGGCTGGGAAGAATTGGTGCCGAAGTAGCGAAACGCGCCAAAGGACAGCGCATGAATGTAGTTGCTTATGACCCATTCTTAACCGATGAAAAAGCAGAGCGGATGGGAATAACAAATGCTACGTTAGAGGAAGTGCTTCGAGCGGGTGATTTCATTACAGTGCATACACCGCTGTTAAAAGAAACAAAACATCTAATTAACGCAGAAGCCTTTGAATTGATGAAGGATGGCGTACAAATTGTTAACTGCGCCCGCGGCGGAATTATTGATGAGGATGCTTTGTATGACGCGATTGTTTCTGGAAAAGTAGCGGGTGCGGCATTGGATGTATTTGAGCAGGAGCCTTTTACAGAACATAAATTACTCACCCTGCCAGAGGTTGTGGCAACACCGCATTTAGGCGCCAGCACAATCGAAGCGCAAGAGATTGTAGCCATCGATGTCAGCCATGATGTTATCCGCTTCTTAGAAGGTAAAGCAGTCCGCCACCCAGTGAACATGCCTTCTATCCCTAGTGAAGCAATGCATCAAATCGAGCCTTATTTCTATTTAGCGGAAAAACTGGGTACATTTATTATCGATTTAGCAAATGAAGTCATAAATGACATTCGTATTACGTACTCCGGCGAATTAAGTGACATCGAAACAGGTCCGGTCACTCGCAATGCAGTGAAAGGTATCCTGAAACGATTCCTCGGCAGCCGTGTAAATGATGTCAACGCATTATACTTGGCGGATCGTAAAGGAATTACTGTCAGCGAAAGCAAAACATCGGCACAAAAAGGATTTACAAATCTGATTACGATAGAAGTAACTGGACCTTCCGGAAGCAGAAAAGTTGCCGGAACACTATTAAACGGTCTCGGAGCACGCCTTGTCCGTGTTGATGGCTATCAGGTGGATGCGACTCCAGAAGGACATATGGTTGTTATCCAGCATATTGACCAGCCTGGTGTTATCGGACGCATGGGAAGTGCATTTGCAGAGCATAATATCAACATTGCTACCATGCAGGTGGATCGTTCAGATGTAGGTGGAAATGCCATTATGCTGCTGACCATTGATCGTCATTTAGAAGATAAAGCTCTTTCCGAAATTGCATTATTAGACGAAATTAAATCTGTTACTGCGATTGATTTGTAAAATATATTAAAAAAACCGTTTGAACCATGGCGTGCAGCTGTGTTCAAACGGTTTTTTTATGGATAAAATTCCTTTATAAATTAAGGGTCCAGACATTCCCCCCCAATTAAGATTGCAGGATATTTTTTAACTCCGTAAGTGATTTGATTTCATAGGCTGGTTCGATGTCCGTCCTATTTTCTGCATCAAATCGATTCAACCAGACAGAATCAATACCTGTCCGATTAGCTCCAATAATATCTGTATTCAAATTATCACCGACCATGACTGCCTCTTCCGGATCAATAGCGAGATGCTGTAAAACATGATGAAATATCTCCGGATCTGGTTTTCCTGTTCCGATATCTCCAGAGATAAAAATTTTCTCGAAATAAGGAGGTAATTCAGATGAAATCTCTAATTTAAGGTTTTGGAGACTTGGCGAACCATTTGTAACCAAAGCAAGGCGATAATCCTTTCCCAGCTCTGTAAGAACAGACAAAGCATCCTCAAATAAATGCGGGCTCTCTATCCGATATGATCTAAAAGCCTCTGCCAATTTTTTAGCAAGTTCCGGCAGATCCGCCCCAGTATCTTTTAACCCCTCCAGCCAGGCTTTCTCCTGGTATACAGGAGCTATTTCCCGCAGCTTGCGGAACTCCTCCCCCGGGTCTTCAAACGTTGCCCACAGACCTTCAAATGGATTGATGCCAATTTTTTGTGTATAGGCATAGGTCGGGTAAGAAGCATATAATTCTCTTGCCCTCGTACGAACATTTTTTTCCAATTCAACCGGATTAGTACCTGCTTCCTTTTCCGCCAGCCGACATGTTAAATCAAAAGCATCCTGTACACTTTTTTTGTCCCATAAGATTGTATCGTCCAAATCAAATAATACCATTTTTTTCATTATTCATTTCCTCACTTTTCCATTTTAATCGTACCCGTAATCATAATTTAATAAATTAATTTAAAATTTAGTCTTGCTAAAATCTTTGATATGTCTTATGATATATAGAAATTTAATCAATGGCAAGGAGACTTTTGATATGGAAGAACAAACTATTCGCGTGCAGCGTTGTGAGACAAAAAAAGAAAAGCCACAGGATGATCAATTAAGTTTTGGGAAGATTTTCACGGACCATATGTTTGTGATGGATTATTCAGAACCGTTAGGGTGGCATAATGCGAGCATTGTACCATATCAACCACTACAAATTGAACCTTCTGCAATGGTATTCCACTATGCACAGTCTGTTTTTGAAGGTTTAAAAGCCTATCGTACGGATAACGGAAGCATTGAATTATTTCGTCCAGAGAAAAACATGGAACGTTTAAACAGATCAAATGATCGTTTATGTATCCCTCCGATTGACGAAGAATTTGCTTTAAAAGCCATTAAACAACTGGTTTCAATTGATCGTGATTGGGTCCCTCATACAGAAGGTACATCGCTATATATTCGCCCGTTTATTATTTCAACAGAAACTTACATCGGCGTGTCTGCATCTACACGCTATAAATTTATTGTCATTTTATCACCGGTAGGCGCTTATTATAAAGAAGGCATCAACCCGGTAAAAATTGCAGTAGAAGATGAATATGTACGTACCGTAAAAGGCGGTACCGGCGAAGCGAAAACAGGAGGAAACTATGCTGCAAGCTTAAAAGCACAGGAGCTGGTTGCTCAAACTGGTTATACGCAGGTTCTCTGGCTGGACGGTGTAGAAAAGAAATATATTGAAGAAGTTGGAAGCATGAATGTTTTCTTCAAAATCAACGGTGAAGTAATCACACCTAAACTGAACGGCAGCATCCTTTCCGGAATTACACGTTCCAGCGTCATCGAGCTGTTACAGCACTGGGATATCCCGGTGGTTGAAAAACGCATTTCTATCGAAGAATTGTATGAAGCTTACCAAAGAGGAGAATTAGAAGAAGCATTCGGTTCTGGTACAGCTGCAGTTATCTCTCCGATCGGCGAATTAAAATGGGGAGATAAACAACTGATTATCAACGATGGAAAAACAGGAGATATCTCGAAAAAAGTCTACGATACGATTACAGGTATTCAATATGGCCATATGGAAGATCCATTTAACTGGATGCAAAATATTGAAACCGAAAGTCCTGTAAAGCATTAATATTGAAAAACCAGACTGGAAAAATCCAGCCTGGTTTTTTTAGTTTCATAATATAAAACGAAACTTCATTCAGTGGGCGTTTTTGCTTTTCTCCCGCTGAATTAGCCTAAGTGATTCAGGGAGTTAGCGTCCGTTATCTCCCGTCTAAATAAATTTATTTTCGTTCTTTATTTTGAGGCGGGAGTTTTACGGACGATTCTCCGTGATAATCAATAATTATCTGATGCTGTATACGTTTTTAGAGCTTTCTTTACAGTAATTTATTACCTGCAGATTGCCATAATTGATACCATTCTTCTCTCTTCAACGTAATATCCGCTGCTTTTACCATTTCCGACAAACGTTTTGGAGTCATCGTTCCAATAATTGTTTGAATATTCGCAGGATGACGCAAAATCCATGCTATTGCTATCGTCTCACGGGCAACACCATATTTTTCTCCAAGTTTGTCCAGCTCTTTATTTAATTCCGGATAAGCATCCCGATCCATAATAAACCCGCCGAAGAAACCGTAACGGAGCGGGGACCAGGCCTGAATTGTCATATTATTTATCTGGCTATAATCAATCACTCCGCCATCTAAATCCTTTGCCTGATCAAAGGCCGTATTTGCATATAATCCCTGATCAATCATACCGGAATTTGTAACACTTAACTGTAACTGATTAGCCACGAGATCCTGCTCCACATATTTTTTTAATAACTCGATTTGACGCGGCCGGAAGTTACTTACCCCAAAATGCCGGACTTTCCCGCTTTTTTCTAACTCTGAAAATGCTTCTGCCACTTCTTCCGGCTCCATCAGCGCGTCCGGACGGTGAATCAAAAATACATCTAAGTAATCTGTCTTCAAACGCTTTAAGCTTTCTTCAACAGATGAAATCAAATATTCCTTGGAAGAATCATAAAATCCGTTACGGATGCCTGCTTTCGACTGAATTATCATTTTTTCGCGAATAGCGGGGCTCATATTAATCGCATCCGCAAATACCGATTCAGACTTTCCTTTTCCGTAGATATCTGCATGGTCAAAAAAATCGATTCCATGATCCAATGCATTATGAATCACTTTATTCGCTTGCTCTTTCGTACTTTGCTGCATCACCATACATCCTAAAGAAATGACTGGAACAGATAATTCGCTGTTTCCCAATTGTATACGCTTCATAATAATTCCCTCCCTGCTTTCTATTTTATCACAAGCTTCGACATTCCCGATAATAATCCGAGCTTGTTTTACTTTTTTCTTTATGGGAAATCAAGAACGTCAATGAATCTTTAAAACATCGGTGTTCTTGCCAAAGAGAGGTCCGCTACGACGGGTTTCGATGGGACGAGTAATCGCAAAAGCTCTTCGATGGGGCGAGTAATCGCAGTCCCAGTCCCAGTCCCAGTGTGAAGACCGCGCAGAAAAAAAGCGAACTTCTTTTTTCTACCCGCTGGGCATAAGTGCGACTTTGCTTCTGTCTGCGCCTGACGGCTTGCCAATCAGCAAGTCTTCTTTTCACCCGCTGGGCATAAGTGCGACTTTGCTTCTGTCTGCGCCTGACGGCTTGCCAATCAGCAAGTCTTCTTTAAAGGAGATGAGCTCGGGGCCCATGGAAAGCGTAGTGTTTTCCACAACGGTCGCATTAACCTGACAATGTTGAAGATTACTCCCTCAATGAAACCCATTGGAGCGAATATATTCAGCATTTTTTTATATACTTTCCTATTCTACAAGAAAAACCTGTGGTGAGAAGGAGTTTCTCACCACAGGTTTTTCTATTCAGAACATTAGAGCGGGTAAATTTTCAAGCTGAAAGTCAGGTTATTTTTTCCGATTCGCAATGCTGCCCTCAGCCATTTGAATCATTCGTTTAACCATCTCACCGCCGACCGCACCGTTTTCACGAGCAGTCGTGTCAGCTCCTAAATTCACATGCATTTCATCAGCGATTTCCTCTTTCATCTGATTCACTGCACGTTCTGCTTGCGGTACTAACAACGCATTTCTTCGTTTGTCAGCCACCAGAGACCCTCCTCTTTTATTCAAAAGCAAGTATCATACTTGCTTGCTCCTATCTTGTGCAGAACGTTATAAACTATACAAGAAGTTTTAGCATAAGTGCTGGAAATTGTACATATGTATATCAAGGTGATTAAAAAAAGCTGAAAGCATTTTTAAGGAGGAACTACTTGATGTTAAAAGCAGATTACAGTATGGATATTAACCTGCCTCAATCAGACGTATGGCGTTATTTAGAAGATTGGTCTAATTGGGCGAAGCAGGTGCCCGGTTATCAAACACATAAGAACATATCCCCGACAGACTCGATTTGGGAGCTTCACGGAAAAGCAGGCTCCATTACTAAGGATGTAAAGCTCTATGTCAAAATCATAGAAATAACATCTCCGTCTACCGTTCAATTTCGGGTTCGTGATTCAGAAGACCGTTGTTTAGGAAGCGGCTGTTTTGAGCTTTCCCAGCTTTCTTCCCGTTCCTCCACACTGACCTGTCTATTAGAGCTTGAATTAAAAGGTTTAACAGGTAAAATAAGCGCACCATTGATTGGCTCCCTCCTTCCCGGCTTGTTGGAAAAGTTTGTCCAGCGAATTGCAAAGCCTCTGACAGAAGCGGATTCTGTTGCTTTACCACTTTAAAGCTATGCTGTTTACTCTTATTCTCAACAGTGATACATTTATATAGGTCTAATTATCATTGTCGGGAAAGGAACATAGCACATGGTTAACGCAAAACAATCGCATGCATGGAAGCAATATGCCTATATTATTATTGGAGCAACCATTGTCGGACTATCCTATAATATTTTCTTCCTGCCAGCACGATTAGCTGCTGGAGGTCTGTCCGGAATCAGCACGATATTATTTGAATTATATACGATTAATCCAGCACTCAGCCAATTTATCATTAATATCCCTATTTTTATTATTGGATGGATTACTTTAGGGAAGGATTTCAGCCTAAAAACATTGATTGGAACGTTTTGGGTTCCATTTGTCATTTTTTTATCAGGAGATATTCCGATTACAGTGACCAATCCATTTCTGAGCGCACTTTACGGCGGACTTATTCTTGGTGCGGGATTAGGGATTGTATATAAAGGAAATGGTTCTACCGGGGGTACAGCAGCTATTGCCCAAATTGTGAAGAAATTCACTGGTATTTCCAGCGGCTACTCGCAATTTATCGTAGATGGACTCGTTGTGATTACTTCGATTTTTGTATTCAGCTTCGAACTGACACTGTTTGCATTAATGGCAATTTATATCAGCGGTAAAGCAATAGATATTGTCCAATTACGAACATCCGCAACGAAGCTGGTAATGATTATCACGGATGAGGAAGAAAAAGTACAGCAGCTTATTCAGAACGGTATTGACCGGGGTCTTACGAAAATCCGTTCTGTCGGCGGTTATACGAAATTGGATAAAACCATGATACTGGTGGTGGCACAGCAGGCGGAAGCAGTTAAGCTGAAGAAATTATTACAGGAAGAAACACCTGACGCTTTCACTATTTTTATCAGTGCATCCGAAATTCTCGGGAGAGGCTTCTCACTCGATAAATACGATGGACAAAAATTTTAAAACAGGAATGGAAAGAGCCAGAATATCCGGATATTCTGGCTCTTTTGCTATTTATATGGTTTTTTCTATGCCGGCAGCATATTCATTATATTTTGATAAGCAAAACCTCTGACCTGCTCCTCTGAATAATGTTTTTGCAGTTCATTCAGCAAATACGTATAGCCCGAGGCGTCCGGAATATGATCAATATAACAGCTGATGCCGTCAAAGTCTGATCCAAAACCAATATTCTTTTCTCCGCCAAGAGCACAGACATGATCAATATGCTCCAAAAGGTCAGCAACCGTTGCTGTTTCTGCCCCTTTTTTCAAGAAGACCGGATAGAGCGCAAAATGAATAGGCGCTTTTTTTTCAATCAATGCTTTCAACTGGTCATCGTATAGGTTTCTTGGATGCTCACAAATTGCCCGAGCGTTTGAATGCGAAGCAATTGGATAATCAGCCAGCTCCACCACATCCCAAAATGCTCGAACAGAAAGATGAGATACATCTGTCAAAACATTATTCGCATTATTTAACTGGACTACTTCCTTGCCTAATCTGGTAAGTCCGGCTCCCCGGGGTTCTTCAGCGCCATCAGCACATAGATTTGCCGGATTCCATGTCAATCCAACAGATTTAACTCCCATTTGGTAAAGCGTCTTTAGTTTTTCAAGATCATTGCCAATTGCTTCGGCTCCTTCTAACGTCAATACGGCACCAATCTCATCGGAAGCAAGCGAATGAATATCCTTCCAGTTTTGAATAAACCGTACCTTCTCATTCTTTCCCACAATTTCTTCATGAAAAATGGCTGCCTGCTCTTGCGCATACTTCCACTGATCTGTTGTCGCCACATTTTCCGGATCAACAAAAATCGCAAAGAACTGGACCGCAACATTTCCCGCTTCTAACAGCTTCAGATTCGTTTCTATCTCCGGCGCATCTCGAAAATCAAGCTTTCTTTGCTCCAAGCGTGCTGTCTGTAATTTAAGCAGTGCGTCACAATGCGTATCAATTACCTTCATGCTGTCTCCCTCACTTAAAAGAATTATTATATTCTTTCTGTCTTAACTCCACACGCCGAATTTTACCAGAGGATGTTTTCGGCAATTCAGAAACAAATTCAATTTTTCGCGGATACTTATATGGTGCGATTTCATGCTTTACATAGCTCTGCAGGGCTGCAACTACTTCGCTATTTCCAATAATATTATCTTGTAAAATAACAAATGCCTTTACAACATTGCCTCTTACCGGGTCTGGGCTGGCAACGACAGCACATTCTTTCACATCCGGATGTTTTACGAGCGTATCCTCCACTTCAAAAGGTCCAATCGTATAGCCGGAGCTGATAATAATATCATCGCTTCTTCCTTCAAACCAGAAATAACCGTCCTCATCCATGCTTGCCTGGTCTCCGGTAACATAATAATCTCCGCGCTGTGTTCTTTTCGTTTTTTCCTCGTCTTTATAATACCCTTTAAACAAAGCAGCTGTATCAAGCGGAATGGCAATATCTCCAACCTCACCAGTTTTCACCAGCTTCCCGTCTTCATCAATAATAACGACATCATTTCCCGGAGTTGGTTTCCCCATTGAACCCGAGCGTACTTCCATCCCTTTTAAGAATCCGAGCAGCAAGGTACTTTCTGTCTGCCCGTAACCATCTCTGACTGTCACATCAAAATGATGTCTGAACTTATCAATCACTTCACGGTTTAAAGGTTCTCCGGCAGAAACTGTGCTATGCAGTGCATTCAAATTGTAATCATCTAAATTAGAAAGCTTCGCCATTAAACGGTACTCTGTCGGCGTACAGCAAAGCACATTAACCTGATGCTTTTCCAGCAGCTCCAAATATTTTGCTGCATCGAATCTTCCTGAATAGACAAACGCTGTTGCTCCCATCCCCATAATGGATAAAAATGGACTCCATACCCATTTCTGCCATCCGGGTGCAGCAGTTGCCCAAACTGTATCGCCATCTTGAATACTGAGCCAATAACGAGGAGCAGAGGACATATGTGCAAATCCCCAGCCATGAGAATGAATAACTGCCTTTGGATTTCCTGTTGTTCCGGATGTATAAGATAAAATGGCAATATCGTCTCTTGATGTTTCTACCGTTTCTAACTGATCAGAAGCTGCTGCTTTTTCTTTATCAATTGATACCCAGTCTTCTATCTCTTTTCCCACACTGAATTTAGCAAGCTGCTCATACTCTACAACTCTTTTAAACTCTTCCACACATGCTTCTGTCGCAACAACTGCATCAATTTCGCCATGTGAGATACGAAATTGCAAATCCTTGGTCCGCAGCATCTCAGAGCTTGGTATAATAATCATTCCTGTTTTTAAGGCTGCAATATATAGTTCATACGCTTCAATACAGCGCGGCAGCATAATCATTATTTTATCTCCGCGTTTTAAACCGTGATTTAACAGGATATTCCCTGCCTTATTTGCATTCTTTATCAGATTCGTATACGTGATTTCTTTTATATCTCCATTTTCTTCTTCTAAAATAACCGCTTTTCTTCCTTCATCTGCAGCATATTTTTCAAATTCAGAAGTAATATTATATAATGCAGGTGCAATCAAATCTGATTTTTTCATCTTATTCCTCCTCAAATTAGTACCTCGTACTATACGTTAGTCATTATATCAAGAAATAAGAACAAGTTCAAAAGGATTTAAATTTTCTGATAGGATTAAAGGTATAAAATTCTTCCTTCTCTCTTTTAGACAGCTAAAATTATATCCCTCTGTAAATAATGGTGTATGATAATAATTAAAAGGGAATAGTAACAGGAGGGAGTGTTGCTGATGTCAGCATTTAATGAGAAAGATTTCGATAAAGCTTATAATGAGGAAACGAAAAAAATAAATAAACAGCTCGATAAAGATATTATTTTCGCCATGATTGGGGACATCAATACGGGAAAATCATCTACCATTAACCAGCTTATTGGTGATGATGTCGCCAAAGTCGGTGCACGTCCTGGAGAAACGATTGGTATTGATAAATATGTATACCGGGACAAAATTATTTTCGCAGATACGCCCGGGCTTGATGATATCAACCACACTAATTCGGAAGAAACCTTTCGCTTTTACCGCGAAGCAGATGTCATTTTATTTTTCCTAAACGCAGCTGGAACAGTTTTTTCAGAAGGGGAAAGAAAGTCATTTGAAACCATCAGAAAAGAAAATAAGCAGATTGTTTTTATTTTAAATAAAATTGATGCAGCAGATGATATCCCGGCTCTCGTTCAATATGTGAAGGAGCATACGTCAAAACGTTATCCGGTTATCCCGATTTCCTCCCGGACCGGAGAGAATATTGATAAATTACGGAATGAGATATTAGAAATCCTGAAAAAAAAAGAAAAGGAAATTCAATTCGCAAGACTTATTAAAGAAAAGTCGCAGACGGCGAACAAATGGATTTTAGGCGCTTCGGCCTCAGCAACTGCTGTCGGAGCAACACCGCTTCCTGGATCAGATTTTATTCCATTGACAGGAATCCAAGTCGGGTTAATGATTAGACTGGCAACCTTATATGAAAAACCATTATCCAAAAAGAAAGCAAAGGAGCTGACAATTGCCACGATTACTGGTAATATCGGCAAAACTATCTTTCGTCAGGTCTCCAAATTTGTTCCTGGTGCAGGCTCTGTCATCGGCGGAAGTGTTGCAGGCGGGATGACACTTGCGATGGGGTATTCGGTGAAATATGCTTATGAAAATAATATTGAATTGAATGCAGAGACGTTGAAGTCTCTTTACAGTTATTTTTATAAAAGAGGGAAACAGGAGGAGAAGGAAGAAAAGGACTAAAAAATAGAATAAAGAAAAGGAAAAGAACGATTGCTTCTAATCTGCGAAGCAATCGTTCTTTTCCTCTATTATGGCGATATACTTACCCCTCAAACTCGCTCTTTAAAATAGAATATATTTTAATGTCCTCTTGTTTCCCTTTTCTCCGCATCGACTTTCTCAATGTTCCTTCATAGATCATCCCTGTTTTTTCCATTAATTTATAGGAAGCTTCATTTTTCGGATGGCATCTTGCATGAATCCGCTCCAGTTTCACTTCTTCAAAACCAAAACGAACGATTTCCTGAACAGCTTCTGTTCCAATTCCCTTTCGCCAATATTTTCTAGAAAGCGCATAGGCGAGCTCGGCAGAATAATGCTTTTGATTCCAAGATAAGTCAATGGTGCCGATAACACGATTGTTTTCCTTCCAGACAATGACCCACGTTGCTCCCATATGACGTTCGTTACTAGCTAATATGAACTCTATAAAGCCTTCCGTATCCGCAAGCGTCTGATGCGCTCTCCAGGTCAGATATGTTGTTAGATTTAGGTCAGAAGCATAATCAAAAATATCCTGCAAATCTGTTTTCTCTACATTCCTTAAAATGAGCCGGTCCGTTTTCAATACTGGAAATGGATTAAACGGATTATTATTCACTTCCTCTCCTCCCTCTTCACGTAAAAAATTAGTACAATTATATCCAAAAACAATCGTGTTTCCAAGTACTTTCTATATTACGAAATAGGAGACAAAACTAAAATGGATAACGAAAGAGACTCTTTCCTGTGTAGGTGCGAAAATAAAAGGCTGGCCAACTATCTAACCAGCCTTCACCCTATTCAAATCCGCTGCTTATGCATTTCCTTCCCATCATACGTATACAGTGTTTCTTTTCCTTCAATAATTGTTTCTAAATGCACGGCTCTTCCCCATAATTGATAGACATATGGTAAAACATGCTCCAAATATTTAATATCCAGCTCAATACCTTCAAAACCATGCCGCAGATAGAGCTCTCCATTACGAAGATAGTCGCCATTTTCTACAGTAATATATGGAAAACCGCCGTTTACACGCTGAGAAACAAGCTGATCGCGTACTTCTACATAATCCTTTTCTGTAATCCGATAATCTCTTCCTTTTTTCTCAAAAAGATACATATCCTCTTTTGCGACCAATTCCTTCGTTAAATAGTTGCGGATAAAGGAAATATCAGACTCCATTTCCCTTACTTCAAAAATTTTATCTCTTCCTTTATTCGGTTCACATCCATTTCTTATCATTTCTTCCGTTGGATTATTATAACGCTCCTCAATATCCTCAAAGATTTTTATTCCTAAATAATATGGATTAATGGATGTCCGGGACGGCTGCACCACGCCGGCATTCAATTTTGCATATTCTAACGTTTCCGAGGAGGTTAAATCTAATTCCCGCATTATGCGCTGATGCCAATAGGATGCCCAGCCTTCATTCATTACCTTCGTTTCTAACTGCGGCCAGAAATAAAGCATTTCCTCGCGCATCATCGTTAATACGTCACGCTGCCAGTCTTCCAGTTCTCTGCTGTATTCTTCAATAAATAATAATAAGTCCTTTTCTGGAAAGGGGGGAATTTTCTTTTGTCTTTTTACCTTTTTCGTCTGCGAGCTTTTGCCACGCTGATCTAAACTCCACAGATCATCGTACTCACCGCGTTTTTTGTGAGTGTCCTCCTCTATCATATCATCCGCTGCTTTGGGTGGCAGTTTAAACCGGACAATTGAAGGATCAATATGCTCCTGAATCGATAAAATTGCATCTAAAAAGCTCTCCACCTCTTCTTTTCCATGCACCATTTCATAATGGGCGATACGCTCTGCTGTTGCTGTCATACTTTCCACCATATCCTTGCGCGTATTTGCAAAGCGGATATTATTCTTAAAGAAATCACAATGCGCCAGAACATGGGCAATAATCAGCTTATTTTGAATCAGGCTGTTCGTATTTAACAAAAAGGCATAACAAGGATCCGAATTGATTACCAGCTCATAAATTTGGCTCAGGCCTAAATCATATTGCAGCTTCATCTTATGGAATTGCTTACCAAAGCTCCAATGGGTAAAACGTGTCGGCATCCCATAAGCGCCAAATGTATAAATAATATCCGCCGGGCAAACCTCATAGCGCATCGGATAAAAATCCAGACCAAACCCTTTGGCTACCTCCGTAATTTCTTCGATAGCTTTTGTTAACTCCTTTGTTTCGCTCAAGTAGATTCCTCCCTTTATTCAGCTACTATTAGTCTATGTCCTCTGAATAAAATCTTGCCATTCCTATAAAACAGCTCAAAGATTAGTATATTTCTTTGAGCTGTTCGTTTTATTTTCTATATGCGTGCTGCTGTCTTTTGAAAAAAGCTTTTCATCGCATGATAGACATCCGCTTTTTCTTTTAATACATAGTGCTTAAACTTCGGATGGTCAATCGTTTTATAAGCATTCATCAACGTAGAATAGCGGTTATAGCCATTGACTTCTCCGTAACCAAACATATTCGATTTCTCCATCAGCTGATGGACTAACTCAATGCATGTCTTGTTATCTGAGCTAATATTCTCTCCGTCTGAAAAATGAAAAGGATAAATATTATAGCGGGACGGGGGATATTTTTCTTCAATGACCTCCAGCGCTTTATAATACGCAGATGAACAAATCGTTCCGCCGCTCTCTCCTTTAGAGAAAAAAGCCTCTTCTGTCACCACTTTCGCCTCTGTATGGTGAGCAATAAATTCAAATTCAACACTTTCATATTTTGTTTTCAAAAAACGGTTCATCCAGAAAAAGAAGCTGCGGGCTATATACTTCTCAAATGCGCCCATCGAAGCACTTGTATCCATCATCGCCAGGACAACCGCTTTGGAATCGTGCCGGATGACTTCATTCCAGGTCTTAAAACGCAGATCATCGTTATAAATTGGCGTGATTTGTGCCTTTCCATCCCGCGCATTCCGCTTTAATGCGGTTAATATCGTTCGTTTCTTATCTACATTTCCCATTAACCCTTTTTTACGCACATCATTAAATTCGACTTTTTCCGTAATAATCTCTGATTTTTCTTTTTCCTGCAGATTAGGAAGCTCTAATTCTCGGAATAATGCGTCTTCTATCTCTGCAATGGATACTTCCGATTCATAATAATCCTGTCCCGGCTTATCCCCGGCTTTCTTGCCATTGCCGGCTCCCGCCTGCTGCCCGTCTCCAGGCGCGCGTGCGACGACATCTCCAACCTCTGAATCTCCATTTCCTTGCCCTACATGCTTTGATTTTTCATAGTTATATCTGATTTTATATTCATCCAGCGAACGAATCGGGATTTTCACTACATCCTTGCCATTGGACATAATGATATTTTCTTCACTGACCAGGTCAGGCAGGTTTTTCTTGATGGCATCTTTTATTTTCTCATTATGGCGCTGCTGATCCTGATAACCCTTTCGATGGAGAGACCAGTTTTCTTGGGAGACGACGAAATTATGCTCTTGCTCATTGGACACTCGAATCCTCTCCTTATATTTGAATTGTTTCCAATCATCAGTTTATGGTACAAACAGTTTTAGAAACATGCTTTATCTATTGTATGCAAGAGGGGATAAGTTATTGCAGACGGATTAAAAGAATTTGAGGTTTTTAGAAAAGCTTATTTCCTTTTATCAGGTAAGTTAAAAAGTGGTATCCATGTTCATCTGGATACCACTTTTCATTTTTCTAAGATGAAATAAATATAAACACTGCTTTATCGATTCAGTAAACTTCCTACATAACGCAGCAGTTCATTCGCAGACACCGAATTATACCCATGCTCATCAATCAGACGGGCAATCACTTCATTAATCTTTTTCAGCTGCGATTCATTCGGTGTTTTCGATGAGGTTGTAATTTTCACAACGTCTTTCAAATCAGCAAATAATTTCTTTTGAATCGCTTCACGCAAACGCTCATGCGATTGATAATCAAATCGCTTTCCTTTACGCGCATAAGCAGATAAACGGATTAAGATTTCTTCCCGGAAGCCTTTTTTTGCATTTTCCGAGATGCCAATCTGCTCCTCAATCGAACGCATCAGCTTTTCATCTGGATTCATTTCTTCTCCAGTGAGCGGATCACGTAATTTATTCTGGTTACAATATGCCTCAACATTATCCAGATAGTTATCCATTAAGGTCTTCGCTGATTCTTCATACGAATAAACGAATGCTTTCTGTACTTCTTTTTTCGCAATCTCATCATATTCTTTCCGGGCAATCGAAATATAGTTTAAATATTTATCCAGATCATCCTTGGAAATAGACGGATGCTGGTTTAATCCCTCCTTCAGCGAACGTAATACATCCAGTGCGTTGATAGAAGGGATTTCTTTACGGATAATCGTGGAGGAAATACGGTTGATGACATAGCGCGGATCGATCCCAGCCATTCCCTCATCCGTATACTCATTTGAAAGTTCCTCTATATCAATCTGATTATATCCTTCCACACTTTCCCCGTCATAGAGCCGCATCTTCTTTACGACATCGACACCCTGCTTTTTCGATTCCTTTAATCGGGTCAAAATGGAGAATATCGCCGCAGCCCGTAAAGCATGGGGAGCTACATGAACATCCGCAATATCACTTTCCTGAATCATTTTCTTATAGATTCGTTCTTCTTCACTGACCTTTAAATTATATGGAATCGGCATCACAATCATTCTGGAATGAAGTGCCTCATTCTTTTTATTGGAAATAAATGATTTATATTCTGATTCGTTCGTATGCGCTATAATCAGCTCATCTGCGGATATCAAAGCAAATCTCCCGGCTTTAAAATTTCCTTCCTGCGTCAGTGAAAGCAAGTGCCACAAGAATTTTTCATCACTTTTTAAAATCTCCTGAAACTCCATCATTCCGCGGTTGGCTTTATTTAACTCTCCATCGAACCGGTAAGCACGCGGATCAGATTCAGATCCAAACTCAGCAATCGTGGAAAAATCAATGCTGCCGGTTAAATCGGCAATATCCTGTGATTTCGGATCAGACGGGCTGAATGTCCCGATTCCTACCCTTTTATCCTCTGAGAAAAAGATTCGCTGTACCTTAACATCTTCAATCCTGCCGCCGTATTCCTTTTCTAAACGCATGGTATTCAATGGAGATAGGCTGCCTTCCACTCGTATACCATATTCTTCATGGAAATCTTCCCGCAAATGCTGTGGGATTAAGTGAAGAGGATCTTCATGCATTGGACAGTTTTTAATGGCATATACAGCCCCTTCATCGGTACGTGAATACTGCTCCAAGCCACGCTTCAGCAAACTGACAATAGTCGATTTTCCACCGCTGACCGGTCCCATTAACAGCAAAATTCGTTTTCTGACGTCCAGCCTTCTTGCTGCCGGATGAAAATACTCTTCTACTAAGCTTTCAATTGCTGATTCCAGACCAAAAATAGCTGATCCAAAAAACTCATACATTTTATGGTTATCTCTCTCCGTGACCCCTGCACTCTTGATCATATTATACACCCGGGAATGTGCAGTCTGTGCGATTGTCGGGTTTTCTTTCACCAGCTCTAAGTATTCCGCAAACGTGCCTTCCCATACCAGCTGTTTTTCTGCTTCTCTATCGTTTTTTACTTTATTTAAAATATCCATCGCAGGCTCCCTCCATCTTACAACGATTTCTATATCCTATGCAGTGGAAGTGTAAAACATGCTCTATGGAAATATTTTAGAAAAACATTCAGAGTTCATTTTTAAACGGATGTTTAAAAGTCCAATAACAAAACACGGCGGGGTGCCGTGTTTTTACTCAAGAACATTTTCATTATATGTATCAAAGTCATACCTTTCCCCTTGAATTATCGTATACCGGGTACTCCCCCGCTCCACTGTCCAGACTACTACCTCCCGTTCATCTGTCTGTGCGGTAACCACTGATAAATCCGGATTATCAGCTAATCCGGTCGATTCGATGTAATCGTCCTGCAGCTCTTTCTCGCGGATAAGCGTAATATTCATCATATTGACCCCGTACATGGTCCGGGCATCTTCTGCTAATTCATTCGTTAATTCATCAATTGGATGCTCTTCTAAATACTCCTCTGAAAAGTAGGAAGCTACATTTTCTTCTTCCTCCATAATCGCAGCTTGATACATATCATTGACTACCCGGGCACTATTCGGACTTAAACAGCCTGCCAGGAACAAAGGAATACATATCATCATTAGTAATACCAGGCGTTTCATATGAATTAACTCCTTATTTTTGTCTCTAACAAAATTTTTTATAATTGAAACATTATAACAAGTTACTTTTTTTGATGGGACTTCTAATCGCAGCAACGGTTTTAATAGACCGAGTAATCGCAGGTCTCCATGTTATCAGGTTAATATAATGAATTAAAAATTAGTATGGGTGGTGATAACACTATCTAGCGAAGGAAAAACACGGAGACTCCTGGTCGGCTAAGAACGGTCACGTCCTGTGACCAACGACCGACACTAGGACGTCCTGTCCGTCGTGGGAAAGCGCAGTGGGAAGACCCCGCAGGGAAAAAGGGCTCTTCTTTTTACCGAGGAGGCTGAGCTCAAGCCCACGGAAAGCGGAGTGTTTTTCCGCAGCGACTGCTAGAAAGTAAAATATTGATTTCAACTCACTCACCTTGATTGTAAGCGATTCACATATATTTGTGAAGAATAATCTTAAGCGATAATTTTAATTATTATAATAGTCAACAGTTGAATCTATACAGCAGTTCCATCATAATAGAAAGCGTATAATGAAGGTGAAATGAGGGATAAAATGGTACCAGATAAAAGTATTCTGTTTTTTGATATTGATGGGACATTATTGACAGAAGAGGAAAGAACCCTGCCTGAATCAACGAAGAAAGCCATTTTCAAGCTGAAGGAACTTGGTCATGAGGTTGCCATCGCAACAGGCCGGGCCAAATTCTTATTTGATGATTTACGAGACGAATTAGGTATTGACACTTACATAAGCTATAACGGGCAATATGTGGTGTGCCGCGGGGAAGTTGTCTATGCGAACACAATCAATCCAGAGACGTTAGAGGAATTAACCGCATTTGCTTTAAAAAATAACCATCCTGTTGTCTATATGAATGATAAAAAAATGACAACTAATGTGCCGAATGACCATCCATATATAGAAGAAAGCATTGCAACATTAAAGGTAGATGCTTATCCAGAACAGGAAGAGCATAATACGGCCCGGCAGAGTGACATTTATCAGAGCCTCCTTTTCAACACAGAAGGCGAAGAAAAGATTTATCAGGATACATTCACAAACTTAGATTTTGTCCGGTGGCATCCAAAATCGCTAGATGTCCTTCCAAAAGGCGGATCAAAAGCATTAGGTATTAAAAAACTGCTTGAGTATCTCGATTTTCCGTCAGAAAGACAATACGCCTTCGGAGACGGTTTAAATGATATAGAAATGCTGCAGCTCGTTCCTAACAGTGTCGCCATGGGAAATGCCCTGCCGGAAGTAAAGGAAGCAGCTGCATTTGTTACGAAGGATGTAAGTGATGATGGCATTTCATACGCATTACAGCACCATGGACTGCTTCCGAAAGACTAAGATTCAGCCAAACATCATCATTCCCTTTACAACGGAGTAAAGAGCCTATCCCCCCGGGACGGCTCTTTTTTATCTGTTATCAGGCAAGACAATGTTAACACAGATAAATCTTTAAATATTAAGATTTTTTATTTTTTTTGATTCGCCCTCCAGCCATTTAGCTCGGGAAATCAGTCCCCACAACCCCAACACTGCCAATATAATAAACATAACGAGATTCATCCAGCCCATATGCCTTCCCCTCTCTCATGTCTGTCTTATTCTAATAATATTATATAACGCTAAACAATCAAACAAATTTTTTAAAAGATAATATGAACTCAGAAAACCTCCATTCTTCTCCTCTGGTCATATTTACCACTTCCAGCGAATATCCTTTTATTACTGTGAAAAAAATTCATTTAAAAGGAGGATAAGACATGACAGACCACAAGAATCGGGAGCCGGAAGAAAATAAAAAAATCAGACAGCTGGAGAAATTTTATAGAGATAATGAAGGGAAACCAATGACGACGGATGAAGCGGTTAAAATTTCGGATGATGAAAATACGCTAAGCGCCGGAGACCGCGGACCGCAGCTATTAGAGGATTTTATATATCGGGAAAAACTCTCCCACTTTGATAGAGAACGAATCCCAGAACGAAATGTTCACGCACGCGGATATGGAGCGCATGGCGTGTTTGAATGCTATGCATCACAATCTGATTTAACAGAGGCACATTTCTTACAAGATGCGGGCAGAAAAACACCTGTGTTTGTCCGTTTTTCACAGGTTGCCGGTTCCAGAGGTGCTAATGAAACACTCCGGGATGTGCGCGGCTTTGCCACCAAATTTTATACGGAGGAAGGAAACTTTGATTTAGTCGGCAATAATATCCCAATCTTTTTTATTCAGGATGGCATTAAATTTCCCGATTTGATTCATGCGCTAAAACCAGAACCAAATAATGAAATCCCTCAAGGCCAGACAGCACATGATACATTTTGGGATTTTATCGGAAGTAATGAAGAATCTGCCGCCATGATGATGTGGATTATGTCTGACCGCACCATCCCCCGCAGTTTTCGAACCATGCAGGGCTTTGGTGTGCATACATTCCGACTCGTAAATAAAGAAGGTGTATCGCATTTTTGTAAATTCCATTGGCAGCCAGTTCTAGGCGTTCATTCTCTGATTTGGGATGAAGCACAGAAAATCGGCGGTGCTGATCCGGATTTTCACCGGCGGGACTTATGGGAGAATATCGAGAAAGGTAATTTCCCCGAATACGAGCTTGGCATTCAAGTGATTCGAGAGGATCAGGAGTTTGATTTTGACTTCGATATTCTAGATTCTACCAAGCTGTGGCCGGAGGAGCTTATTCCCCTGAAGAAAATCGGGAAAATGACTTTAAACAAAAATGTCGAGAATGTATTTGCAGAGACAGAACAGGTTGCGCTTCATCCGGGAAATATTGTTCGCGGAATTGACTTTACAAATGATCCGCTGCTGCAAGGCAGACTGTTCTCCTATGCAGATACACAATTTTACCGTGTGGGCACTAATTTCAAACAAATTCCAATCAATCGCCCTATTCACACAGCACATAATAACCATCGTGATGGTGCAGCACGTTATGTGATTGATAAAGGACAGGTTGCCTACCATCAAAATTATCTGGCGAATAATACACCTTATCCTGTGCCGGGCGATAAAGGCGGATTTGTCACCTACCCTTCTCTGGTCGAAGGAAAAAAGGTACGTCAGACAGCACCCAGTTTTGAGGATCATTTTTCTCAAGGACGACTTTTTTGGAACAGCATGAGTGATGTGGAAAAAAGCCATATCCTGCAGGCATTCAGTTTCGAGCTTGGAAAAGTGAAGAATCCGGAAGTACGGGAGCGCGCGGTTCGTCTGATTGCCCATATCAGCAGACCGCTGGCTGTTTCGGTTGCCGAGGAGGTTGGCGTGCCAGCTCCGCCGGAAGCTATTCCAGAATCCGATGTGACCGCTTCCTCGCCGGCTTTAAGTATGCAAAATACAGTGTTTCGTACGGATACCTTAAAGGTCGGGGTGATTATTGATGAACAATATGACAGTAATGCTTTAAAAAACGCGATGGCGTCGTGGGAAAAAGCAGGATTAGAGCCTGTTTTTGTAAGCAGAAGGCTCGGAACATTGGAAGGAACAAACGGGGATAGCCTTTCCGTTGATGAAACATTTTTAACCGGATCGCCGCTTCTGTATGATGGTTTATTTGTTATTGGCGGCCCATATGCTACCAGGGATTTTCATTTTATGACAAATCAATTTATTGTGGATCAGTTTAACCATTATAAGCCTATTGGCGGTATTGACGAAGGAGCAAAGTGGATAGAAGAAATTCATCTTCAAAATCGCCCCGGCGTCTTGACAAGCAGAGCCCCGACCGACGGCTTCTATAAAGCCTTTGTCAATGCAATGGCGAAACAGCGTTTTTGGGATCGATAAGAAAAAATGCGCCGCGCAGAATGTTTTTCAGCGCAGCGCATTTTTTACAGTTCTCTCTGACGGAAGCCCGAGAGTTATTTATCATATTCGTCTGGATTGGAACCAGAACGGCTATTTTCATTCAACGCATCGATCTGTTTCATTTCCTCATCCGTTAATTCAAAATCAAAAATATCCGCATTGGAAATGATGCGTTCCGGGGTAATTGATTTTGGAATGGTAACAACTTGATGCTGGACATCCCATCTTAAGATGATTTGCGCCGCATTCTTCCCGTATTTCTCTCCAATCGTAACAAGCGCTGGATGATTTAGCAGCTCTCCCCGTTTCAGCGGAGACCAGGCTTCCAGCTGGATGCCATGTCTTTCACAAAAAGCGCGCAAGCCTTCCTGCGTTAGATGCGGATGAAATTCCACTTGATCAACTGCCGGAACAACTTCTGCTTCTGCTAAAAGCCGCTCTAAATGCTGGATATGAAAATTACTCACACCAATGGCACGAACGCGTCCATCATGATAAAGCTTTTCCATTGCCTTCCACGTATCTATAAACGTTTCTTTTACAGGCCAATGAATCAGATATAAATCCAAATAATCGGTATCTAATTTTTCAAGACTTCTTTCAAATGCTTCTAATGTAGACGCATAGCCCTGCTCATCATTCCAGACTTTTGATGTCAGAAAAATATCCTTTCTCAGTATACCAGACTCCTTGATACCCTGCCCGACACTGGCTTCATTCTGGTAAAAAGAAGCGGTATCAATACTGCGATAACCATGCTCCAGCGCAGTTTTCACTGCGGCCACTGCTGTCTGTCCTTCTTCTACTTTATAGACTCCCAGTCCAAACGCAGGCATATCTACGCCATTATTTAATGTGACTGTACCCTGAAGGTGATTACTCATATCAGACATCCATCCTTTCTTATCTTTTCTATCATCTTATAACAATCAATCACGTAAAAGAAAGAAAAAGGAACTAGCAGATAATGCCGCCACTCTAAAATGGGCGGCATTGTCTGCTAGTTCGTTACATGATACATATACACACCATCTGTCAACTCGCGCGTACACTCCCCAGCCAGACGCAAATATTCTAAATGGGCGACCGTTTCACCTACTGCAAACCGCGTATCGTGAACAGCCAGCTTTTTCGGAAACAGCTTTTCCATTGTTTCATAAACCGTTAAGCCGGTTTTCAGCATTTCCTTTAGGCTGTTCAATCTTTCTTTATGATGGGTCTCTATTTCCTGAATTCGCTTGGATGCATTTTGGAACGGGTCGCCATGGGATGGAATAACCCATTCGACGTCCAGTTTCTTAATTTTCTCCAAGGAATTCAAATAATTTTCTAATGGGTTTGGGTCCCCGTGAAACCAATAGGAAATATTCGGAGTAATCCTCGGAAGAACATGATCCGTTGACAGCAGCACATTCTTTTCCTGATTATAAAAGGTGACTAAACCGTCTGAATGACCTGGTGTATGTATAATCTCATAGACATATTTCCCAAATTGAATCGTTTCCCCTTCCTTTAAAATGTTTTCCACCTTTGGATAAGGGGTTACTAATGGTGCAAATGCAGCAGTATTCTGCGTCAAAGCCCTGCTTTTCTCCTCGGGAATGCCCGCCCGATAATAATTCTCCCATAACTTTTCTAAAAAGGGCTGCTCCCAGGCCTGCAGCGCCGCCTGTAAATCAATTTCAGACATCCAAATGCGCGCATTGGTTCGTTCCTGCAGTTTCCCTGCATAACCAAAATGGTCTGGATGGTAATGAGAAACAATAATGTCCGTAATTTGTTTCCCTTCTATTTCCTTTTCCCATATTTTCTCCGTAGTTGTATTATGCAGACCTGCATCTAAAATCTTATAGCCGTCCGCTTCCTCAGCAATAAAACAATGGACATGATTTAAGCGGAACGGCAATGCTAAAGTAATCCGCTTTATCCCTAATTTATCTAACATCGGCGTCACTTCTTTCTAAACAATCCGCTTTTATTTTCCTTTAAAACTCGGTTTTCTTTTGTCAAAAAATGATTGAATCCCTTCTTTATTATCCTCTGTCTGCAGCAATAAGGTCTGGATAGCCGTTTCCTGCAGATCATTTGTACCGCTGCTCCATTCATCTGCATAGTTGACCATATGCTTTACAAATTTATTAGCAAGCGGCGGCCCGTTAACAATAAAGCCGGCATAATCAATGGCTGCTTCCACAACCTCGTCCTCTGTTACGCGATTAACAATGCCGCGCCGATATGCTTCTTCTGCTGAAACAGGTCTTCCTGAAGAAATCCATTCCTTCGCTACGGCACTTGGCAGGTTATCTGTCAGTTTTTTTACTAAGCCTAAATCCGGTATAATGCCTACATCGGTAAAACTGCATAGAAAGGCTGCATCCTTTTTAGCTACGACAAAATCTGCTGCAACGGCAATACTGAAGCCTGCTCCTGCGGCAAAGCCATGGACTGCGCTGATAACATATTTATCAAGATCCCGTATCGTCTGAATAATCTCTAATGCCTGCTTCATATATTCCATTATTTTCGCGCTGTTATCCAATGTATGAAGCACTTCCAAATCGCCGCCGGCTGAAAATATTTTTCCCTCTCCGCTGATGATGACAGCTTTGATATCCGAATCTTTTTCTGCGTCCGTCAGCGCTTCCACCAAGCCTCTCGCCATTACAATCGACAGGGCATTGCGTTTCTCCGGCCGGTTCATCTTTATCAAAGCAATCGCATCTTTCTTTTCGTATTTCACTGCATCTGTCATTGCCTTCTCTCCCTTTTTAAATCAAGTCAGCTGGTGTTGTTTTTTTGCTTGTGTATATGCTGTTTTTAATTCATCTACAGCTCCCTGCAGCGTCTGTATTTTCGTTGTTCCGCCAACTCCCTGGCCAGCGCCCCAAATATCCTTCCACGCTTTAACTGAGGAGTCCGACAGCTTTTTAAAATCAAGCCCGGCCTTTTCCGGTAAATTCTTTGGATCCAATCCAGCTTTGACAATACTGGGGATCAAGTAATTAGCAGGTATCCCGCTAAACGCAGGCGTATAGATAATATCCGCAGCCGCAGATTGAATAATCGATTCCTGGTAATCCGCACTTGCTCCGCTTTCCGCTGTCGCAATAAAATGGGTGCCAATATAGGCAAAATCAGCTCCTAGAAGCTCTGCGGCCAATATTTGCTCTCCTTTTGTAATGGTGCCCGCTAAAGCAACGGGGCCATTAAAAAAGCTGCGTACTTCCTCGATAAATGCAAAAGGATTTAGCGTTCCAGCATGTCCGCCAGCCCCGCTTGCTACTAAGATCAGCCCGTCACTGCCCTTTTCCAATGCCTTTTCAGCAAATTTCACATCCACCACATCGGATAAAACAAGACCTCCATAGCTATGAACAATCTTTACAACCGGAGATGGATCTCCTAACGATGTAATAACGATTGGCGGCTGATGCTTCTCGATCAGCTCCAAATCCTCGTAAAATCGTTTGTTGGAGGAGTGACTGATGAAGTTGACGCCCCAGGGTGCCATCGCTGCCTCTGGATTTGCTGCTTCTTTTTCCTGTAATCTCTCATTGATTTCAGCCATCCAGCTGTCTAAAACATCCTTCGTGCGGGCATTCAGAGCCGGAAATGTTCCAATGATTCCTGCTTCACATGCCCCGACAACCATGTTTGGGTTAGAAATTAAAAACATCGGAGCCATGATAACCGGCAGCTCCATTTTTTTCTTTATATCAGTCAATTGCATTTAACCAGCTCCTTTTCCATTAGAAAACACGGAAGCGCCGCTCCGCGCTTCCTGTTGAAAAAATTTGATATTATGAAGATGAATCAGATAAGGAAAGCATTTCTTCCACTTGATCCCGCAATGCCCGTTTCAAGAATTTCCCTACCGATGTTTTTGGGATTTCTTCCATAAATAGAACGCGGTCAGGAATCCAGTACTTTGCAAATTGTGGTGTTAAAAATTCTTTCACTTCTTCTTCCGTTAATGTTTTCTTCTCTTTTAATACCACGCATGCTACCGGACGCTCCTGCCACTTTGGATCCGGAACAGCAATCACCGAGGCTTCAAATACCGCTTCATGCGCCATTAATGCATTTTCGATATCGACCGAGGAAATCCACTCCCCGCCGCTTTTGATCATATCCTTGGTACGGTCCACGATTTTCACGGAGCCCTCTTCATCGATATTGACCACATCGCCTGTGTGAAGCCAGCCGTCCCGGAAGGATTCCTCACTGCGGTCATTTTTATAATATGCATCGGCAATCCACGGCCCTCTGACAAGCAATTCGCCTATTGTGTTTCCATCATGCGGGATATCGCCATGTTCATTGATTCCTCTAATTTCAATTCCCGGCACGACCATGCCTTGACGGGAGCGTAATTCCAGACGCTCCTCTTCATCCAGCTCCTGCTGATAGCTTTTTAAACGGGCCAGTGTCACAATCGGAGAGGTTTCTGTCATTCCATATGCATGAACAAAAGGAATATGATAGGTTGATTCAAATGTGCGGATCATCCCTTTTGGAGCAGCTGAGCCGCCGCAAAGAATACAGCGCAGACTGCTTGTATCGTAATTTCCCTGCTCCAGCGCCTGCAGAAAGCCCATCCAAATCGTCGGTACACCGGCTGCCATCGTCACTTTATAATCCTCAACCAGTTCTGCTAAAATCTGCGGTGTCGGCATCGGTCCCGGCAGCACCTGGGTTGTTCCAAACCATAATGCAGCAAATGGCATCCCCCACGCATTTACATGAAACATTGGAACAATAGGCATCGCAATATCTTCCTCTGATAAGCCTACGGTGTCCTTTAATCCCAGAGCCAGGCTATGTAAATAAATCCCGCGGTGAGAATAAGCAACACCCTTTGGCCTGCCCGTTGTTCCAGAGGTATAACATAAACCGGCAATTGTATTTTCATCAATAGCATCATCAAGCTCTGTGTCCGGGTCTGCTTCTTCAAGCAATGATTCATAGGATGCTATATTTGTTAGGCTTGTTTCAGGCAGCTCCTCCTTATCCGTCATCACAATAATTTTTTCTACATCCGTAATTTGGTCTTTCACGCGCTCGATCAATGGAAATAAATCCTCATCCACCAATAAGACTTTATCCTCTGCATGATTGATAATATAGGCTAAATCGTCTGGTGAAACACGGATATTGATTGTATGCAGTACGGCTCCCATCGTCGGAATCGCAAAGTAAGCCTCCAGATGACGGTGATGGTTCCAGGCTATTGTGCCGACTCTGTCCCCTTTTCCCACGCCTAAGCTTTTTAAAGCACCTGCCAGCCGGTGAATCCGTTCGGTTATTTTACTGTACGGAATGGTATGAACTCCGCTCAGCGTACGCGAAATAACTGTTTTATCAGCAAAGTATTTCTCCGCATGCTTCACCATAGTCGTTAAATTTAATTGGGTTTGCATCATTTTAAAATTCCTCCCTATTCCCCTGTCCATCGTTCCAAAATTGTCGCATTAGCCATTCCCAGCCCTTCACACATCGTCTGCAGACCAAAACGCGCTTCGAGCCGCTCCATGGTATGCATCATCGTTACCATCAATCTGGCTCCGCTTGCGCCTAAAGGATGCCCTAAGGCAATAGCTCCCCCGTCAATATTGACTTTTTCTTCATCTGCCCCTAATTCCTTCATCCACATTAAAGGAATGGATGCAAAGGCTTCATTCACTTCAAAAACATCGATATCTTCCATCGATAAACCAGCTTTTTTAAGAACCTTTTTAGTAGCTTCGATTGGACCTGTCAACATCTCTGTCGGATCAGAACCAATCACACTGCGGGTAAGAATACGAAAACGCGGAGTAAAGCCAAGCTCTTTGGCTTTATCAGCAGACATGATTAAAAGTGCTGCTGCACCGTCACTCATCTGACTGGCATTTCCCGCTGTGATTCCGCTCTCCTCTGTAAATAAATCAGGCAATGCATTCAGTTTCTCCATCGAGGTATCTCTTCTCGGCCCTTCATCTTGACAAAATTGAGCAGTGGTTCCATCCGCGCGCTTGACGGAAATAGGCATCATTTGTTGTCGAAAAAAGCCTTTTCCCTGCGCTTGTATCGCACGCTGATGACTCTTGAATGAATAATCATTCATTTTTTGGCGAGAAATCCCCCATTTTTCAGCAATATGAGCGGCTGCGACTCCTTGATGCACCATATCATAGTTATCTAGTAAAGCACGATTCCACTTTACACCCTGCTGGTTGGTTCCCATTGGCACACGTGACATACTTTCCACCCCGGCTGCTACCACAATATCCATATCCCCGCTCAAGATGGCCTGTGCAGCAAAATGTATGGCCTGCTGACCCGATCCGCATTGACGGTCAATCGTTGTTCCAGGAACACTGACCGGATAGCCGGCAATAAGCGCTGCCTGCCTGGCCACATCCACTGCCTGTTCTCCTGTCTGCGTGACGCATCCCATAATAACATCGTCAATGGCTGCTGCATCCAGATTGGTTCGTCTAACTAATTCCTTTAAAGGCGCTGCAGCTAATTCTTCTGCCCTTATCTCACTCAAAAAACCATTTCGTTTACCAATAGGTGTACGTACTGCCTCTACAATCACCGCATCCCGCATCGATACTCCTCCTTTTTCATTTGGAAAGGATATGAATCTATTATCATTTACAGCAAATCGATTTCCGGTGAACCCTATCAATATCCCTTATCAGTTATTAAATAAAAATGTAAAACAACCAAATAAAGTAAACGCTTTCAACATTCATTTTATGTTGTTCAAAAATGAATGTCAAGAGGGAAACAAGCAGGGTATGGCCTCCTAAGCCCATTTCCCCCAATCATTCCCTGCTCTATAAACATTATCCGGCCATATATGCCATTAGTTGAATATATGTCATCACCAAAGCATATAGCACCACAGCAAACACACCGTTAAACTGAAAACCATTTTTAAAGCCGCTCAAACCATTGGAGCCGCTTAAGACAATGATTGGCATAATCACCGGTGATAATAAAATTGATATTGAGCTTCCCAGCGTCACTGAAAGCACAATCAGCTCTGGAGGATACGGCAGGTGGATAGTCTGCAAAATACCAGCTACCAATACCATTACTGTCAACGGACCGAGACCGGCAAAGCCTAAGATAATTACCATAAACGGCAGCAGGTATAATAGATTGATAAATGGAGCGACTGCTTCTAAGGCATAGAGACTGTCGACAACCCAGCCGGCAAAGCCTGTTTTAGTCAATCCTGCAATCAGCATTCCTGCCCCAACCATCACGCATAGCTGATACGACTTGCCCGCCATCTCTTCTTTTACATAAAGTGCTGCAATATGTGTTAATTTATATAAACGCTTCTTCACTAGATAATAGCTAAGTATCCATACGAGGATGGTTAAAGGGATCAGGACAAGCAATTCCATGTTCACCCAAGCGCTCAGGATAAAGATGGAACCGAAAAGAGAGAGAAAGAGAATCATAAATTCACGGACGATCCGCTTTGTCTCCCGTTTATTTCTCGTATGCTGCATAATCTCATCAATTTCATGCTGGAGGCCTCTTGTAAAGTTAACATGATACTTTTTATTCTCCAGCGGGAAGAACAAAATCGCAACGATGGTTCCTAATGCAGCTACCCCCAGCCCTTGCAGAATTGATTTCCATAAGGAAGCCTCCATTGCTTCCACCACATAGGCAAAGCTCGGAATACTGACTACCCACAGAACCGATAACGCAAACCCGCGCAGTATCGCTGTTCCTTTATATCTCTCCCACGCCTCACCCTTTTCGTCCTTTAAGATCATCGATACAAATTGATACAGCATAGGAATCGCGCCAAATAAGAGAAAATATGCGATTACTTGTGTAAAGGAAACCATTCCAAAATAAAATTTCTTACTCGTATCCACAAAATCATGCGCATAGCTGATGGCAGATTCTAAAAATGCTTCTTCCCGCAATACCCAGCTGACCATAGGGATGATAACTAATAATCCGACCATATTCCGCATCTGCAAAAGCCCTTCCCGCATTCCCGAAAGAAAAGAGGTGTCTACAGATAGAAAGATGATTACTCCAGTTAAAAACAAGCCTAATGGCATTTTCAAATGCAGCGGCCCGTAAAATAATGTTCCAAAGAAAATAATTCCAAACCCAAACCATACTAACAGTGTTAACAGCAGATGAACCTGCAAAAAATACGTGACAAAATGGATCATCGTAAAACCAATGATACAAATGACTAACGCCGGACTGACGAATTGTTTACTCATTATTGACTAGCTCCTATACGTTCGTGTTCTCTTTACTTTACCATGGAATCACCTTGTGTTAAAGCTCCCTTCAAATCAGCAATCACTCCTCTGACCGGACAGCTGTCCGGAGTATTTTAAAATAACGCTGCTGCGCCAGATAATCTGCGTGGGCTCTTTCTAAAGGAACCGATAAAAACCGCACCTCTGCCCCAATCTTCTTTTGCACCAGCTGAGGAATATCTGCGGCGATGACCGTAGCAATACGTGCGTATCCTCCTGTTGTCTGCCGGTCCGCTAAAAGCACGATCGGCTGACCATTTGCCGGCACCTGAATGGTACCGGGAAGCACAGCATCCGAAATAATGTCCGCTTTATCCACATGAGACAAAGCCTTCCCTTCTAAACGATAACCCATGCGATTGGACTGTTCAGTAATACGATAGCTTTCCTGAAGAAATTGCTGATAGATTGTGTCTGAAAAAGCAGATATATCCGGCCCGGTAATGACTCTGATTGGACGGTGCTGTTCATAATTTGGTATATCTGTCTTTTTTAAATACCTGCCTGCCCGGATGGATTTCAGATTTTTATCCTCTGCAGATAGGCGGTCTCCTTTTTGCAAGATTCTTCCCTCTATCCCGCCAAGATTGGCTTGCGCATAGGTAGACTTGCTCCCCATTACTGTTTCGGCATAAAATCCGCCGCTTACTGCCAGATAAGCATAGGTTCCATGAACCGGCTTGCCAAATGACAGAATCTGCCCTGTATAAACGCGGAAGGATTTCCATGGACAGACAGGCTCTCCGTCAACAGCTGCTGACAAATCTGCGCCGCCGACAGCAATGACCGCATCCTGTAAAAACTTCAATCGGGGGCCCATCAACATGATTTCCAACGTTGCTGCTTCCTCCGGATTACCGACGAGCAGATTTGCAATGCGATGGGCAAAGGTGTCCATTGCTCCTGCCGTCGGAATACCGTATTTTTGATAGCCAATCCTTCCAGTGTCTTGGATACTGGTCGATAATCCAGGTTTCATGACTTCCAAGATTTCTTTCAACGTGAATCACCTGCCGTAACTACCTTCGAATACAGAGCACCATGCGATTTCACATGTCTGCACTGACTCCTGCAGCGTGCCGCAAATTCATTCATTGCGCCAAAGCTCTTTTTTGGATTCCCATTCAAAACGATATGCAAATTCATGATTGCTCCTCCTTTTCTTGGTTTATCTGAGGCCGGTAGCTTCCGTTTTCTACTGCTTCTTCTATTTTATAATAGGTTTGCAGATCAATTGCTTCAAACTGGAGCAGATCTCCGGATTCGATAAGGATTTTTTTCTCCCCCTTCGCATCATAAAGATGTACAGGAGTTTTGCCGATAATTCTCCAGCCTCCAGGGGATTCCAGCGGGTAAATCCCTGTCTGTTTATCCGCAATACCTACTGCCCCCTGCTCCACCATTTTTCTTGGATTATCCAGCCTTGGTACGGCAAGCTTTTCAGATAAACCGCCTAAATAAGGAAAGCCAGGCATAAAGCCCATCATATACACATAATAAAGCGGCTCCGTATGCAGACGAATCACTTCTTGAATGGAAAGTTTAGAGCGGGCAGCAACATCTTCCATATCTAAGGCAACCTCCTTGTCATAGCATACTGGAATCGTAATCTTTCTGGCTGCAGGAGGAGCTGTTTCCTCCATTATTTTTTGTAAATGGATAAGCTTTTTTTCAAGCTCTCTATAAGTGATTTCACTCGGATTATAATAAATCGTGATGGCAGTATATGCAGGAATCCATTCCGATACTCCCTGTATTGGATATTTTTCTAAGAGAGCGCCAAAGCGATGCACTGCGTTATTTACTTGTCTGTCAATGGCATTGCCAAAGGGAATTCGTACACCGCGGTCTCCGTATAGTTGAATAGGATACATGATTTATCACCTGCCTTTTTTGTTCTGAACTTTCTGTATTCATATTGTACACCTATTTTTTAGCAGAAACGAATGATTTGAACACGCAAAATCCAAAAAAGCGGCTCTACATTCAAACAATGAAAGTAAAGCCGCTTTTCCTATGTTAGTTTTAAATTATTTCTTTTTACTGGTTTGCTAAGTTTGCACCATTAGCAGCGATGGTATCTTTATACCAGTAAAATGATTTTTTGCGTTTTCGTTCCAGTGTGCCGCTGCCGTCATCATGCTTGTCCACATAGATAAAACCATAGCGTTTCGACATCTCCCCGGTGGAGGCACTTACTAGATCAATGCATCCCCAGCTCGTATATCCCATTAAATCCACACCATCTTCTACAGCTTCAAGCATTTGTTTCATATGCTCCCGCAGGTAGTCGATACGATAATCATCTTGAATCGAACCGTCCTCTTCCACTTTGTCATAGGCACCTAAACCATTTTCTACAATAAATAATGGCATCTGATACCTGCTGTATAGCCGGTTGAGGGAAATGCGTAAACCAACCGGGTCAATTTCCCAGCCCCAATCACTAGCTTTCAAAAATGGATTTTTAACGCCGCCAAGCAGAATATTTCCATCTGCTTGCCCGCCATTCACATCCACTTTCTTTTCTGTCTTGGACATGTAATAACTGAAGCTGATGTAATCCACTGTTCCTTCCTTGATAATATCCAAGTCGCCATCCTCTATCTCCAATTCAATGTTATGCTCCCGGAAATACCGCTGGATATAAGCTGGATATTCTCCTCTTACTTGTACATCTGTACAAAAATAATTAAAGCGTTCATCCTTCTCCAATGCATCCATGACATTTTCCGGGTTGCTGTCATAGACATAGAATGGAGCGTAAATAATCATACATCCAATCTGGGCTTCCGGCATGATTTCATGGCATCGTTTCACTGCTTTCGCGCTCGCAACAAATTGATGATGGAATGCCTGGAATGTCGGTTGATAACGATCTTCCTCTTTTTTAATCGCAAACCCTAATCCCATGATTGGCATCATTAATCCGCACATCGGCTATATTTAATCCTTTATTTCCTTCGTGAAATCCGCCTTCTAATTGGTTGGCTGCTGTTGCGCCGCCCCATAAAAATCCTTCTGGAAAAGCTTTTGCCATGTTACTCTCCTCCTTGAGTCATTATTATTCTTCCTCTTACTTCTTTCCTTCTTCAACATAACTCATATCATTGACAGAATCTAGCTGAAACTCTCCGTTCTGATACGTTATAACGGATACACTTGCATTATCAAGACCGCCTTCTGGCACCTCATAATCATCAAAATACGTATCCAGCAAAGCAGATATACTTAACCCGTGAGAGACAGGTAAAACATTTCCTGACCCCTCTTGCCCTTGTTCTGCTTCTACTAACTCATCCAGGCCCTCTGTCAGCCGTGCTGTAATGGTATCATAATCCTCTGCAGGCCAATTAAGTCCCTCTTCATCTCTTCCTTCGTCAAGCTCTGCTACACTGTTTGAAAACGTTTCTGGTTCGAGATTTTCTAAAAATTCCTCCAGTGTAATTCCTTGCAAATCTGCAATATCCTGCCACATTGTCTCGTTTAGATCTCCTTCATATGTTCCGAAGTTAAATTCACGAAAACGTTCATCTGTATTTAAATCAAGTTCCGAAGATGTTTCGTTTTCTTCCATAATGATTTCTGCTGTTTGAATAGCCCTTCCGCTGTCACTGCTGTAGGCATTTTGGAAATCAATATCTTTTAAACCGATTCCTGCTTGTGTGACGACCTCTTCACCTGCCGGAGTCAATACAGCATCAGACCAGCCCTGCACACGATCGGTTGTATTTAACATTGTTTTCCCGTGACGGACAATGTAGATAGTTAATTCATCATTTGATTCTGCTTCTACGACTTCCTTTTCACTCCCCTCTGTATCTCTGTCATTATTTTCCTCTGCTTCGGAACTGCTGCAAGCTGCCAGTACGAATATTCTCCTCCTTTCAGCTTTTTTAGAAATAAAAAACCTGAATTATTTTGAACACACTTCACGTGCATTCAAAACAATCCAGGTTATGCCCAATAAGGTAACATTCCATTTTGCCAATATTCAATCTATATTTAGGTTAGAATAAAAAATAAATTATGTCAACGGTTCCATTTCCCTAATTATGAGGACCCTCTATACCAAAAGAAATGTCATGAGGCCGGTTTTTTTCAAACGCCAGCTATGCTTATTCTTCTTTCAAAAAAGAAAACCTGAGCAAATTAAACAGATAGAGCGCACTCTATGCCATTTAACTCATTCAGGTTTTGCCTGCCTCACAGTAACAATCCTTTATCACCTTCATTATATATAAGAACGCTTTCAAAATCAATAGCTAAGAAAAATCAAGAATACCGCTTGGTCTTTAAAACCTCAGTGTTCTCGCCGAAGAGATGTCCGCTGCGACGGTTTTCGATGGGGCGAGTAATCGCAGTCCCAGGAAGTCGCTTTCCGCGGGCAACGCTTCAGTCTCCTCGGAAGAAAACCGCTTCCTGCTCAGGTCTACCTGTTGCTTTTCCCGCAGGAGTCGACTTCCCTCCGCTCCCATCTAAGAAGAATTATGTTTTATTTACTTTTTTACAAAGAAATAACACAAATTCTAGCGACGCTTTTGGATAGGACAAGCAATGTTGTCAGGTTAATGAATTTTCTTAAATATTATACAGATAGTAATAAAACCTATCTAGCGGAGGAAAAACACGGAGACTCCTATGGGAAAGCGCAATGGTCTTCGATGGGGCGAGTAATCGCAGTCCCAGGCCCAGGGTGAAGACCCCGCAGAAAAAAAGCGAACTTCTTTTTTTCTACCCGCGGGGCATAAGTGCGACTATGCTTCTGTCTGCGCCTGTCGGCTTGCCAATCAGCAAGTCTTCTTTAAAGGAGATGAGCTCGGGGCCCATGGAAAGCGTAGTGTTTTTCTGGGGTTGCGATTACTCACCCCACCATAACCCGTCGCAGCGGTCGCATTAACCTGACAACATTGAAGATTACTCCCTTAATGAAACTCATTGTAGCGGCTATATTCAACATTTTTTATATACTTTCTTATTCTTTAAAAAGAAACTTCATCCTGCATCTTGGTGCTGAATGAAGTCTCCGTTATGCCATATAACTGCTGTGCTTACATCTGATGAATGACTTCTTTAACGAGTTTCACAAATTTACTGCGCGATTGTGCAGCAACCTCAATCACTTCATCATGACTCAGCGGCTGATCTAATATACCGCTTGCCATATTGGTTAAGCAGGAAATACCTAATACCTTCATTCCGCCATGGACGGCAACAAGCGCTTCAGGAACGGTGGACATGCCGGCTGCATCTCCTCCAAGCACGCGAATCATGCGAATTTCTGCCGGTGTTTCATAAGCTGGTCCGCTCCACCAGGTATATACACCCTCCTGCAAATTAATCTGATGTTCTTTGGCAATATTTTTAGCCAAATCGCGAAGTTCACGGTTATATATTTGGGAAGAATCCGGAAAACGAGTTCCCAGGTCATCATTATTTGAGCCAATTAATGGGTTCGTTCCAACTAAGTTAATATGATCTGTAATCAGCATTAAATCACCAGGGTTAAAACCTTTATTTACTGCTCCGCTTGCGTTGGTAACAATCAGTTTATCCGCACCAAGCGCCTGTATAACACGTACTGGAAAAGTCACTTCATCCAAGGAATAGCCTTCATAATAATGGTAACGCCCTTTCATCGCTACGATACGCTTGCCATGCAATGTACCGATAACAAGCTGATTGGCATGTCCAACAGCTGCGGATTTAGTGAAATGCGGGATTTCTTCATACGGAACGACAACTGCGTCTTCTAATTCATCTGCCAAGCCGCCTAATCCGGAACCAAGAATAATACCGATTTCTGGGGTCATATCTGTTTTACTTTGAATAAACTCTCTTGCTTCTTTTATTTGCTGTGTCTGATGCATTTATGATTTCCTCCTTAAAGTAGCTTTATTTTTTAGCTTCCCGATGACAGTCTGTTAAAAACGCCAGCGTCTTTAAACGGTGTACACTTCTATCTTATCTTACAGTTCGATATAAAATCAATTTGTCAGTGCAGTAATCTATGTTAAGCGATTCGAAATAGGGTGTCAATTGGAAACCAAAAGGTTCCGCAGCATACGTAATCTTTTTCTGCCATCCAAATAAAAAACCAGGCGCTTCACCTGGTTTTCTGTCTTTATTCTTTAAATTCCAGCATTTTATTTTTTAATTCCTCTTCCATGCCGATTAATTCTTTTTCTGCCTCATTACGCTTTTTACGTCCATCTGATTGAATTTGTAGTGTTTCTTCAATGGTAGACATTAATTTTTCCTGCGTCTGCTTCAATGTATCAATATCGACAAGGCCTCGTTCATTTTCCTTGGCTGTCTCCACCGTATTCTCTTTCAGCATATCCGCATTTTTTAATAATAAATCGTTTGTTGTTTGCGATACCTGTTTCTGTGCTTCCATCGCATGACGCTGTCTTAATAGGGTCAAGGCAATGGCCACCTGATTTTTCCATAGTGGAATCGCAGTTAAAACAGAGGATTGTATTTTTTCGACAAGTGCCTGATTCGTATTTTGGATAAGACGGATCTGCGGAGCACTTTGCATTGTAATTTGACGGCTTAACCGGAGATCATGCGTCCGTTTTTCCAGCCGGTCCACAAATTGAAGCATATCATTTACTTCCTGAACATCCATCTGACTTCCGCTTGTTTCTGCTTTTTGGCGAAGCTGCGGGATAATCTCATTATTGATTTCCTCCACCTTTAATTCGCCGGCAGCAATATAAATATTTAAAGCATCGTAATAATCCCGGTTGGTAGAAAATAATTTATCAAGCATTTCATTGTCCGACAAGAGTAAATCTTTATTTCGGTCCAGACGCACACTGATACGATCAATCTGGGAGCTTGTCTTTTGATAACGGGATAATACCTCATTCACAGATTTCGACAGTTTTCCAAACAAACGTGATAAGAAGCCTGTTTTCTCCTCCTGCAGTTCAGAAGGGTCAATATCCTCCAGCTTTTTCATCAGCTCATTTAGAATCGAACCAATTTGGCTGACATCCTGCTTTTGAACATGCTCCAGCATCTCATGTGAAAATTGATGTAATTTTGCTTGTGCCTCTACACCATATTTCACTAAAGACTGTTGGTTGGTTGTATCGATTTGCTGCTTTAACTGCTCTGCTTTTTTACGATGCTCGACGGGAAGTCTGTCAACCAGTCTTGGCGCCTCCGAGCTTTCCATATTTTGTTCGGAAATATCCGTTGAAACCTCTGTTCGTTCTCCAAACGGGTCATTTAATAAATCATTTATCGAATCATTAGTTTGGTCTTTTGCAGTCATGTAGAATCCTCCTTATTTTTTAGATCGGCGCAGCGTCTTTTTGGCTACATCCAGCTCAAAATCCAATGTTTCTAAATCATCCCTCAGCATCACTTGCAGATCCTTTTTAATCGTGGGGCTAAAGGCGGTAAGCGTCTGCCTGGTTTCCTTTAATGATTTTTGCATCTCGATAGATGGAGAAGGCTGGCTGGAAAGATACGCATAACGCTCTGATAATTCGACAAGCGAGTCTAAATGATTATAGAAGAAACGCTCTGCCTGGTAAAATCGTACCGGTTCTTTTCTTGCGTTGTTATATATTTTTTGAGCCGTTCTTACAATCGTTAAATTCTCCCGCGCATGCTGGAAAGACCTTACTTTGAATAAAGCTTTCTGCATACGTGTGATTTTTCCTCTTGCCTCTTTTAAATTGGCATCAATAAATTTATATTCTTTTTTAGTCAATCCCTGACTTTTAACAAATCGATAATCCATAATCTGTTTTGTGGCTGCATAGGTCAATACGCCCCCAATTGCAGCAAAAAGACTGGTCAACAGGACAGTCTGTCCATATATAAAAAAGCTAACAAGCCATATAGCTGTCAGGCTGACAGCACCAACAAAGCTCTGCATTAAAAATTGCATAATTGCTCGCATATGCTCACTCCTACGTGATTAATCATTCTATCCTAAGTATAATCGTCTATACTCTTACTCTTATTATACTATTACGAACGAGGCTTTTAAAAGTTTCAATTTCTTTTTATTTAAAACCCGTTACATAAATTATTTTCTCATATCTCACCTGCAGTAAGAAATCTTTAACAGCAGCTTTCTCTTCTTCCTCTTAAAGAGACCCCTGTTTAATTTATCTTTATATTAAAAAATATGATAATATAAGAATAAATGTTCTTATATTTGCCGAACCGAAATTAGCAGACTTACATTCATGGAGGGATTTTTAATGAAACGAATTGGTATTGATGCAGGCGGATCTTTAATAAAAATTGCCTATGAAGAGAGAGGCAGGCTTCGATTAAAAACTTTTCCTGCCAAGCAAACCCATGAGGTCATTTCCTGGTTGAAGTTGACTGCACCGGAAGCAGCGCTTCAGGTGACAGGCGGAAGAGCTGAACAGATTAAAGCCGACAACCAATCTATTTCTATTTTTAAGGAATTCACATGTGTAATAGAGGGAACAAAGTACTTATTATCGGAAGAAAAAAAGCTTCCGGATACGGATTATCTTTTAGTGAATATCGGCACAGGAACTTCTTTTTTCCACAAACAAAAACGCTTATCGGGAACAGGAGTCGGCGGCGGGTTGTTTACAGGCCTCGGAGCAATTATTGCGGGTACTTCTGATTATCATTCACTGGTAGATCTGGCCTCTAAAGGAGACAGGACCTGCAGTGATTTGATGGTCTCAGATATTTATCAATCCAGCTATTCGCCTGTCGAGGCTTCTTTGACCGCTGCTAATTTTGGAAAAGATCAGCTGGATCAATCCGTTTCAGCTGAGGACCAGCTGGCCGCATTAACCCAGCTTATTGGCGAGACGATTGTACTGCTTTCCAGCTTAACGGCAAACTCATTAGCTACAAAAGAAATCGTCATGATCGGCGGTGCATTGACCGGAAATCCGCTTTTAAAGCAAGTGATAGGCTCTTTTGAAAGTATGTTTGATTACAATTTAACCTTTTTAGAAAAAGGAGGCCATGCCGGTGCTGTCGGTGCATTATATTACGATGAATAAAAAGAATGACAGGAACAAGGAGAATTCATTTTGAAAAACATTATTTATTTCAGCTTTATAATTATCTTTGCATTGGCAGGCTGTAACGCAGACACAGATACAGCTGCACAATCAAACAGCGTGGACGGAGATTTTCAAGCACATTTTATCGATGTCGGGCAAGGCGATTCCACCTTATTCACTTTCGACGACGGAGAGGAGGAAACGGCAATCCTGTTTGATACGGGGGACTGGCAGGGTAATGAAGTGGTTCCTTACTTAGAGGCACAGGGAATCTCAGCAATTGATCTTGTCATTATCAGCCATCCGGATGCAGATCATATCGGTCAGCTTTCCAAAGTCCTGGATCATTTTGCTGTCGATGAAGTTTGGATGTCCGGAAATGAAAACACCTCCAATACATACCAGACTGCGATGGAAAAAATCCTATCTCAGGATATCAATTATCATGAACCGCGGACCGGCGAGAAGTATGAACTTGGCCCGATTGACTTGGAAGTGCTGTACCCTGAGGACATTTCCGGAAAAGCGAATGAAGAGTCGGTCAGTATTCGTTTAGCCTATGATCAGGTTTCCTTTGTTTTGACTGGAGATGCCGGAGTGAAGGAAGAAAAGGAAATGATAGAAGCTTCTTCGCTTAACAGCACCTTCTTACATTTAGGGCACCATGGCTCCAATACATCCACTGATCCCGCCTTTTTAGATGCTGTCGATCCACAGGCTGCCATTTATAGCGCTGGAGAAGATAATTCATACGGGCATCCAAGTACAGAGGTTATTGATTTATTAGATGAAGAAAACATTGACTGGTACGGAACCGATGTTGATGGAAACATTGTTGTTACGACAGATGGATCATCCTATTCGATTGAAACCGAGATGGGCGAGGATATTACTGTTTCCAAACCAGATGCAGCCGATGAGAAGAATCAGGATGCTTCCGAAGACGCTTCTGCTTCAAATGAAGAAAACGAGGATGGCAGCTGTATTAATATCAATAACGCATCCCAAGAGGAATTAACCGGGATTATTCATATCGGTGACGAACGTGCCAATCAAATAATAAATAAACGCCCGTTCGATACGTTCGAGGAGCTGGAGGAAATTGACGGAATCGGTCCGAGCAGAATCGCAGATATGGAAGCCGAGGGTCTAATTTGTGACTTTTAAAGGAGGGATATAGCATGAAAGGAATTATCGACCGGTTTGAAGGCAAATCGGCTGTTATTTTAGTGGAAGCGGAGAATCGGGAATTACTTGTTCCAAAGAAAGAGCTCCCGAGTGACTGTAAAGTGAAATCAGCGGTAATTGTAGAAGAATCCGCAGGAAAGCAAAACCCAGTAATTCAGCTTGATCCGGAAACAGATCAGAAGAAAAAACAAGTGTCCAGTAACCTGCGGGAAGCTCTATTAAATCGAAAAAAGAATAGTAAACTGAAAAAAAAGAAATAGTTTACCTCCTTTCTTCTTTCCAGCCAAGAGAAACCTCATTAAGGATAAGAAAAACTTGCTGCATCATTCCCTTTAAAACGCGAAAAAGAGCTGGTTCACGTATCAGCTCTTTTTCTATGTTTCACCATAAGAACATGCAAAACTCGTATACACTTACCTGATTAGTCAATGCTAGTTTCTTGCTGCTATTCTAATTGTAAAACTTTTTGCTATACCGTTAATACCGGCTTCTCCTCCACCAGCGAAAGAAATAATTCCAGAAAGCGATTATCATCGGTCAGCTCCGGATGAAAAGCCGCTACAATTAAATTTTCTTCTTTTGCAGCCACAATTTTATCATCATAGGCAGCTAAAACTTCCACACGCTCTCCTGCCGATTCAATATATGGGGCACGTATAAACACGGCTGGATACGGCTCCTTCATTCCGTTCACATCCAGATTTGCTTCAAAACTGTCCCGCTGTCTTCCAAAACCATTCCGTTTAACTTGTACATCCATCAGACCTAAATGCACACTCTGCTCTGCATCCACCTGACCCTTGCCAAGCAAAACGAGACCGGCACAGGTTCCAAAAATCGGCTTCTTGGATTGGGCAAATTGTTTTACAGCATCCACAAGATTATTTTTCTTCATCAAGCGCCAAATTGCTGTGCTTTCCCCTCCCGGAATAATTAAAGCATCCACCGTTTCAAGCAGCTCCCTATTTTTAATCAGAATCGGCTCATGTCCTGCTTGTTGCAAATGACTCGCATGCTCTTCTGTCGCTCCCTGCATGCCAAGAATTCCGATTCGATATTTTTGTTCACTCATCGTATCCGCTCCTTTCAGCGACTTAGAAACTCCGATCCTGCATTCTATCCTCTGCTCTTAACGTTTTCATATCGATACCCTTCATTGCTTCTCCCAAGTCTTTAGAAAGCTCGCCAATTTTTTGGTAGTCTTGATAATACGTTGTTGCTTCAACAATAGAACGTGCAAATTTTTCCGGATTTTTTGATTTAAAGATACCAGATCCGACAAAGACCCCGTCTGCTCCAAGCTCCATCATCAATGCAGCATCTGCCGGAGTTGCCACCCCGCCTGCAGCAAAGTTTACCACTGGCAGCCTGCCTGTTTCCTTCACCTGCAGCAGCACTTCAAATGGTGCTCCAAGATTTTTAGCTTCTGTCATCAGCTCATCCGCGTTCATATGTACAATTCTTCTTACCTGTGATTGCACTTCGCGTAAATGGCGTACTGCTTCCACGATATTTCCTGTTCCAGGCTCTCCTTTTGTCCGAAGCATCGACGCGCCTTCTCCAATCCGGCGGGCTGCTTCTCCTAAATCACGGCATCCGCATACAAATGGGACAGTGAACGGCTTTTTATCCAAATGGAATAAATCATCCGCTGGTGTCAGTACTTCACTCTCATCAATATAATCCACACCCAGGGATTCTAAAACACGTGCTTCGACAATATGACCGATACGCACCTTTGCCATAACTGGAATGGATACGGCTTCCATCACTTCTTCTACAATACTGACATCTGCCATTCTCGCTACCCCGCCTGCAGCACGAATATCAGACGGGACTTTCTCCAAGGCCATGACAGCAACAGCGCCCGCTTCTTCCGCTATTTTTGCCTGTTCTTTATTAACAACATCCATAATGACGCCGCCTTTTTGCATTTGCGCCATTCCTCTTTTTACACGCTCTGTACCTGTTACTCTATCTGCCATTTTATTTCCTCCTAGATTTTTGATTGATTTTTTATTATTATAAAAATAATATGATATGAATGAAAGTGCCAATTTTGCATCATTTAATGAGGTCAGTTTTTCAAAGGAGAGAGAAAATGGATTTATTATCTGTTCATTTAGAAAAAACAAACAATACCCCTTTATACGAACAGCTTTACGAGTTTATTAAACAGGAAATTGTACAGGAGCGGCTTCCCTATGGTCAAAAACTGCCTTCTAAACGAAAGCTCGCTAATCATTTGGAAGTAAGCCAGAATACAGTGGAAACTGCTTTTGAACAGCTTGTTGCGGAAGGTTATATCGCATCACAGCCCAGAAAGGGATTCTATGTACTGGCACATGGCGATTTAGAATTTGTAGAGCATTCAGGTAAAAAGGAGATTGCTGATGCGGAGAAAGAACCATCCGTTTTATTTGATTTTTCTCCCAATAAAATTGATACGGAGGCATTTCCCTTTTCGGCATGGAGAAAGCTAAACCGGCACGTCATTGATGAATCCCATCATGATTTACTGCTGCTTGGTGATGCCCAAGGCGATAAAGAGCTGCGCGAAGCTATTGCCCACTATGTCTATCACGCACGGGGAATTGACTGTGACCCGGACATGATTGTCGTCGGAGCAGGAATTGAAGTTTTAATGCAGCAGCTGCTTTCCCTGCTCCCCGGATCTACCATATTCGGCATTGAAGACCCCGGCTATCAGTTAATGGTGAAGTTAATAACACACTTTGGCTTTTTAGGACGAGCCTTAGATATGAACGAAGAAGGCGTGTCCATTGAAGCAGTTCGCCTCTTAGAGCCTGATTACATCTATGTCACTCCGTCCAACCATTTTCCATATGGAACAGTGACCTCCATCAACCGGCGCAATCAGTTGTTACAGTGGGCAAATGAAACAGCGGACCGGTATATTATAGAAGATGATTATGACAGTGAGTTTCGTTATACAGGGAAAACGATCCCTCCTATGAAAAAAATGGATTTCAATGACCGGGTTATCTACCTTGGTTCGTTTTCCAAATCATTGATTCCTTCCCTGCGAATCAGCTATATGATCCTGCCCAAAGCATTACTGGAGCAGTATCGGAACAGGCTTACTTTTCACCATTCTACAGTTTCGCGAATGGATCAGCATGTGCTGGCGCATTTTATTCAGGAGGGTTATTTTGAAAAGCATTTGAATCGAATGCGGAAAATATATAGAAAGAAATTTGAACTGGTCCATCAATTATTTGAACCGTATAAACCATCTATACAGCTTCTTGGAGAACAATCAGGACTCCATGTCGTCTGTGAGGTGCGAAATGGTCTGACAGAAGAAGAGATACTTCGAAGAGCGGAGCAGAAAGGTATCAAAATCTATCCGATTTCCTATTACGCTTCAAAAAATGCCGTTTTCCCTTATCCGCAATTTGTGATCGGCTTCGCAGGTATCGCAGAGGAAAAGCTCAAAGAAGCAGTACAATCGATTATCGATATTTGTCAGAAGTGAGTTTATCTCAAGCTGACTTGCTGCAGGATGGCATAGGGATTGTAAAACGCCCGCTGAATAAAGTTCCACTTTATGCTATAATAAATTATTCTCTGCAAAATGACGCAGCCTTCCAATAAAGGATTTTTATGGTTTCTGACCGTAATGGGATGCTGCCTGCTAATTTGGTTTGCTCGGCAATGACACAGGGTATTTATCATTACACCCAATTTATCAGCAGAGTATCGTTTCATCTGTAATCCAGTAAATGATTGCTTTTAACAGCAAGTGCTATTCATCAGGTCTGGTTTAAGCTTCGTTTTTATTTTATTCATCGCTTCTTGGATTTACTGGCATTTTAAAGCAGCAAAGGAATATATTTATTTTAATAAAAAGGAGGATTTTTATGGGTATTTTGGAATCGATTATCGGCCATATCAATGATTTTCTTTGGTCGTATATTTTAATTATTGTCTTAATAGGTTTAGGTCTTTATTTTACAATTCGGACCGGATTCGTCCAGTTTCGCCTGCTTCCGGAAATGTTCCGTGCTGTAGCAGATAAACAATCCTATGATGCATCTGGCAAGAAAGGGACCAGCTCCTTCCAGGCATTTGCAATCAGTGCCGCTTCCCGCGTCGGTACAGGAAATATGGCCGGCGTTGCATCAGCAGTTGCGCTTGGCGGACCGGGCGCATTATTCTGGATGTGGCTGATTGCGCTACTTGGCGCCGCCTCCGGATTTGTTGAAAGTACTCTAGCACAGCTCTATAAAGAGAAAGATAGCAATCAGTATCGCGGCGGTCCCGCTTATTATATTGAAAAGGGAATGAAAAAACGCTGGCTTGGTATTGTATTTGCCATCATGATTACTTTTACTTACGGATTGGTCTTTAACTCCGTTCAATCCAATACCATCAGCATTGCGTTCAGTTCACAGTTTGATATAAACCCTGTCTGGATTGCGGCTGTTTTGACTATTTTTGTAGCCATCGTTATCTTTGGCGGTTTGAAAAGTATTGCGAATGTTTCTCAAATTATTGTTCCTTTTATGGCAATTATTTATATCGGCTTAGCGCTTGTTGTCTTAGCTATGAATATTACCGTTATTCCAGATATGTTTGTACTTATTTTTGAAAATGCATTTGGAATCCGCGAGGTTGCTGGCGGCGGCTTTGGCGCAGCCATTATGCTGGGAATCAAACGCGGACTATTTTCTAACGAAGCAGGAATGGGTGCTGCCCCCAATGCAGCAGCAACTGCAGAAGTAAGCCACCCGGTCAAGCAGGGGCTCGTTCAGGCCTTAGGTGTTTTCTTTGATACCATCTTAGTTTGTTCGGCTACCGGATTGATTATTTTATCCGCCGGCGGCTTTGCAGGCAGTGAAGAAGACGGGATTGCGCTGACACAGACAGCCTTCACCCAAATGCTGGGAGATTGGGCAGGCGTGTTTATCGCCATCGCTATTTTTCTATTTGCCTTCAGCTCGATTCTTGGAAATTATTATTATGGCGAGAACAACCTGGCTTATATTAAAGACTCTAAGACCATCCTGTTTATTTATCGCATAGCAGCGCTTGTAATGGTTGTATTCGGTACATTGGCTTCCTTCGGCTTAGTCTGGTCTTTAGCTGATGTCACCATGGCCTTGCTTGCACTGATTAACCTTTATGCTATTTCTGTCTTATTTAAGAAAGCCAATATTTTATTAAAGGATTATATGAGGCAGCGGAAAGAAGGAAAAGACCCTGTCTTCTATAAAGATACTCTGGACGATCAGACCGGCATCGAGTGCTGGGAACGGGAAACCGAGAAACAATAATCATTTCCAAAGAAAAAGAAACCATAGCTGCTTTTGCCGGCTATGGTTTTTCTATGGATATAAGCAGAAATCAACATAACTTCAGAAGCGATTTTGCTTAAGCAAAGTTACCTCGTGTTTATAGCTTTCGTCTCCCGGGAAAATGGATAATATATAAATTGAAGTAAGAAATTACACTTTATTTTTCTTATAAAAATGACGAAATAATGATTGAAAACAGTAACTAGCGACGGTTTTTGATGGGGCGAGTAATCGCAGTCCCGGAAGAAAAACACGGAGGCTCCTGGTCGGCTAAGAACGGTCACGTCCTGTGACCAACGACCGACACTAGGACGTCCTGTCCGTCGTGGGAAAGCGCGGAGGGAAGACCCCGCAGAAAAATAAGCGAACTTCTTTTTTTCGAGGAGGCTGAGCTCAAGCCCACGGAAAGCGTAGTGTTTTTCTGTAGCGGTAGCTATTAATTTCAATTTATATAGCTATTATTTTTTTGTGATTAGGGCATATGTTGGATACAAGAAATCCCGGATTAATGAAGATTCAATCTATGGAATGCTTCATTTGATTGGACGTTTCCATATTTAGAAACCATCCGAAATACGAGGGGGGGGATTGTGAATAATAAAAACAGAAGATTTTTAATTATTTCTTTATGCATCAATACGATCCTGACAATCACAGCATTAGCGGGATTGGTTTACCTTCTTTTCATACGTAATCAAGCTGCTGATACAAGCTCGTCTTCTCTCTTGTTTATCTCATTTTTCATCATCCTGTTAGGTTTTGGTATCAGATTAATATTTAATATCATTTCGCTTTCAAAAATAAAAAATCAGAAAAATCATTGACTAATAAACTCAACTTTCACACATTAAAAAGTAACTTCATTTCCATGCTGCCTGGATTGGTTGTTCAGGCGAAAGCTGCTATTTCGTCCAACTCATCAAAATGTTATTCCTTTCATTCGTTGCAGAATCCTATCAGAGCGCAGGCCGACCACGTAGACTCCTATGGGAACAGGGCGAGCTGAAGATCCACTTGAAAAGCGGTTTTCTTTTCAAGTTAGCTGAAGCCGTCCCCATGGCAGACTAAGACCGCAACGTCCTGGGGTTGCGATTACTCACCCCATCGAAAAGAGTTGTTGCAACGTCTGCACTAGTACGTCCTGGGACTGCGATTACTCGTCCCATCGAAAATATTTGTACGTCGGAAAGCGGAGTGGTTGGCCGGAGCGGAGCTATGCACCATCACCTATTCGAAAAAGGGAGTATAATAAAAAAGGGAGCGCCGCAAAAACAATCTGCAGCATTCCCTTTTCTCTTTATTCAAATACAATGGTTTTATTTCCGTGCACAATAATTCGATCTTCTAAATGCCATTTAACAGCCTGCGCCAATACCCTGCGCTCAATGGATTGTCCAATCTTTTTTAAGTCCTCCACATTATGCTCATGGCTGACTGGCTCTGTTCCTTGTTCAATAATTGGTCCTTCATCTAAATCGTTGGTTACATAATGCGAAGTTGCACCAATCATTTTCACTCCCCGTTCAAAGGCACGTTCATACGGTTTGGCTCCGATAAATGCCGGCAGGAAAGAGTGATGGATATTAATGATTCGATCTTTAAATACTTCCACAAATGTCGGGGAAAGAATTTGCATGTAGCGCGCCAATACAATCAAATCAATATCGTAGTCCTCTAAGATTTCCTTTTGCTTCGCTTCTATCTCCGGTTTGGTTTCTTTCGTAACGGGCAGATGGTAAAAATCAATCCCTAATGCTTCTACCATTTTACGGGAATTTTCATGATTGCTGATAACCACTGGAATATTTGCCATTAAATCGCCACTTTGCCATTCCCATAACAGCTCTAGTAAACAATGCGGCTCTTTCGAAACAAAAATCGCGATATTTTTCAACTCGTGAACCAGGCTCAGGCGCCAGTCCATTTGAAAACGATCGGCAATCTCCTGAAATTCCTGCTTCAGTTTTTCCACGTCTGTCCCGGTCTGGTATTCAAAATCAAGGCGCATAAAGAATTCGCCGCCTTTTGGATCTTGGGTATATTGATTAGATGTGACGATATTTGCCTGCTGGTTCCATAAAAATGTAGAGATTGCAGACACAATTCCCGGCTGATCTGGACATTTAATCATTAATCTTGCTCTATTTTCGTAACGGTCTTTATAAAAATCTGTCCGTTTATCTGTATACATATTCACTGTCTAATTTCCTCACTTTATTTATATTCGTAAACTATAGATTATCGGAAAAGGACACATCTGGTCAAGTGTTTTATCAGAAAAATACAGCCAAAGGTTCCCCTCTGGCTGTAACGGTTATTCTAAATTCGTCAGCTGATACCCGTCATCTGTCAGCTCCACCGTGTAAGTCCACTGATAATCTTCTGTTTCTGACTCGCCGCTGGCGTATATTAATTCAATCGTTTCACTTGTTGTTACTTCCCATGTTTCGGAGTCTACTTCTTCCACATCTTCCACGGAAACAGACTGTACCTCCTGCCTCATTTCGCTGTCCGATAAACGCTCTACCAAATCACGCTGCATCGTTTCTAAGCTGCTTCCAGAAGCAATGTATTCAGCAACCAGATCATAATCACCTGTGTTAATCGCATCTACTAAACTGTAAACATAATAGTCGACGGCTAATTCAACATCTGCAATTTCTGCTTCGCCGGAGCTGCTGTCTTGGTTATCCTCGCTGTCAGCATCATCTTCATCCTCCAGCACAACACCTTCATACTCCTCACCGGATGCTGCAAAAAATTCATAATCAACATTCCCCGGAGCAAAATTATCCGAAAAATAATGCATATCCCATTCGCCGCTGTCTGCAAGATATTGAACAATAAAAACAGCTTCCAGCTCTATTTCTTCGTACTCTGAATCAGGGTCATAGGTACCTGTCATATTCAGCTGCGCAGGAATTTGGAAGGCAGGGTTATCTGTTGCATAATATTCTGCATCTGCCAAAGCAATCCCGATTTCATCTAATCTGCCGCTGAATCCATTATCATAATACGTAAAAAGTTCATCCTCTAATACTTCACTTAATTCATCTGAAACATTTTCAATCACAGATGCATCCAGCTTGGCTGTTGCTTCTACATAATTTTCACTAAAGTTTTTGATGACTTCTTTGATTTCTTCTTCAGCTTCTTCATTGAAGTAATCCGTAATATACACATCATGTTCCCTGTCTGTAATCGCGATCGGTTCAATTTCAAGATCTCCCCAATCTGCTTTGACAACCCCTGTCAACTCCATTGAACCATCCAGCAACAGCGGCCCGGCTGATACATAACCGCTATCCATATTCGTTTCAAGGGGTTCTTCATTAATCAATAATTCCATCGAATTGTACGGCAAATCACCAGCAAACATTTCATAGAAAGTCACTTCGCCTACTTCTAATTCCGAATCATAGCTGTTATACGTATCCATTAACCGGACGTTCTGGCTCTTCGAAGCTTCTCCGTAATCTGTTTCAAAACTGCTTGCCGCTTCATAAATCCCGGGAGCTAATGGACCATATTCAATATAATCCGAAGACGCATCAGCCTCTTCAAACCCGCCGCCATTAAATGTTGTTGTCACCCCTTCTACATTAGAATAGACAGTAACATACTGCGGCTCGGCTGCTACATCATATTGCGTGAAAAACAAGAATGCTTTTTCATTGGATTCTTCCATATCAAAAACAGGAAGTTCTTCAAATAGCACTTCGGAATCCCCGTCACTGATAAAAGCGAATTCCTCCTCTTCCCTCATCGCAGCCACAGCATTGGCCTCCTCAGCAGAAAGCTCCTTGCCGTCCACTGTCATCACCTTTTGAATCGTTTCAGTATCTCCCTCAGCCATCGCACTTGCAAAACGATTTGCCGTGTTTTCCTCGGAATAATACATATTTCCCCAAATACCTAAACCAATGACACATAATGCAATAACGCCAAGTATTCCTGTCAATATCTTTTTCTTTTTTGTCATTGGCTTCTTTTCTTTATTCACCTGCCGCGTCTGCTGCTCGCTTCGTGTCTGATTTTCTTCCTTGCCAGCTTGCTCTACCGGTGCTTTTTTCTCTGCAGCTTCTTTTTCCGTTTCTGGCGCTATGGCTTTATGCTTCGGCACCTCGCTGTTTACCTTTGTTCCGCAATGCTTACAAAATTGCGCTCCGTCCCCAATTGGCTTTCCACATTCTTTACAAAATTTAGTCAATCTTTTCTCTCCCTCTTTTTCGTAGCATGCACGCCCATTGCTTTTCCTTATATATAATGGAAAAACAAACGCTTCCTCTCGTTTTTTAACAATGCCTATGTACAGTACAGGAAACAGAAAATTACAACATTATTTTCTGCACTCTTTTCTTATATGTCATATGCGCACAGCTTCTGCACTGCCTGCATACAATATTCTTATCACGTCACAACCATAGGCTGATTCCATAATAGATACAGCTCCCGCCTCGTGTAAGAAATAACCAAAAGTTATCGTTAGGAGGTTTTTTGATGGATCCCGATAAGCATGATTCTCGTTCTGATAAGAAAAAAGTTTTCCCTGAAAATTGGAATATTGATTTTACCCCCTTCCAAGAGTTCGTCGATCGAATGGATAATTTATTTTCCCGTTCTTTTAAATCATTCCAGGGCCAGATACTTAATGATTTTCCCGCAGAAATAATAGAGGAAAAAAATCACGTTTATGTAAAAGCAGAAGTTCCTGGATACCGCCGGCAGGATATTCAAATTGAAATCATAGGAAATCAAATAAAAATAATATTAAATAAGGACGAAAGCCTATCCGTACAGACAGAAAAAGAAAACGTAAATAAAAAATCCACCGAGCGGAAAGAACGCATTATTACACTCCCTTTTAATATACCAAAAAAAAGCATCACGGCAACCCTTGAGAATGGAATTTTAATCATAAAAATCCCAAATCAATCCATATCTCCCCATATAATAGATATTGAAGACTAATAAGCAGCTGATAAAGCTATACAACGGCCTGCAGGCAAATTCGCAGCAAGCCTGAATTCTGCGAATTAATTCTCCAATAAAAATCGCCGTATGACAGTTTTCATACAGCGATTTTTTTATTCTTTTATCATGAAAAAAAGCAAAAAACTCCCATTAAATGAAGTTCCGTTTTATAATCCGACCTGACTCCGTGCATCCTCTAACACTTCAGCGGCTGCAATCGTATGATCGATTAATTCCTCAAATACTTTCTCATCATGATTTTTGATAATTTTATTGATATGAATAAATTCATAGGAAAGTCTTGCCCGGTCCTGTTTTACAGAGATGTCCTTTGTTTTTCCATCAATCGTGATTTTGACATTTCTTGCACCATTTGCGCCAGGCTTGATATACATATAGCCTTCTTCTCCCTGAATCGAGACAAAATTTTCACCAGTGGTGTCCTTCGATCCAACACAGCTTGCTTGAAAACCTGGATAGGAAAGTAAAGCGATACCGGAAGTATCTATGCCATTTTCATACAAATTCGCTTTATAAGTAACCTCTTCCGGCTTGCCAAATAAACGCAATACAAAATGGAGATTATAGATATTGATATCCGCCAATGCACCGCCTGCAAATGCAGGATTAAACATATTGGTCACCTCTCCAGCTTTTAATTGATCATAGCGGCTGGAGTATTGGCTGTAATTACATTGAATCAGCCGGATAGGTCCTAATCGTTCAATATGCTTGGACAGCTCTAGAAAGTTAGGTAAAAACAAAGTAGGAATCGCTTCAAAAACAAACACTTGATTTTGTATCGCTGCCTCCTTCAGTTCCTTCGCTTCCTTGGCCGTCGGGGTGAACGGCTTTTCACAAATAACATGCTTTTTATTTTCTATCGCTTGAAGCGCCTGCTGTTTATGCAGTTGATTAGGGGAAGCAATATATACGGTATCCATCTCTTCATCAGCAAAAAATTCTTCCAAAGATGTATAAGTTTTCGGGATTTGAAACTCGTCGGCTAATCCATCCGCTGTTTCTTGTTTTCTGGAATATGCAGCAACACAGTTTACTTCTTCAACCGGTTCTATTGCCCGCAGCATCTCCTGAACAATCTTACCTGATCCAATTGTGCCTAATTTCATACTAACCAACCTTTCTTATTTATGATATTAACTAATTGATAAAACGAAACTTCATTCTGCGGGAGTTTTCGATGGGGCGAGTAGTCGCAGTCCCAGGACGTCGCGAACTTAGTCTGTTTCCTTCATCCTCCCACAGAGTTAGCCTAAGTGATTCAGGGAGTTAGTGTCCGTTATCTCTCGCTTATATAAATAGTTTTCCTACTTTATTTCAAAGCGGGAGTTTTACGGACGGTTATCCGTGGTAGAGTTACTAAATGTATCCTTTTATACAATTAATACAAAACACTTACTCTTATCATAACACAGGATGCATTCATTTTCAGAAAAATTACTGGATGGTCAGTGGGGAAGCATTTACCGGGCAATGGATGACGTACATTGATTTTATCCTTTTCCTCATACTAAAAAGGCAAGCTGATGCATTTCCAGCTTACCTTTCATTCCTTTTATCAATATCCATAAGGATAATACCCATACGGCGGATATGGATAGTATGGAGGATAAGGATAATATGGCGGCGGTCCTCCTATGTCATCTAGCAGTAACCCTGTCGCCAATCCTCCTAAAAATGGCACGCCAAATCCAAATACAGGATTTCCATAAAATGGTCTTGGATGGTGATATGGCCTTCTGACTTCTTGATAATTGAATTGGTTATTTAATCCGGCAGGGTTATAAAAGTTATATGGATACATTCCCTGCTGATTTTCTGCAGGTACATTGAATTCATTCATTCCATTGCCCTCCTTCCATTGCTTCCTACCAAGATATGCATCTACCCAGGGAAGTGATAATTGAAGGCTTTTTCTTATTTTTGTTCCTGCCGCAGCGCAGCAATGCCAGCTTATTTCTCTGCAAATGTGTTAAACTAAAAGAAAAATCAGACAAAACAACAGGAGGCGAAAGAAATGAAGAAGCAACATTATGCAATCATCGATATTGGCTCCAATACCATGCGTTTAGTCATTTATGAAAAAACAAAGGGGAACCGGCTGAAAGAAATAGAAAACGTGAAAGCCTCCTCCAGGCTGCGTACCTTTTTAGAAGAGGATAATACCTTAAACCAGGCCGGGATTGACCGTTTAATTGATACATTGAAAAGCTTTCAGGAAGTGCTGGATACCTATACCTTACAGGACACCATCTGTGCGGCTACAGCAGCTGTCCGGCAAGCGGAGAATAAAAAAGAAATTGAAACCCAAATCGTCGAACGTACAGGATTAAATATCCGCATTGTAAGTGAACAGGAAGAAGCCTACTATGGCTATTTAGCAGTTATCCATTCTACCTCTCTCACAGAAGGAGTTACCGTAGATATCGGCGGCGGAAGTACAGAGGTTACTTATTTTGAGGGCCGGGAACTCAAGGAGTCACACAGTTTTCCTTTTGGTGCGCTTACCTTAAAGGATTTCTTCCACAAGTCCATTCCGACAACCGAAGAGCTCTCCAAGCTGCGCCACTATCTAAAGGATCAATTCGCAACACTTCCATGGCTTGCAGATAAAGAGGTCAAATTGGTTGCCATCGGCGGAAGTGCGCGTAACCTGGCTCAGGTCCATCAAAATCTGGAGTCTTATCCGCTAGCAGGTCTGCATGAGTATCAAATGTTCCAAAAGGATATTATGGAAGTAAGCAATCATTTAACTTCTCTGAAACCGGCTAAATTAGCAAAAGTAGAAGGACTTTCTAAAGACAGGGCGGACATTATTATTCCTGCGATTGAAGTTTTTCACTGCCTCTATCAGACTGTTCAGGCAGAGAGCTTGATCCTAAGCCGGAAAGGACTTCGGGATGGCGTATTGTATGAACATTTAGCAAAGCAATTCGATTCCTCCCTCTTTCCAAATGTATTAGAGGAAAGCATCCAGGAGCTCGTTAATGATTATGATCTGGATCGTAAACATATCAGCCATGTCCAAAACCTGACCGAGCAAATATTTGATTTTTGCAAAGAAAATGGACTGATCCATCTGGACAAGCAGGACCGGCAGCTGTTGAAAATGGCGAGCTTTTTATTTAATCTCGGAGAATATATTGATTCCGAGTCAAGCCCGCAGCATACCTTCTACCTTCTGGCTAACCGTACCATTGATGGATTAGAGCACCGGGAACGTCTGAAGCTTGCACTGGTTGCTTCGTTTAAAAATAAGACCGTCTTCAAGCAATTTATTCAGCCCTATAAATCATGGTTCCTAAAGGAAGAGCGCCAGAAATTATTAGATTTGGGATCTTTATTAAAATTCACTTATTGCTTAGATGCGACCAAAAGGCAGATTGTCGAAAAAATAGAGTTTACATCAAAGAAAAAGACCCTCATTATTCGTATATATACGAAAGGCAATGCCATGCCGGAAGAATACCAGGCGGAAAAACAGAAAAAGCATCTGGAAAAAGCAATTGGAAAAGAAGTAGATCTGGAATTTATTGATTTGTAAAGACAAAAATAAGCGTGCAGGAGAAAGCTGTTACGACCCCTCCTGCCAAACAAATTATTCACACAAACTTTACACCTCTTTAACATACTTTATGCGGAAAAGGATTATGATATATATAGGACGCTATAACGAGTGTTCAAAAAGGATTCAAACCAGAAGCAAAAAAGCCCGATTCGCAGCTTATCATTTGGGAACTTTTTGAATATCTTCTTAAAAAGGGATGGTGTGATATGGACAAACAAATAAAAAACGTCAATTCATCAGCCTCCTACAATAACAGGGAGCTGAGCTGGCTCTCATTTAATAAACGTGTATTAGAAGAAGCAGACGATGTAAGCAACCCGTTGCTCGAACGGCTGCGGTTCTTATCCATCTTTTCATCCAACTTAGATGAATTCTTTATGGTCCGGGTAGCCGGATTAAAGGATCAGGTAAAAGCAGGATTTAACCGGCCGGATGACAAATCAAACCTGACTCCAAAGCAGCAGCTCTCTTCTATCGCATCCTTAAATCATGACTTGGTAGAGCAGCAGTATCACCTGTTTAAACAGGTACAGGAGGAATTAGAAACACAGCAGATTCGTCTTTTTCAAATGTCGGAATTATCTGCAGAAGCATTATATATACTGGAGCAATATTTCGATGAACAAATTTATCCGATTCTTACACCGATGGCCATCGATGCCTATCGCGCTTTTCCAATGCTGTTAAATAAATCGTTAAATCTTGCTATTCAGCTGGAAGACGAGTATGAACAAGAACAGCATCAGAAAAAAACAGCGATTGTCCAAGTACCTGCATTGTTAGACCGGTTTATCCAGATTGATGATGCGCATCACTATGTGTTGTTAGAAGATGTCATTCGGTTTTTTATCCATAAACTTTTTAAGGGATATCGGGTAATCTCAACAAGCACTTTTCGTATTACCCGCAATGCAGATATGAATATCCATGAGGACAGCGCGCATGATTTATTAAAGGAAATTGAAAAAGAGCTGAAGAAGCGCAAATTTGGAGAGGCTGTCCGTTTAGAGATGAATGCCATGGAGCAGGACCCTTCTATTACTTCTTTCCTGCTGCATGAGCTGGAAATTCATGAAAAGGATTTGTACATTGTAGATGGACCGCTCGATTTAACGTGTTTAAATGACTTTTATGATCAAGTACAGCATGACTTTGAGTATCTTATTTATGAAACATTTATCCCGCAGCCGGCACAGGATATCCATGAGGATGAAACGGTATTGGAAGCTGTCAGAAAAAGAGACCTCTTTCTTCATCATCCATATGAATCCTTTGAACCGATTGTTGATTTAATGCGTGAAGCTGCGGATGATCCGGAAGTGCTGGCAATTAAGCAGACACTCTATCGTGTCAGCGGGGATTCACCGATTATCGCCAGTTTAAAGCGTGCAGCGGAAAATGGAAAACAAGTAACCGTTCTGGTGGAATTAAAAGCACGATTCGATGAGGCGAATAATGTAGAGTGGGCAAAACAGCTGGAAATCGCCGGCTGTCATGTTATTTACGGAATGATTTCATTGAAAACCCACAGTAAAATCACGCTGATTGTCCGAAAGCATGAAAATCGGATTGAACGGGTCGTCCACCTTGGTACGGGAAATTATAATGACCAGACAGCTAAATTTTACACAGACATGTCTTTTTTAACGACCAAGCGCAAATATGGCATCGATGCCACCAATTTCTTCAATTATTTGAGCGGTTATACAGAAAAGCCTGATTTTCATCATTTATCCATGGCACCATTTGATATTCGCAATGACCTAATTCAGCTTATCGATCAGGAAATCACGTTTCACAAGGAATATAACAATGGACGGATTATTGCCAAAATGAATTCGCTGACAGATAAACCTTTAATCAAAAAGCTTTACGAAGCTTCTCAAGCCGGCGTGCAAGTGGATTTGATTGTCCGCGGTATCTGCTGTCTGCGCCCGGGCATTCCAGATGTTAGCGAGAACATTCGCGTGCTGAGCATTGTCGGGCGATTTTTGGAACATAGCCGCATCTATCTTTTCCATCATAATGGCGACATCAATATTTTTCTGTCCTCCGCAGATTTGATGACGCGAAATATGATTAAACGGGTAGAGCTGATGTTTCCAATCTTTGACCCCCGGATAAAAAATCGTATTCATGATATCCTCGACATCATGCTCCGTGACTCTAAAAAAGCACGGCAGCAGGCAAATGACGGCACTTATTCGCATGTTCCGCCGGATGATGAAGCTTTGAATAGCCAATTAAAATTATTTGAACAGGCGATGGATGTATTTGCTTAAAAGTAGAAAACAAAGGCTGGGAGCTGACAGCCTTTGTTTTTTTATCTAAAATTCATCTCCTGTCTTGCAGAAATGAAGCTTCCCTCAGCATCCATATTGCTATTGAGAACAAACTTCCATATACTAGAACATAAGAAGATGTTGAACTTTTACAATAGGTATCTTTCCTATTTACTAACAAATTACGAGGAGTCTTGGAAATGAAAATTACAGAAATAACAATGCATCGGATGAATATGCGAATGAAAAATCCGTTCACGACAAGCTTTGGTACAGAACAGGATCGTGAATTTATTATTTTAGAGGCAAAAGATGCGGATGGAACCATTGGCTGGGGAGAATGCGTTACCTCGGAGTCTCCTCTTTATATTGAAGAATTCACAAAAGCTGCCTGGGTAATGCTCGAAGAATATTTAATTCCTCTTACTCTCGGCCGTGAAATCAGCCATCCCGATGAGCTGACAGAGTTATTCGAGCCGTTTAAGCGCAATAACTTAGCAAAAGCAGCGATTGATGCAGCTGCCTGGGATATTTATGCTAAACAGCAGGGTTTTTCTCTGGCAGAGGCTATCGGCGGATGCAGAACAGAAATTGAAGTCGGGGTCAGCCTAGGCATTGAAGATGATATGGAGCGCCTGCTTACCAACATTAAAGAAAAAACAGCAGAAGGCTATAAGCGAATCAAAGTGAAAATCAAACCTGGCAAAGACGTAGAAGTTGTTAAGGAAATCCGCGAGCATTTCCCTGATATTCCGCTGATGGTTGATGCGAACTCTGCTTACACACTAGATGATGTGGAAACATTAAAGCAGCTGGATCCGTATAACCTGATGATGATTGAACAGCCGTTAACCGCCGGCGATTTAATTGATCATGCGGAGCTGCAAAAGCATATCAAAACACCGATTTGTCTGGATGAAAGCATTCATTCCTATGATGATGCGAGACAAGCTATTCAATTGGGAAGCGGTAAAATCATTAATATGAAAGTCGGCCGTGTCGGCGGGATTACAACAATGAAACGAATTCATGAGCTGTGTAAAGAAGCAAATGTGCCAATGTGGTGCGGCGGCATGCTTGAATCAGGCGTAGGCCGTGCGCATAATATCGCGATTACCTCCCTCTCGGCATTTACATTACCTGGAGATACCGCAGCTTCCTCCCGCTATTGGGAAGAAGATATCATTGACCCAGAAGTAGTTGTCAAAGACGGAATCGTACAGGTCCCTGCTTCTCCGGGAATCGGATATGAAGTTAACCGTGAGAAATTGGCAAAATACACGGTTCAGAAAGAAACATTTAAATAATCAACTCCATCTTGAGAAGAGACATTTAGACAGTATCCATTTCTGTCTGGATGCCTCTTCTCCTTTTCTTGTTTAAAATCAATTATGTTATTTCAAAGTTCGTACATACTAAGCGGAGGAATTATTTTTTATATAAAACGAAACAGACCGTTATTGTCTGTCTGATTTCCCGCTTTAAAATGACGTATTTTTTTGATTTTTTGTAATAGAAGACTTACATTACAGCCTGCCGCACAGCGCCTTTAGCGTGCATAGAATATAAAGTCCTAGGAAATCACTTGGTTTTAAATAGCTATCTTTCCTTGAAAAAATGATTTTGAGTTGGGTATTTTCTTACTCATCTCACAGTAAAATATTTTTCTCTACTCATGATAAGCACAGTGTCCTTTCAGAACAGCGGCTATCTAAGGGTTTTTTAACAGATTAAAAACATAACAAATTAGAAAAACCAAGAACACCGCTTGGTCTTTAAATCACCTGTTGCTTTTCTCGCAGGAGTCGACAACATCCGCTCCCATCTAAGTAGAATTATGTTTTATTTGCTTTTTTACAAGGAAATAACGCAAATTCTAGCGACGGTTTTGATGGGGCGAGTAATCGCAGTCCCAGTGGGAAGACCCCGCAGGAAAAAAGTGTACTTCTTTTTTTCTACCCGCGGGGCATAAGTGCGACTTTGCTTCTGTCTGCGCCTGACGGCTTGCCAATCAGCAAGTCTTCTTTAAAGGAGATGAGCTCGGGGCCCACGGAAAGCGGAGTGTATTTCTGGGGTTGCGATTACTCACCCCATGAAACCCGTTGGAGCGACTATATTCAGCATTTTTTATATACTTTCCTATTCTTCAAAATAAAAACACATCCAAAGCAACTATCTTGAAATCAAAATAGAATCGTTGTATAGTTTAATCCGTACTATTTTTGTTGGATTTCCGAAGAACATTTTATCAAAGGAGGATAATACCAAATGGATAATTGGTTTATATTATTAAATATTGTTATTTTACTTGCATTAATCGGTTTACTAATCTATATGCAGAAAAAGCATGTTTCCTTTGCCAAACGTGTATTTACAGGTATGGGGATTGGTATCGTTTTAGGAGCTCTCTTCCAGATTATCTATGGAGAAGGGTCAGATATTCTTACAGGAACGCTCGATTGGTACGGCATTGTCGGCAGCGGATATATTCGCTTCTTAATGCTGATCGTGGTTCCGCTCGTTATGGTTTCGATTATTCGTGCCATTATTAACTTGAATGAGACAAAGCAGCTTGGAAAAATGGCCGCATGGGTGATTGGCGTACTTATTTCGACAACACTTGTTGCAGCAACACTCGGTGTTGTAACCTCTCTTGTTTTTGATTTGAATGCAGAACAAATCGAAGCGGGTCATGAAGAAACAGAACGCGGCGCTTCGATGGAAGAAAATTTTGAATCCATGGAAGAGGAAACAACACCGCAGCGGATCATTAACTTTATCCCGAACAATATCTTCTTAGATATGACTGGGGAACGTTCTACATCTGTTATTGCCGTCGTTATTTTCTCTGTTCTCGTCGGAATAGCCACACTTGGGGTGAGCAGGAAACAGCCGGAACAGGCAGAACGGTTTACACGAATGGTGAATGCCGTATTTGCCATTGTCATGCGGCTTGTAACGCTTATTTTACGTTTAACTCCATTTGGGGTATTAGCACTGATGACGAATATGGTTGCCACGACAAACTTTGCAGGGATTGTTCAGCTTGGTAAATTTGTGATTGCATCCTATGTCGCGTTGATTGTTATGGTTCTTATTCACATGCTCATCATCAGCGGATTCAAATTAAATCCGATTACGTTTATGAAAAAAGTGTTCCCGGTGCTCGGATTTGCCTTTACTTCCCGTTCCAGTGCAGGAGCGATTCCGTTGAATATTACTGCACAGAAGGAAGCACTGGGCGTGGATGACGGAGCTGCGAATATGTCCGCATCCTTTGGCGCAACCATGGGGCAAAATGCTTGTGCAGGTATTTATCCTGCGATGCTGGCCGTTATGATTGCTCCAACTGTTGGTATTGATCCAACATCACTTGACTTTATTGTACAGCTTGTCTTAATTACAGCAATCAGCTCCTTTGGAGTCGCTGGAGTCGGCGGCGGAGCAACATTTGCAGCAATTATTGTTCTGTCCTCTATGGGACTGCCAATCGCACTCGCTGGTCTGCTGATTACCGTTGAGCCGCTTATTGATATGGGCCGTACCGCAGTCAATGTCAACGGCAGCATGGTTTCAGGTACTGTCACTTCCAAAGTGCTCGGCAACCTGGATGAGAAGAAATTTAATAATAAAGATGCCGTAGTAGAAAACACTGGCATTTAAGTCTTTAAAAAAGCAGTTATCTCACATACCCGAGATAACTGCTTTTTTATTAGGATAATTTAATCCGCCTGCATTCCGCCATCTACATTATACAATGCGCCATGTACAAACGACGCTTCATCCGATGCCAGGAACCGGACAATCTGGGCAACCTCATCCGGCGCGCCAAATCTTCCGACCGGAATCCCCTGTTTTAAAGCTTCTCCTGATTTCTCCGGCTGCCAGGCGTTAAATTATTTTGAATATCTTGAAGCATCTGTGTATCAATAGCAGCAGGAGCTACCGCATTCACACGAATCCCTAACGGAGCTGTTTCTAATGCTGCCGTCTTCGTTATTCCTGCAACCGCATGCTTGGAGGCTATATAACCGACCATTCCCGCTGAACCGATATAGGCAGCATTAGATGCTGTATTAATCACTCGTCCATGCCCCTGTTTTTTCATTTGTTGAAGCACATGTTTTAAGCCTAAAAACACCCCGGTAACATTAATCGACATAATCTGTTCAAAGGTATCCTTATCCAAATCAGTAATTTCCGCAACAGGACCATTAATTCCTGCATTATTAAAGAAAACATCGATGCGGCCAAATTGATCAACCGTTTCCTGAACATATTTCTTTACGTCTTCTTCCTTCGTTACATCGGCTTGAATAATGCCCACATTTTCCGGATTATCCGTGAGAGATTCCTTTGCTTTTGCTAAGGATGATTCATTAATATCAACCAAAACAACCTTTGCACCTTCGTTTAAAAACAATTTTGCAGCTGCTTGACCAATTCCGCCGGCTCCACCAGTGATTAATACCACCTTATCTCGCATATAACACCTCTCCTTTATAGTATCTTCTTTTCCTATTTTACGTAACCGCTTACAAAACTACAAATAATTGGCTTTCTATCGAGGTGGCGGTTTCTTTTTTAAGAAAAAATGAAAACACTATGTATTCCCGCCCAAGCTGCAGCAATACTTAATAAAGCAGATGTGCTAATGTACCAGAAAGCTGCCAGCCACTTGTTATCCAGCAGCAGATCAATTACTTCCTTCCCGAAAGTAGAAAAGGTCGTATATCCGCCACAAAAGCCGACTCCTAACAGCAGCCACAGCTCGAATGGCAAATCAAGCCCATATAGCACTCCCAGTAAAAGAGAGCCAGACACATTAATGATCCAGGTCGCAACTGGAAAGATAATGCCTTTTTCTGCCTTTAACGGCTTCATATATTCACTGATGATGTAACGCAATAATGCACCAACGGCACCGCCTGCCCCTACAAAAAACATAAGAATGACGCCTCCTTCTGCTTGTTATACTTTCCTGATTCGTGCATAGACAACACGCGCTGTCCAAACTCCTGCCCCGGCAAAAATGACTCCCACAACCACGCTTATCCCAATATAAAGCAGAGCCATGGGCAAGGTTAACAGCAATGCATCTAATGCAAAGGCAGAAAATGTTGTAAATGCGCCTAGAAACCCGGTGCCAAACGTCAACGCCCATATGCGGCGATCATGTCTGGAAAGCGAAACAAGCGTCAGTAAAAAGCCTAACAAGAAGCAACCAATGATATTTACCGTTATCGTTGCCATTGGAAAAGTCATATCACCAAGCCATAGACTGACCCCATAGCGGGCGATCGCTCCCCAAAAAGCCCCTATCATCACAAATAGATAATTCATCAAACCACCAGACCTTTATCCGTACATTATTAATAATGTATAATTTAATCCTATCCAGCCGATAAAGCAAGTATTTCGGGATAAAACAAGCTTGTTTATCATAGAAATTCCTGATTTTTCGTATTCGCTGAAACCTTCTCTCCCTTATTTCGTAGTTATAGTGCAGAAAGAATTTGGAGGGGAAAACGAATGGAATACAGCTACGTTATTCAAATCTTTTTAATCCTTATGTTTTTCTTTTTCAGTTACCTTATTTTAATACGCAAAAATTATTATCTAATCAGCGGATTTAATACAAGTACGCCTGAGGAGCAGCGGGAAATGATTCAAGCAGGCTATCCGCGTGCTGTCGGCAAGATGACCCTGCATATAGCCATTATTTTAAGCCTTGGCTTCCTGCTCCAGCTCTTGCATGTTCCTTATGCGATTGAAGGATCCTATGTTGTCATGCTTATCGTTTTATTTGTGGAATTCTTTTGGATGACGAAAAAGTTGAAAAAGAAATCGAAACGGATAAACAAAACGGTGTTATTGCTTTCCCTTATGTTAGTCATTGTCGTTTTCGCCATTCCTTTTATACCAAATAAACTGGAAATAAATGAGGACTCCTTCGAAATGACAGGCTTATATGGAGAAATATGGGCGTATTCGGATATAGAGGATATTTCTCTCTACGATGAACTTCCAGAAACCACGATACGCACAAACGGCATTTCCATGTTTGGAAAACACCTCGGCAATTATCGGATGGAGGGATGGGGAGCCGGCAAGCTATTTATTCGTTCCAACAACGCTCCATTTATGATTGTCCAGACAGAGGACAGCTTTATCATTATCAATGCAGGCCAGCCTAATGAAACGGAAATGTATTTTCAGCAGCTGGAGCTGGCATACCAGCAATATAATGATAACCATTAGAAAAAGCTGTCCAGTGCAGCCAGCTTTTTCTAATGGTTATTTATTTCAAGAAATCAGGATTTTTAAATGCTGGATGAGGATATTTATAAAAGCCTTCTCCCGATTCAATCCCAAATTTCCCTTTATCCAGATACGTTTCTTTTAAGAACGCAGCAACTTTTTCAGCTTTCTTATCTCCAGCTTCTGCTTTTGCCGCAGATAAGTTATACGGTGTGCGTATACCAATGACATCTAATGTTGCAAATGGACCTTTTGGAGCGCCAGTTGCAACCATCCATGTTTTATCAATGGTTTCTGCATCGGCAACATCATTGACCAATAACTCCTCTGCTGCATCTAGAAAAGGAACAAGCAAGGAATTTAAAATATATCCAGGCTGTTCTTTATATATAGGCAATGCAACCATTCCGATTTGTTTTGCAAATGCTACGACATCATCAAACACGTTCATATCTGTGCCTTCATGCTTCATGATTTCTGCGGTATTGTTTTTCCAAATTTCATTTGCAAAGTGAAGCATCAAGAATTGATTAGAGCGGCCAGTTGCTTCGGCAAATTGACTTGGAAGCATGGTGGATGAATTAGATGCAAAAACGGTTTTTTCCGGAGCGGCTTCCGCTAATTTATGATAGAAATCTAATTTAATTTTTTCATTTTCCGGAACTGCTTCAATAACTAAATCAGCATCTGCAGCAGCTTCTTTTAAATCGGTAGAGAAGTGCATGCTCTCGAACGCCTCTTTTACTTCTGCCTCCGTTGCATTTATATCTTCTTGATACCGTTGCTGCCATTTCTCCATCCGTGTTTTTGCAGCATGAACAGCCTCATCATTAATATCGTAAACTGTTACATTAAATCCTTTAAAAGAAACTTGAAAGGCAATTTGGCTTCCTAATACGCCGCTGCCTGCTATCGTTACATTCTTAAATTCCATGAGAAATCCTTCTTTCTATTTTTTCCAATGTGATTTTACATTTATAGTATACGCCTTTTTATGCCAAACATAAATAAATTTGCCTGAGAGCAATTATTTTATAGGCACACTTATTTCTTTATAAAAATAAAAGCAGTTTGGATTTGCTTTATAATTTAGCATCCCCAAACTGCTTTCATTAATTCCATTCTTTAAACCGTGCAATCATTTGCTTCAGCTTTTTCTCCAGCTTTCCTTCCCCATCACGCTGTTTCTTCCATTCATTATAGCTGGCGATGCTGATAAATAATATTCCGGCAATCAGAAGATACGCCCACCAAGGGAGATTGCCCCAATAAGGCCGTGTCTGATAAATCACATTAAACAAGAGGGTTCCGATTCCGACAAAGAAATAGGATTTTAATTGATAACGCATCCCTGCGAGTAAGGAAAGAATTGACAACACTCCGATAATCAATGCATCCATTATCGTAGCACTCTGAATCGCATCCGCAATCAGGTACACCGTAACCAGAATCAACAGCACGGTCTGAATATGCCGCATCACCGATTCGTAATCATTCCATGTTTTCTTAGACAAAATAATTGCCAAAGCAAGAACCGGCAGCGCATGAAGCTCCGCATAAAACACTTCTGAAATAGCATTAATATAATAATCAAGCACCAGATAATAAGGCGGTAAACAAACCACGCCGCCAAGGCTGATACATATTTTCTGCAGCATCTGATTCCCCACACGATCCTGCTGCAGGAAAAACCAGGAAGCGAACAAAACAAGCGGAATAACAGTCAGCCAAATCGTATCCAGCTCATTTGCCCAGTTTAATGCAAAAACGAGATAGGCAACTGCCATCAGAGAATACCAGTCTACAGCCCGCAGGCTTCCCTCAGTAGTAACATACAGTTTTGAAAATAAATATCTCCCGGCAGCTGTTAATATGCCAAATCCAATGGTATACATCAGCCATAAATGAATCGTTTCCTCAAATACCGCTTGTATTTGCCATAAATAGATGGAGAAAAATAAAGGCACCACAAGGTATAATGTCCATTTTCGCATATGCAGAAAATATACATTCACTATAATCAGTCCGGTAAAGATGAGAAGCTGCCAAAACACCTCTACTGCAGATAAAAACACGCCCATACCTAAAACCAGATTCATAAACGGAATGAGAAAATATTCTATCCGCCGCTTCCACACCGCTGATACTGCTGCCCAGATTGCAATCATAATGATTCCTGCAGCAAGCCAAGCATAAACAAATGAAATAACTGCCATCCATTCATAATGAGAGATGAAGGATACCACTGCTCCAAGCAGCATCAGTAACCCAGCATATAAAGCCGTTTTTATTTCCCATTCTTTTTCCTTTGTCAGTGCCGTATAGGTATAGATTGCCTGTGGAAGCAGCCAGACTGCCGGATAAAGGATAGGACGTGCTACACTGTCCCCTGCTATGATGAGCACAAGGAACAAGAGCACCGCGTGCGCAAAATAGAAGAAATACGGCTTTAAGCCGGCATCCCATTTTCCTAAATAACGTTCCACCGCTAAGAATACAATGGGCAGGCCAAGCATAAACCAGACAAATCCATCCAACGTATCAATTGAAAATGTGCGCAGCAACGATACATAAAATCCTAAACTTACCGCCGCAACCAGACTCCAAAACACAGGCTTTCCAGTAAAACGAACCAGCCAGTAGACGACGCCGATTCCTATCAACAGAATGACAGGTCTTACAAATATTTCATCTCCGGTAAATCCAACAAACAGCAGAAGCATAGCTAATAGATAGCTTCCCTGACCCGTATAGAACGTTGTCCGGGTCAATTCCTGCTGCTTTCTCTGCTTCCAGATAAGGCTGATTCCAAGCAGCACGACACCGGCGCCCGCCAGTTGAAAAGGAATATCCAGCTGACTGCGGTAAACATAGGATGCTTCCACAAATTCAAAATAAAGGATGTACATGGCCAACAGCCAATTAATTGGAACAGCCCAGGAAGCAACTTGCTTCTCCAACGTTTTTTTCGATACCACAGTCATATAGAAAGCAACGACGCCTAGCAAGGCAAATATAACTGCAATCTCCACGAACTCAAGCAGGATCAGCTTACCCAGGATAATGATTCCAATTACCGGCATCGACCAGAAATACATACTTTTTTGTACAGCCTGCATAAATGGAATGCGATTCCCGAAACCGACAAACAGAAATAAAATAATCATATAGAAAAACATAAAGTTAAGTGTGCTTTCCGGAAAAAACGGATGCACTGCTAACGACCAAAACTGTATCCCGACCGCAATAAAGAATGCAGGAGCAATCCAGCGAAAAACGCCCCGTTTCGTCACCTCTGCAAGATAGACATAGGTGGCAGCAATAACAATATACGCCAGCAGCATAAACCAGGAATCCCAGTCAGCACGGATAATCAAGCCTTGAAAGCTGATGTAGAGAAAAGCAAAGCCCGAAATGACGCCGCTTATATAATAAAACGCCTTATTCGCAAAGCTGTCCTTCCGCATCACATAAGCAAATCCGAGATAAGCTGCCCCCATCAATGCATAAATCAACGTATCCGCTGTATATAAAAACGAATTCTCTGTCAGCTGGTAAATGCCATAAGCAAATAAAGCGGCAAAAACAAATTGATAGCCCTTTGTCTGATAGACGAACACCATCGCCATATAGAGAAATGCAGTCAAAAGCACATTAAAACTATAAAACACAGCCTGATTATAGACAAACAGCATTAATAACGTGGAAACAATCAGATTTAACTGTGCATAGGCCGGCAGTTCATGTAAAAACACACGAAACACTTGCCCCTTCTCTTTCCGAAAATGGTGATACACGAATAACAAGACACCGTTATACAGCATCATTAGGAAAAAGAACACATCTGTCGGGACTTGCAGTGCAGCAAGGGAAAATCCGATAAAGAAGGATAGGAATATATAAAAAATCCATACAAATAATTTCGCTTTTGTCTTATAAGCATTCCAAGCGTATAACGGAAGCGGGACAATAGTACACAGCATTCCCAGCCAATAACGCCCTTCTCCTGTTAACGTTAAATAATCGCCAAACAACCCGAAAAAACCAATACCGATTATCGCAATCGGCAGTAATAAACTTCCGAGCGTCAAAAACGCAAAAGCTGTCTTTTCGATTTTAAGAAAACGGGAGGATAACCCGCTTAATGCTAAAAAGAAAATCGAAACGCCAAGCAATGTCGCAACCTTTAACAAGGCTCCCATCTGATCCCAAGAGCTGGTTGCCACAACTAAACCGCTGATTAACAGAAAAGAAACTCCTAAAATAAGCAGCCAGGTAATATTTCTTTCTCTGACCTGCTCCGCTGTTTTCGGTTCGCGGACCGGCTTCGCTTTCTTCTGCTTTGCCGCTTCCCGCTCCTCTGGAGTCAACAGCCATTCTTTTTTATCCTTATTGCCCTGGAAAAACCCGGTTGATTGTTTTTTAACAGGCTTGCTGTCTGACTGTGAAAAAGAGGCCTCTGCCTCCTCCGGCTGATCCTGTTCTGCAGCCTGATACCTCTCTTTAGAGGCTTCTTCTTCCGCATCCTCACGCGCTAACCCATCCATACTTTTATCTACCTGTTTCGCATATTCCTGATGGGCTGTTAAGATGCGTTTATAATCTTCCATGCTGATAAGATCTCTTTTTAATAATTCAATCAATTCTTCTTGCAAAATTTGGGCTCGATTTTTAGAATTCGAAATAACGTCCACGCCCCTTTTCTAAGGTGAAGGATACTTTATCATGGAGAACTGTTTGTAAAACTTCCACTGAGTGAAGTTTCATTTTATGTATCTTGTTATAAGATTACAAGAATTTTATGAGATAGTAAATAACATTTATTCCTGGCAGATATATTGCTAATATGTAAAAACCCCCGCTTCTTCACACCGAAACGGGGCAGCTTTTATCTTCCTTTTTCATTCCTACAGAGAAAAAGTGTTACGCCTTCACATCAATGGAATGCCCTAAATTCGGATGCTGCGGCTGATCCAGCATTTTAATCAGCTCCGCATTTTGCGCTTCCGCATGATCCATGACTTTTCCCATTAAGCTGAAGGACACCTGTGTCTGCAAATTAGCCTGACTCATAATCATCGACATTTTCCCAACATCCACCTATCCATTCACCTCACTCTGAAAGATTTACGAATTACCTTTATTTTAACATAGTTTTCTGTCAAATGATGCATCTTTTCTACTATAACGGGAACAGGAAAATAATTGGCTTATATGTTCAAACGATTTAAGTAATTATTGCCACAAGAAAGAATACAATATTTAAAAAACGTATCTTAAATTTTGGTAAGTACATCGATTCATGATAAAATTCTAGTATTAGAATATAGAACTATTTCTAAAGCATCAGCTGCAAGAAGAAACGATATCTATAATGGATAATCGCTTAAAAATATACATAAAAAACATACATAATGACTAGAAACAGCAGCTGACGATTCCTTTGGTAACTACCGCAGCTTCTTTAATTCGGCTACGCTCTACACAGCCGTGATTTCAAGACGTCCAAGCTGCATGATTATTGGGTAAAGGAGAGGAAAACGTTTGGCTAACGGAGACATCATGTTCTTTTTTTTAGATGATTTTTTTATTAATCTTTGCGTCATCATCACTTTAACTGTGCTATACGTACCACTCCGATCAAAATTAAAAATTGCTGACAGACCGTTTTGGCAAAAAGGAATTATCGACGGGGTTCTATGCGGGCTGAATAGTGTTATGTTAATTATATTTTCCATTGAAGTCGCAGAAGGTGCCTTGGTAGACCTTCGTTTTATACCAATTATGCTCATAATCTTGCTGGAAGGATTATTTCCTGCGATTATTGCCAGTATCGTGGTGATTGCCGGCAGATTTATCATCGGCGGAATGTCGGACTTTTCCATCTCTGCTGTCTTTTTAATGATTGCATTAGTGATTGGATTTCAATTGATACATAAGCTATACCAGACGAAAATGGAAAAAAAGATATATATAAAAGCTGTCGTGATGATTTTCTATTCCAATATCGTTTTTACCATCACGATGATGTTCCACTTTCAAAATGATTACCTCTCCCTGCTAAGCTTTTTACCGATTTATTGTTTTGTATCATTTGTCGGCGGATTGGCTTCTCTTTTTTACGTGAGATATCTCGGAAAAACAGAAATGCTTTTAGCGAAGTATAAAGAGGAGGTATCTACAGACTTTTTAACAGGCTTGCAAAACATGCGCTCCTTCGAAAAAGTGTGGGGCCAGGTAGTCAATAAAGCAGTCATAAAAGACGAAAAGCTGACTATTTTATCGCTGGACATTGACCAGTTCAAGCAGATAAATGATACATATGGGCATCCGGCAGGAAACCAAATTTTAACGCAATTTGGTGACATTTTATCCAGAAATATCCGTTCATTTGATATGGCGTTCCGAAATGGCGGAGATGAATTTTCAATTGTGCTGCCAAACTGCAGTATTGAAAATGCGCTGGAGGTAGCCGAACGCATACTGGAGGACGTGAAAGCGCACTCCTTTCAGATTTCTCAAAAGGAAAGCATTTATATCACTGTTTCGATTGGTGCAGCAACCTACCCGGATACCTGCAGCAACCCGCGTCAAATCATTCATCAGGCCGATGAAGCATTATATAAAGCAAAGCACTTAGGTAAAAACCAAGTATACCCTGCTATAACGTCATCTCCGAATAAATCATAAATCATTTTCGGAATGACGTTATTCATTTTTCACATAAGCATACCACATTATGATTTACCCAACTTCTTTGTTTTCAATACTTCCGACATTTCTTGTATCGCAAGTGGTTTGCTGTAATAATAACCTTGAATTTCATCAATATCATGATTGCGTAGAATATCGAGTTCTTCTTTGGTTTCCACTCCTTCAGCAACCACCTTCATCCCCATGCTTTTTCCCAGCTGGACAATGGTTGTTGCAATTTTTCGCTTGATAGATAAATGCGAAATGCCGCTAATGAGGGAACGGTCAATTTTCAAAATATCTAAATCAAGCTTTTGCAAATAAGCCAATGAAGAGTATCCTGTCCCAAAGTCATCCAATGCAATTTTGATTCCATTTTCCTTCATTATTTTTAAAATTTGCTGCACGTATTTTTCATTATCAATAAAGAGACTCTCCGTGATTTCAATCTGAATCCAAGCTGGATCCACCTGGTACGCATGAAGAACAGACCAGAATTTATCGACAAAATCGGCCTGCAAAAATTGGCTGGATGATAGATTAATAGATACAGGAAGTAAATCGTAACCATTGGTTTTCCATGCCTTCAGCTGCCTGCAAACATTTTCCAGCACCCAATCACCGATTTCATTAATCATACCCAATTCTTCCGCTAAAGGAATAAATTCACCCGGAGATACCTCCTGAAATTCCGGATGCTGCCAACGAATCAACGCTTCATAGCTTGTAACAATATCTTTTTTCCCTGGAGATACTTTAGGCTGATATACAAGATAAAATTGATTATTATCTAAACCTATTCGTAAATCATTTTTTATTTGAAACGCTCTTTGATTCGAGATTCGCATCTCCCTGTCAAAAAACCGGTAATCATTTTTAGACAAGCCCTTCACGCGATACATTGCCAAATCAGCATGCTTCATCATCGTAGGCGCATCTGAACCAGCCTCTGGATAGGTCGATATCCCGATACTTGCTGTCGTGCTTAATTGATAGCCTTCAATAGCAAAAGGCTCTTTAAAATTGGTAATAATAGATTCTGCATAGCGCTGCATATCTCTCGGGGAAGTGATGAAATCAATAAGGATGGCAAACTCATCACCGCTGAGCCTTGCAACAACTCCATTCTTACTGACGATTTCCTCCAGCCGGCGGGCAACGGCGATAAGCAATTCATCTCCTATGATGTGTCCAAGCGTATCATTCACATACTTGAAGCCGTCCAAATCAACAAACATGATTCCGAATCTTTCCTGATTTTCTTTAGCATATGCTATCTTTTGGATTAAATTTTCATCAAACTTACGGCGATTCTTCAGCCCTGTTAAATGATCATAGAAGGCCATCATCCGTATCTTTTCCTGATTTTCTTTTTTATCCGTGATATCGTAGCGCATCGCAATATACTGCACCGGCTTTCCTTTTTCATTCTTCACCGGTACGATAGTTGTATCCACCCAATAAAAAGAGCCGTCTTTTGCACGATTTCTGATTTCGCCTTTCCAAACTCCGCCAAATCCGATTGTCCGCCACATCTCTTTAAAAAATTCTCTGGAATGATAGCCTGAATTAATCAGCTGATGGGTATTTCCAATCAACTCGTCATGAGAATAACCGGATATTTCACTGAAGAGGTTATTTGCATGAATGATTTTCCCCTGCCGGTCTGTAATGGCTAAAATCACAGATTGGTCCAACGCATATTTAATATCTGACAGCTCTTTTAATGCCTTCATTAATTGATTATTTGCTTCCCTGTCATCAGAAATGATTCCGAACACTTCTACCCCATCCTCTGATTGAATTTGATAGCCAAAAATACTCAGCAGCACCATTTCTCCGTTTTTTCTATTAACCGTTGCATTAAAATGAATTTGCTCTTCCTCACCATCAACCAGCTTTGAAAATTCTAATGCGACATGAGGTCCGATATAATGAGAAAGTATATTATCATAATCTTCTCCAGAAATGATATCCTTTGACTCATTTAATACATCCCAAGATAACAGTTCCGTAAAATATATTTTTTTATTCCGAATCTTAAATACAGCCTGAGCCAAGTTCATTTCCTCCTCGCACCAACACAGCAATTACATCTAGTTTTAATATATCATGTAAAATAGACAAAAACACATCTATTTCGATGGATTTAAACAATTATCGATTATTTAAACCCTCAACTTTCGCACACTGAAATAGACATGTAACCCTTGATATAGTTAGGTAAACCTGCCACCCATTGCTGTACTTGATTTTTGATTAATTTTTGTATTGCTTTAT
>NZ_JBHSFT010000010.1:0-258304 GCF_042654105.1 Oceanobacillus aidingensis | reverse complement strand
CGTAAATGTATTATGCCCTGCAAAGCATACATTTTATGATAGAGTACCTTCTCTTTTTTGGCTAGGGGATTTTTTATCACTTTCGAGTATTATTTTACACATACTTTTTAGAAAAGATAAGCGTTTATATATGTAACCGTTTTCTTAAAGCGGAATAATCAGCGATTTAAAAAATCGTCACATTTTAGAATGGTTTTAACGGAATGAATCCAGCGGCTGTGCCATTTTTGCTATTTTTTCATATAAATAGATAAAAAGGGGAAGAGAACTGTGCGAATTTATCATCTCGGAGCATTATTTATTATTTTCTTAAGCCTGGGTGTAAGTATTGGCTATAGTATCGGGAAAACAGAGATTTTTGCGCTGGCTGGGTTTATTTTAGGAGTGTTTCCTATTGTGATATACAGACGAACTATTATAAAGAAGGAAAAGAGCTCATGTGGTGAGAAAGATAAACAAACGTATTCCTGAGGCAGCTGTTGTTTTCCGTTAAAAATATAGCGTGTGGGCAGAAAGGAACCCCTCTGAAAACTGAAAAAAAGAAGCTTTCAGAGGGGTTCATATATAACAGCAAAGCTTTACAAAGGAAGAAACTATTCAGATTCAGCTGTAACCTGCGGACGTTTATATCCCTTTAGGGCAATCAAAGCAGTAAACAGACCTAATAAAACGATTGCTCCGCCGACATAGGCATTCTTATCTACACTGGCCTGTTCAATGACGATGCTTCCAACAAAGGATCCGACTGCAATACCCAGATGTAAAGCAGAGTTATTTAGGCTGACCAGGATGCTCGAATTTTGTGGAGAGGTCTCAATCAAATAGCTTTGAACCGGTGGAGAGACTGCCCAGCTGAGCATTCCCCATAGAATAAGCACGACAAGGAATAATACCACATGGAATGATGAAGCAGGGATAATTATAATCGTAGCTACAAATAAACCAATGGCAGCAAGAATGGTTCGTTTTGGTCCAAATAAATCGGATAATGTGCCGCCTGTACCACCGCCGCTGACAGCAGAAATACCAAAAATCAGATAAATGGCGCTTAACCAGATGCCGTCCAATTCCATAAAATCCTTTACAAATGGATTCAAGTAGCCGTATAACGCAGTATGCCCAGCTAACACAAAGAACGTAGTCAGCAGGATAAAAAGAATTTTTGGGTTGCGAATCATTTTTAGCTGTGTTGTTATCGGCAAGGGTTTTTCCGAAGAAGGAACACGCTGCATAAACAAATAAACACATATAATAGAAGCAACTGTTAAGAGAGCAATAAGTACAAACGGCGCCCGCCAGCCAAATGATTCACCGAGTATTAAACCAAATGGAATTCCGAAAACCAGAGATCCGCTTACTCCCATACTTACGGTGCCGATAGCCCGACCGCGGTAAGCAGGCTTCACAATCGAGGACGCCATCATTGTACAAAGTACAATTAATAAGGAAGCACTTGCTGCGGAAATAATTCTGCTAATAAAAATCATCGTATAGTTCAAACTAAAAACAGCTAGTATATTTCCCAGCAAAAAGATGAATAAAGAAATAATCGTCAGCTTTTTCCGTTCCACAGAAGCTGTTAAATAAAGTAAAATAGGAGAGGAAACAGCAAAAACCAGAGAGAAAATCGTAATCAAAAGTCCTGCCTTTCCTAAGGATACGTCTAAGTCTGTTGCGACTAAATCGAGAATGCCGCCAATAATTAATTCAACCATTCCGACAACGAATGAAATGGTCATTAACAAATACACACCTTTATTCATAAAACAACACGCCTTATCTATAATTATCTTGGATTAGTTATGATTGTCTAAACAAACGCTTTCAGCATCTATACTTATTGCGAAGAAAAGCAAAAACTCCCACGGAATGAATTTTCGTTTTACAAAACACTATTTATTATCTTAGCTTAAAAGGAACAGATAGCACAAGAATTTTATGTGAAAATTAATGAGAATTCAACACTTTTAAGGAAAAAAAGAAACTTGTTTGTTATACTGGTATTAACCGCATGAAATAAGGAGGAGTTTTGGGTGAGCAGCAAAGCAACATTAGAAAAAGATGCAATGAAGGTTTTAAAACAGACGAGCAGAACATTTTATATCCCCATTAAACTGTTGAACAAAACGTTGCGGAAAACAGTTGGTTCAGCTTACCTCTGCATGCGCGCTGTGGATGAGATAGAAGATCACGAGGAAATGGATGCAGAAGTAAAGCAGCACTTATTAATGGAGACAAGCCGTTTGTTGAAGGAACCTGTGTTTCCGCGTGGAGCTTATGAGCAGTTGGTAGCTCCTCATGAAAAGGAACTTCCAGAGGTGACATTGCGCCTGCCGGACTGGATTGATTTTTGCCCCGATGATATCGAGCAGAAAGTAAAAGATTCAACCAGTGAAATGGCAGAGGGGATGGCCAAGTGGACAAGGAAAGAATGGAATGTACAGACAAAAGAAGATTTAGATGAATATACATATTATGTAGCCGGTCTTGTCGGCGTAATGCTGTCTGATATATGGAATTGGTATGATGGGACCGAAACAGATCGTGACTTGGCTATTGGCTACGGTCGTGGATTACAGGCTGTGAATATATTACGGAATGTGGACGAGGACGCAGAACGAGGAGTCGGATTCTTTCCGGATGACTGGTCCAAAAAAGAAATGTTTGCTTACGCTGAAGCGAATTTGCAAAAAGCAGATCAATATATGACGCAAATTACTACGAAAAATATCCTGCTTTTCTGCCGTATTCCACTGGCACTTGCGCATAAAACATTAAATGCTCTGAAAACCGGGAAAGAAAAAATGTCCAGAGATGAAGTGGAAGAAACCGTTGATAAAATTATTAATTCGTAAGACTTGAAAAAATAAATAAAAATTATCAGAAGAAAATCTCGCTATATTCCGCGAGATTTTTTTATTTTGGGGACTGAGAAGGGTTTAATAATGTTTAATAAGGGAAATACTTCTATATTCAAAGTAATTCGCTGAATAGGTCTTTAAAATGCGGGTTGTGTTGTAGGAAGCACGTAACTATAATAGAAAGATATGTGCTAATAAAACACGTGAGAGGATAAAAGCGTGTCAAGGATTTTACGGAAAAGCTGCTTTTATCCCCAGGTCTATCCATGATATATAAATGTAAGGATAGGCGCTTACACAAAACAGGAGGTAAAATGTGAAGTCAGGAAAAGGAAAAGGTTTAGATTGGCCAGTTTTTTATATCAGTGGAGGATTTTTAGTAGTATTTATTATCCTGTCGCTGATCAACAGTGATATGGTGGATAATGCAGTAAATACCCTATTTAATTTGTCTGCTGATTGGTTTGGAGCTTATTGGCAAATACTCTTATTCCTTAATTTCGCTATCGGTTTAGGATTGGCGATATCAAAGTATGGAAAAGTAAGATTAGGAAAACAGGATAAACCTAAATACAGCTATTTTGGCTGGGTTAGTATGATATTAGTTACCTTGCTGGCTGCAGGCGGTGTCTTCTGGGCAGCTGCCGAGCCAATGTATCATTATATGGATACCCCGCCGCTTTTTGGCGGAGGACAATTTAACTTTATTGAAGGGGCATTTGCTCAAGCATTTATGCATTGGGGATTCCTTGCATGGGCAATTCTTGGTACCTTAGCTGTTATCGTTATGATGTATGTCCATTATCAAAAAGGCTATCCATTAAAGCCGCGTGGATTATTATATCCTATTTTTGGAGAGAAGATTTTTGAAAAAAGTGTTATCGGTACGGCTGCAGATGTCGTATCTATTATTGCAACAGCAGCAGGAACATTGGGCCCGCTCGGGTTCTTGGGGCTGCAGATTTCTTATGGTTTAAATCATTTATTTGATGTTCCGAACACATTGACAATGAGCATTGTAGTAGTGGTCGCTCTGGTTGCGGTAGCAGCAATTTCGGCAGCGACTGGAGTAGATAGAGGAATTTATCATTTAAGTAACTGGAATGTCCAATTTACCATTCTTCTTGGCGTTATTGTTCTTATTATTGGACCTACTGCATTTATAATTGATGGATTTGTCGGCGGAACGGGTGTGCATATTCAAAATATGTTCGAGATGATGTTCTACCGAGGAGACGGCGAATGGCTGTCAGGCTGGACACTCTTTTTCTGGGCATGGTTTATTGGCTATGCGCCAATGCTTATTGTCTTTATCAGCCGGATTTCCAGAGGAAGAACGATTCGGGAGCTGGTTATTGCAGTATCAGTGGCAGCCCCGCTTGTAACGAATTTCTGGTTCTCCATTGTTGGCGGAACAGGTATTTTCTTTGAAATGCAGGATGAAGGTTCTGTTTCTACTGCATTAGCAGAGGGCGGTATGCCGGCAGCTGTGATGGCAATTACCGATCAGCTTCCGCTTGGCACCGTAATGGGCGTTGCATTCTTGCTGGTATCGATTGTATTTGTTGCTACAACAGCCGATACCATGTCTTATACCGTTGCAGCTACACTATCGGGCCATGATAATCCGAAGCGCTGGTTACGGGTATGCTGGGCTGTGCTTTTTGGAGCATTTACAGCAGCTATTCTTTCCATTGGGGAAGACAGTATTACATCGATTCAAAACTCGATTGTTATATCTGCTGTACCGGTATCGTTACTGATACTGCCGCCTCTTTGGAACGCGCCGAAAATTGCAAAGAAAATGGCGCTGGAGCAAGGGCTGATCTGGCAGCGTGAAATGCGTAAAAAAGAAGATAAAAAATATAAATAAAGAAATGAAAAAAATGGACAGCGAAGGCAATGCTCTTCTGCTGTCCATTTTTTTCATTATATACGGATGTTATCATCCTTACATACATTGGAAGGATTCAATGCTATTTAAGTCCATCCCAAAGTAAACCCAGCGGAACCCGTTCCAGCGAAATCCGGCAATCGAGTTTCTTCCTAAGAAGGTCGGGAAGGCCCAAAATCCTCTGCCATGATTTGGCCAAATATAGGTGAAGCGGAACATGCAATGTCTGATACCGCCAGGGTCGACTGCGAATGTCTGCACCTGTTGTTTTTGCGGCACAAAATTAGGCGGCGGACCCATCGGAGGCTGGCTGTTCATCCCGCCCATTCCTGCCGGTGCAGGCTGCTGCCCTTGAGGTCCTTCATTTCCTCCGTTCTCAGGGAAATTTGGGAAGGATGGAGCTGGCGGCCAATTAGGAAAGGCCCCTCCATTCCCATTGTTATTTGGAGGTTCAGGGAACATATCTATCATTTGTTCCATCATCCCCTCAGGGAAATTTGCTCCATTTCCATTTGGTGCACCAGGAAAAAAGCCGCCGATTCGCTCCGGCGATGAATGATGCTCCTGCTCATATGGAGGCACCATATGGTTCGCAGGCTGCTGCTGTTCATATGGAGCCGCCATAGGATTAGCAGGCTGCTGATGATCGTATTGAGGCGGCATAGAATTAGCAGAATACGGTTCTGCCTGATAGCCGCCCTCTCCGCCAGATTTTCCGTCCGGTCTGCCGGTAAAAGCTCCATTGGAATAGTCATGCTGCGGCGCTGGCTGAAAATAATTATTTAACATCTGTCCGGGCAGGTTATTTTGTCTGTTTTCCTGCCCGTTTGGATGCTGTGGTTGAAAATGATTCATAATTTTCCTCCTCTATTAGGCTGATGTTCCCTAATAGCATATGAGGTATCTGCGTTATTTGCGCTTCATTATAGGCAGAATGGGCGCCATTAGCAGATAATAAAAATGGAGGGTGCCCGTTATAACTTATCTGCAGCTTCCTTAATATCATCGGCCTCTGTAACAGCAGTAATAAAGGAAACACCGTCAGCACCTGCTTCTATGACAGAAGGGGCATTTTCTGTCTGAATGCCTCCAATTGCCACGATTGGTATATCTGGAAATTGAGCGCGGATGGTATGAATCCACTCCAGTCCGACCGTTTGTTTTGAATCCTCTTTTGTAGACGTTGTAAAAATAGGACCGACACCAATATAATCCACCAGCTCAAGCGGACTCCGATCCAGTTCCTCCTGTGTGGAGATGGATAAGCCAATGATTTTATCTGAAAACCTGGTGCGAACTTCTTTGACAGGCATATCATCCTGTCCGACATGTATCCCATCCACCTCCAATTCCTCCGCAAGCTCAATATCGTCATTAATAAAGAATGGAACATCATGTGCGCGGCAACGTTCTCTAAGCTCCCTGCCAAGCTGAAGCTTTTTCTCTCCGCTCAATGATCCAGTCCCTTTTTCACGAAATTGAAATGCGGTAATACCGGCAGCAAGCGCTTCTTCTAAAACAGCGTTAGGGTCTCTATGACAGTTTTGACTTCCCATAATAAAATATTTTCTTAATAGCTCTCGATTAAAAATCATCTTCCAATCCTCCATTTAACTGCTTCGGTGTAAAGGATAAGGCATCAATAAAGCTTGGTAAAAAAGTTCCCGGACCATGTACATGCGGCAGTTTTGCTGCATGTTCAGCCGCCAGTCCGTAAAAGCTTAGTGCGGAGCTGAGCTGCTCTGAGACGGTGTAAGAAGTCGTCAGGCACGCGGCAGCAATAGACCCTAATAAGCACCCGGAACCAGTAATATTAGAAAGAAGCGGATGCCCTGTTTGATTATAAATTAGTTTTTGATCAGCATGGATAACGTCTGTTTTTCCAGTTATCACAATTGCAGTATCATATTTTCTGCCTGCTTGCTCTGCAATTTCATCTACATTTCCTTCGCCGACAGAATCTACTCCGCGTGATTGGATGTTTGCATCGACCAAGGAAGCAATCTCACCTGCATTTCCTTTGATAACTGTTGGACGTACCTCTTGTAGAATCTTTTCGACCATGTCTTTTCGAAAAGAGCTCGCAGCCACGCCAACGGGATCCAGAACAACAGGAATTCCTTTTTCATTAGCGGCTTTGCCTGCAGTAATCATTGCATCGGCTTCGCTTTCTAAAATGGTGCCGATGTTCAAGACAAGTGCATCGGAGGCCTTGGCCATATCTGTAGCTTCCCGTATTTCCTTTGCCATGACAGGACTGCCCCCAAAAGCCAGCAGTCCATTTGCATTAAAGTTCATGACGACCTGGTTGGTTAAATGATGAATAAGCGGTGTGTTGTTTCTGGCTTGCTGAATAATATCAGGATTCATGCGTAATCTTCCTTTCTGTGGTTTCCCGGATAGCCCAATGATTTGTCGGGCCGTTCCCTTTTCCAAGGTCAAAGGATTTCGAAATGGAAGCAGTCACAAATGCTTTTGCTTTTTTTACTGCTTCCGGAAGCGGACAGCCTTTCCCCAAATAAGCAGCAATCGCAGCGGCATAGGTACAGCCTGTTCCGTGCGTATTCTTCGTATCAATGCGTTCTGCAGCATAGCTATGCATTTTTTTCCCGTCATAAAGAAAATCGATTGCTTGTCCTTTTAAATGGCCGCCTTTTATTAAGGCTGCATCTACACCATATTCATGAACAAGGTATTCGGCTGCGCCTTTCATATCATCTTCAGTTGTAATGGATCGTCCAGTCAGGAATTCTGCCTCCGGAATATTCGGTGTTGCAACCGTTGTTAATGGAAGAAGGTATTGCCGTAAAAAGCTGCGGCCCTCTTCATCAATCAATGAGTCCCCGCTGGTAGCCACCATCACTGGGTCCATGACATAAGGTGCATCAACCTTCTCCAATTTTTTTACGATTAATTCCATCATCTGCTTACTTGCAATCATTCCTGTTTTCACAGCATGGATGGGCATATCTTCTAACACTGCATCCAGCTGGTCCTCAATCATGGAAAGCGGCATATGCTCTACAGAGCGGACCCCTGTCGTATTTTGAGATACAACGGAAGTGATCACGGACATGCCATAGGTTTTTAACTCCTGAAATGTTTTTAAATCTGCTTGAATACCGGCGCCACCGCTAGGGTCTGTACCGGCAATGGTTAATGCACAACGAACCTGACTCATAATAAAAATCCTCCTTGGATAGAATAAAGTAAATTATTTTGTTAAAGAAAACTGCTGTGCCGGGAGACGGCTGACTAACAGCCAGCCAATCAATGCACCAGAGACACTGCTTACAACAAATGCCGGGATAAAGGCAAATGCTCCCGCAGAGCTTCCCATAAGCAGATTGGCTATCGGAACTGCAAAGAAAGAGCCGATAATTCCGGTGCCAATAATTTCTCCAAGAGCTGCCATTGGATATTTCTGCGTTTTCTTATACAATACCCCAGCAGCAAAAGCTCCAATCATTGCTCCAGGAAAAGCAACCAAGGTTCCCAGTCCTAAAAGGTTTCGGAGCAGGCTAATCATCAATGCGACAATAACTGCCGGACCCGGCCCGAGCATAATCCCGGCAATAACATTGATAGCGTGTTGAACAGGATAGGCTCTGGCAACTCCGGCAGGAAACCAGAGCAATTGTGATCCAATCGTTCCGATAGCAACAAGTACAGCCATCATTGTTAACAGGCGTGTGCGATTTTTCAATCCAATCATCTCCTTCTAATTTAAGGGAAATGAAAAGGTAACTACTTTGTAAAAATAAAAAATCAGGCTTTATCGAGAAGCCTGATTTGGTATACTGAGAGTAATCATATGTTGATTGACTACTTCCCTACGCTGGTATTAGCCAGATCAGGTTTGTAAGAGTCGGAAAGTAAGCATGCTTCCCTCTCAGCCCGCGATGTTGGGCTCCCCTAGTAGTTGCTTTTCATTATTATCTTTGAGTCTACTGTATCAAAGATTCAACGGTTTGTCATGAAATAATCATTAGACTGCAAGCTCATATAAAGGATGTTATCAATAGAAAGAGGAATGAAACATGTTAAGCATAAACGGAATGGAATATCGTCAGGGAGACCAGACCTTATTTCCGAAAATAGATATAGAAGTAAAACCTGGAGAAATAAAGGCAATTCAATCCACTGTTAATATACGTGCGGTGTTGCTGCAGATGATTATCGGAAAAGAAAATGTGCGGAATGGATCGATTCAAATCAAGCAACAGACATTACAGGAGGATAAGCAGAAATACGTTTCTTCTTTAGGGATTTGCTGGTATGAAGAGGGCATTTATGAAAGATTGAAGGTACAGGAATATTTGAAATTTATCGGCTCTTTATATCAAAGCAAGACTTCCATAAAGGAAGTACTATTGCAAATCCAACTGGAGGAAAAAGCGAAATGGAAGATGCATCAGCTCAATCGTTCTGAAAAGCGTCGTGTTCAGTTTGGCAGAATATTAATGCAGGAGGCGGAAGTGGTTATCTTCGAAGAGCCTGAGGTCAATGTAGATTTAGAAACGAAACGGGTCCTCCATCAATTTGTCGAATTGCTGCAGAAACAGCAAAAAGCGGTATTGATTTTAACGACAAGTACGGAGAGTGCTGTGACCATTTCGGATACGGTCTATCGTCTAAATGAGCAAGGGATACAGCAAATGGACGTGGAAACAGAGGAGAAAGAACGTTTAACCTCCACAGAAACAAATGTTAAAGAAACAGCAGAAGAAGCGGTTCAAATAAAGCAAACTTTCCAGTTAAATAAAATCTCCGCAAAAGTAGAGGATAAGATTATTTTATTTGATCCGCAGGAGATTGATTACATCGAAAGTCAGGAAGGACAATCCTATCTGTATACTCGCGGAGAGGGGTTTCCTACAGGTTTTACCTTAAAAGAATTGGAACAGCGCTTGTCTCATCAAGGATTCTTTCGCTGTCACCGTTCTTATATTGTGAATCTTCAAAAAATAAGAGAAGTAATTACATGGACGAGAAACAGCTACAGCTTATCTCTTGTAGATAAAAAAAGCTCTGAGGTTCCATTATCGAAATCAAAGTTGAACGAGCTGAAAGAATTATTGGGGGTAGAATAAGCATAATTCAATGTGATATATACTCCATTCGTCGAAAATATACTGCACCATTGTTGAAAAGAAGCTATTCTGTAGTCACAGGCAACTTAACTGATACAGGAGGTTTCAGGGATGGAGAATATGATTGAAGTGATATCTTTAGAGAAGATTTTTGGTAAAAAGCAAGGATTAAACAATGTTTCTTTTCAAGTGAAAAAGGGTGAAACATTTGGGTTTTTAGGTCCGAGCGGCTCTGGGAAAACAACAACTATAAAAATTTTAACTGGACAAATGAGGCCGACAGCAGGGACAGCGAAGGTCTTTGGAGAACCTGTTTCCAAATTAAATACACCGGAATATCGAAAACGCTTTGGGGTTGTGACGGATAATAGCGGTTTATACGCACGGCTGACTATTTATGATAACTTAAAGCTTTATGCAGATTTATATGGTACATCTTTACAGCGGATCGATGAGGCGCTGGAAGCAGTTAATTTAGGTTCGGAGAAAAAAACACAGGTTGCTAAGCTGTCTAAAGGAATGACACAGCGCGTATTATTGGCAAGAACACTTTTGCATAAGCCTGAGTTGTTATTTTTAGATGAGCCGACATCGGCATTGGATCCTGCGAATTCAAAACATATTCATAACGGTTTAAAAGAACTGAATCGACAGGGAACGACTATTTTTCTGACCACGCATGATATGGAGGAAGCAGATCATCTATGCAGCCAGGTAGCCTTTTTAAATAAAGGGGTTGTCCAGCTTTTAGACGAACCAAAACAGCTAAAAAAACAGTATCGGGAAGAGGTAATTGGACTCGAACTGAAAGATGGGCGAGAATTGGAGCTTCCACTTCAATCATCTAGTGCTGAGGAAATTCAACAATATATTTCCCGGGAAATGGTGGAGCGGATTTATACAAAAGAACCAACATTAGGAGATATCTTTGTTGAAGTAACAGGGAGGGAACTGGTATGACATTTTCTGTAAAACGATTTATGGCCATTTTTCAAAAGGATTTAAAAGATTTATATCGAAATATGTATGTTTCGTCTACTGCATTGATGCCGCTTATCTTTGCCGTCATATATGGTCGAATGGATAATGTAACGATAGAGATGCATTTGTTTGTCATCAGCATGTCGCTTGCTTTAGTTGGTACTTTCCTGCAGTGTGCGATGATAGCAGAAGAAAAAGAGAAAAACACGTTACGCGGTCTGATGCTTTCCCCGGCAACATTGACCGAAATATTGTCGGGAAAAAGTGCAGTAACGATTTTGATTACCGTGATTGTAACGGGTATCAGTATGTTTATTATGGATTTTTCTTTCTCCGGCAGAATCGGTTTAATGGCTGGAATTGTTCTGTCCTTGATTTTCTTTATTGCATTAGGTACATGGATGGGCTTAATTACTAGAAGTGTGTTAGAAGCATCTGTATATATCCTGCCTGTAATGTTTATATTTGGGATGGGAAATATGTTTATTATGTTTGCGGAGCAATATGCTTTCTTACAAATATTAGAATATACACCAGGACTCCAGCTGCAGGAAATTGTAGAGTTGGAAGATGCAGGAGCTGGGTTTGGAGAGCTGTGGAAGCCATTTGCCATTATTGGAGCATGGGCTGCGGCGATGGTAGTGTTGGCTGCCGTTACATTTAAGAAGCGAATGATGGATTAACCGGGTTATGAAAGATGAAGTAAATACGTTTTATTAAGAATAAAGTCATTTGAAGAGCGAGAGGAGCTTCATTAATGGCTTTTTCTTTTTATGATTGAAAAAAGCCTCCAAACTCCGGACCTTAAAGGAAGGCAGGAGTTTGGAGGCATAGCAGCTACTTACTTATACAATTGCCCGAATAAAATCATCATTCGCTTTTACTTCTACATCATCCGTTACAATAAGGTCTGTGAACTTATCTGTATTCGTGACAATAACTGGGGTTGTTACATCAAATCCTGCTTCTTTGATTTTTTCAATATCAAACCGGATCAGTGGATCCCCTTGTTTCACAGTGTCTCCTTGCTTTACCAGCGCTTCAAAGTGTTTTCCTTCTAGCTGTACCGTGTCTAAACCAACATGAATCAAGATTTCAGCCTGATGTTCCGATGTGATTCCAACAGCATGATGGGTTGGGAAAATAGCGGAAATCTCGCCACTCACTGGTGCCACAACTTCACCGACTGTCGGCTCGATAGCAGCTCCTTTTCCCATTGCTTCAGAGGAGAAGGCTGGATCGTTTACGTCGCTTAAAGGCTTGACGATACCTGTTAATGGACTTCTGATGGCTTCTTGTTCGATTAATTGTTCTTTTTTCTGTGCTGGCTCTGATTCTGCTGCCTTTGCAGGTGTATTCTGTTCTTTTTCGTTGCCAGCGGCTTTTTTGTCCGTTACTTCAAAACCGAAAACTAATGTTAATATCAAGCCAATTGCAAATGCTATTAATACTCCTATTAGGTAGGTTCCGATAGGAGAGAATGCAGGTATAGATAAGAAACTAGGGAAAGCAAATGCAAGTGCTTCAGATCCTAGCATACCATTAACTGCACCGCCAATGATACCGCCGGCAAGCAGATAGATAATCGTCTTGCGATAACGCAGGATAAGTCCGTAAAGAATTGGCTCTGTGACGCCGCCAAGGGCACCTGGTAACATCGTAGAACCAGCTAATGCTTTTAATTTTCTATCCTTTGCCCGGATTAGGATTCCGAGTGCTACACCAATTTGCGCGAACACTGCAGTTGCAAACATCGGTGTCAGCGGATCGCCGCCAGTTGCAAGGTTTTGAATGGAGATTGGAACAATTCCCCAGTGTAAACCAAACAATGTCAAGAAGGACCAGCCTCCGCCTAACACAGCACCCGTTAATAATCCGCTTCTTTCAATAAGAAATTCGATGCCTGCTCCAATACCATCTCCTACATATGTTCCAAATGGTCCGAAAATCAGCACAGCTAACGGGAAAGCAATCAGCAGCGATAGCATAGGGACCAAAAACATTTGTAAATCTTTATGAATAATCTTCCTTAGGCCTTTATCAAGTAAAGCATAAATTAAAATGGCAATAAAGATAGGAAATACCGTAGAAGAATAGTCTACTACAATGGCTGGTATTCCTAAAAAGGATGCATTACTGTCAATTAAACCAGTTAAATTAGGCTCTAATAATGCCGCCGCAATGGATGCGCCTACATAAGGGTTGGCGCCCAAACGCTTAGAGAGGGTAAAACCTATAAAAATAGGAAGAAAATAAAATATGGCATTTCCGGCAGCTGATAAAATCAAATAGGTGCTGCTTTCTTCACTGAGTGCCCCTGTCATCGTTAATACGATTAACAAAGCCTTCAACATACCTGCTCCGGCAAGCGCTCCTAATAAAGGAGAAAACGTTCCCGATATCACATCAAAAACCTGCGCTACCCAATTCGCTTTTTCGCCGTCATCATTACTATCATCCTGCTTATTATCAATATTTGTATTTTTGGCAACTTCTTTATACACCTCAGATACATGCGGGCCGATAACGACTTGGTATTGTCCGCCGCTCTGGACAACACTAAGTATTCCGTCCATTTCCTCAAGTACCTGTTTGTTTGCTTTCTTGTTATCTCTGAGTTGAAATCTTAATCGTGTGGCACAGTGGACGACATTTTTAATATTCTTATCGCCGCCAACGTTTTCCACGATGTCTTTTGCCAGTTTTTCGTAACTCATTTGTATTCCTCCTTGTATATTTTAGAATGTAACGTTCGATAAAAAGCTGCGTACATCTTATATAGTTTGGACGTCTTCTCCTGCTTCTATGTGAAAGGTAAGTTATATCCAATAAAAAAACCCGACAAAATAAAGTGCACGAATCGTGCTTTATCTTGTCAGGTTATGCCCTCTAAAGGTTACATTCCTTTAAATCATGTATGCGGTTTTAATTTTTATAACATTGATAATATATCAAAGGAGGGAGAAGAAGTCAACTGACTGAATCGGGAAATTATACAGGTATATTTAGGGCGCAGCAGTACGTTTTTGGGATTGTATATTTACAAGGGAGCAATTATTGTTAGAAATAAATAAAACAGATGTATAATTTAAAATAAAAGATACATTTTGTCTTCTCCACGCTTAGAAAGCCATCGAAGAAAATGTAAAAATAATAAAAGCAGGTGCTGTCATGAACATGGAAATGAGAAATGGAACGCTCGAGGATGTTGAAGGTATGATGCAAATAATTAACCGTGCCAGAAATAAACTGGCTGCATCTGGATCACCACAGTGGTCTGATGAAGATACGCCGAAAGAGGAAGACATAAGAAGGGAGGTAGAAAAAGGAAATAATTATCTATTTACGATAAATGAGCAGATTATCGGTACAGCAATCATAACGAATGAAGAAGAGCCGGCTTATTCCTCCATAAGATATGGGGATTGGGATACATCACAGGAGGATAACTATGCGACCATTCATAAATTCGCTATTAACCCTGACATTAACGGGAAGGGCTACGGAAAAATGTTTATGAAGCTGCTGCTGTTTATGTGTGAAGAAAAGGGTATCAAGGAAATCCGGATCGATACACATCCAAAAAATCGGGCAATGCAGCATGTTATTCTGTCTGCGGGGTTTAAGTTCAAGGGAATCATCCAGCTTCCTTTTGAGAATGGAGAGAGGTATGCGTACCAATTATTTTTAACGTGATATAAATCGATATTTTTATAGAGAAGAACCATCCGTAAAACTCTCCCTGAGTGAAGTTTCGTTTTATAGAAAACACATACCAAAGGAAGGATGGATAAGAAAATCTAAAAAGAGTTGAGCAGTCTAATACACAGTTGAAGGAATATCCTGAATTTGCTATATTTATTTTAATTGAGCAAAGAAGGGGACGTAGCAGTGGAAGAAAAAAAGGAAGAACATCAGTCAGCATTTCAAACTGATTCTCGTTATGCAATCGTTGCAGGATGGCTTATTATTCCGGCAATTATGATTTTGTTCAGTATCATTTCGGTAGTATTACTTGTCATCGCTATCAATCCTGCTTCTTTAGGGACTTACAGTTTAGTTGTATACATAACAAGCATCATTCTGTTTTTCTTTTATCTATTTATCATTTATACATGGATCAAAAGGAAACAAATATTACCAAAGCTAATGATAACAGCTTATAGTATCAATATTTTATCGAACATACCTGCTATATTTGTAGAAGGAGAAATGCCCGGGGGCGCTATCTTAATTAACCTTATTTGGATTGGCTATTTTATCAGATCTAAACGAGTCAAGGCAACGTTTACCCAATGATGTGATTCTAGCAGCAAAGTGTGCATAGAATGTCCGCGTTGCTGCTAGGATGTTGTGGTTTAGTAAACGGAAAAATTAAACCAGAGGAAGGAGAAAGAAATGACCTTACAGCAATTAAAATATGTGATTGAAGTAGCCAGAAGCCGTTCGATTTCCAAAGCAGCCCAAGCTTTATTTATCAGTCAGCCGAGCTTATCCAATGCGTTAAAGGAATTGGAAAAGGAAATCGGCGTCAAAATATTCTCGCGTACAAACAAAGGAATCCACGTGACCAAAGAAGGGTCTGAGTTTTTAGGCTATGCCAGACAGGTTTTAGAACAGGCGGAATTGCTGGAAAACCGTTATTCTAACAATGCAGCGCCGCAGCATCATTTTGCTGTATCTGCGCAGCACTATGCTTTTGCGGTTAGTGCCTTTGTACGCCTGTTAAAAGATTATGACCGGGACGAATATGATTTTACATTTCGGGAAACAAGGACGTATGAAATTATCGAGGATGTTAAAAATTTAAACAGTGAAATCGGGATTATGTATATCAACGATTTTAATGAGCAGATTATCCGTAAATTTTTAAGAGAAGGAAATTTAGCCTTTCACCGTTTATTTGAGGCAACACCCCATGTGTTTATCAGCGGGGATAATCCATTGGCGAAGAAAGCGTATGTGACGCTGGAGGATTTGGAGCCGTATCCTTATTTGCTGTATGAGCAAGGGGATTATAATTCATTTTATTTTTCAGAGGAGATTTTAAGCACGCTGACCCGACCGAAAAATATTCATGTCCGCGACCGGGCAACGATGTTTAATCTGCTGATTGGCCTGAATGGTTATACGATATCGACGGGAGTTATCAGTCAGAGGCTGAATGGAGATAATATTATTGCGGTTCCGTTGAAGGTTGATGAAGTCATTCATGTTGGCTATATCGTTCATAAAGATATTGAGCTCAGCCCAATGGCGCAAACCTATATTGCCTATTTACAGTCCAGTATTGAAGAAGAAAGACAAAGTTTGCCGTAGCCCTTGATATAGTTAAAAGCTATATTGAACGATAGATTTTAGGTGTTATCTGATATCGGGATCTCTGTGATAGACTAATCTCAACCAATGAAACGAAGGAGAGATTCGTAATGACAGTAGCGAGCAAAGAGGGCGTACGTGCAGAAACACCATTCCGATTTGATAATGTGGGAAGCTTCCTGAGACCGGGAAAATTAAAGGAAGCCCGTGAAGCTTTTGCAAAGGGAAGCATCTCGGCACAGGATCTAAAAGCTGTGGAAGATGAAGCAATCAAGGATTTAATTCAGAAGCAGAAAGAAGTCGGCTTAAAAGCAATTACAGATGGAGAATTCCGCCGTTCCTGGTGGCATCTTGATTTTATGTGGGGACTTCAAGGGGTGAAGAAGCAAGAGCTTAATCAAGGATATCAATTTAAAGGTGAAGAAACGCGTGCGGAAACAGCTCGTTTAACTGGTAAAATTAGCGGAGAAAACCATCCGTTTGTTGAGCATTTCCAATTTATACAGCAATTTGCTGATGAGGAAGTCGTGGCAAGACAAACGATTCCCGCTCCAGCGCAATTTTTATCTGAATCCCAGCGTCCGGATAATGCAGAAACGACGAAAAGTATCTATCCAGACCTGAATGAATTCGTGGAGGATATAGCTGCAGCTTATCGAAAGGTTATTGAGGATTTATATGCAGCGGGCTGCCGGAATCTGCAGCTGGATGATTGTACGTGGGGAAGGCTTGTCGGTAAAAACCACTGGACCAGCTGTGAAGATGATTCGAATATAGAAGAAATCGGTTCATTATACGTAGTCTTAAATAATAAAGTCATTGAAAATCAACCAGAAGATTTAATCATTACCACCCACGTATGCCGAGGAAATTACCATTCTAAATGGTTTTCATCCGGGGCCTATGATGCCATTGCCAAACATTTATTTGGCAGAGAAAAAGTAAAAGCATATTACTTAGAATTTGATACCGAACGTGCCGGCGGATTTGAGTCTCTCGTTAACGTTAGTGACGATAAGCTTATCGTATTGGGATTATTCTCTTCTAAGTTTCCGGAGCTGGAGGATAAAGCCCAAATCAAGAAACGCATTGAAGAAGCTTCGAAATATGTGCCGCTTGAGCGTTTATGTGTCAGTCCGCAATGCGGTTTTGCTTCAACAGAAGAAGGAAATATTCTGACGGAAGAGCAGCAATGGGATAAATTACGTTTAATAAGGGAAGTTGCTGAGGAAGTTTGGGGGAAATAAAAGAAGAACTAGTGCACAGGCTGGAGTTTCCAGTCTGTCTCTGTTCGGAGATGCAGTGTTCACGAGTTATTTGAAAGAACTTTTAAAAATCAAAAAAATAGGGTATAATAAGTATAGAAGTAAATATAATAGAAGTACCGTCCGTGGTGTCACACGAACGGTAAGTCAATAGCAAGGCTCCCTTTTAAGGGTCAGCATGTTAAGGGAAATAATCCACCTTGGTCGCTAAACTCAAGGGTGGATTATTTTTTGTGATTAAATGACAGCACCGCAATAATTAAGGAAGCAAAAGCTATTGCTAGCATTAAACTTTCAAAAACTGTCATACAGCACCACCCCCTTTCGATAGGGAATGAGCTGACCACCCTCGAAGAAACCGTATACTATTGTTTTATTATTATAACATAGAATTAATTTAATAGGTGTTATTTATAGAATGTAGGTTCGTATTTGCTGCTGCTATCAAACTACTGTGGAATACTTTCTATTAGCACTTTGATATAGGAAAAAACTATAACAAACGATAGATTTTAGGTGTTATCTGATAGTAAGCTTTCTGTGATAGACTAATTTCAACCAATGAAACGAAGGAGAGATTCGTAATGACAGTAGCGAGTAAACATGGCGTACGTGCAAAAACACCATTCCGATTTGATAATGTGGGGAGCTTCCTAAGACCGGAAAAACTAAAGGAAGCCCGTGAAGCTTTTGCAAAGGGAAGCATCTCGGCACAGGATCTAAAAGCTGTAGAAGATGAAGCAATCAAGGATTTAATTCAGAAGCAGAAAGAAGTCGGCTTAAAAGCAATTACAGACGGAGAATTTCGCCGTTCCTGGTGGCATCTTGACTTTATGTGGGGACTGCAGGGGGTAGAGAAGCAGGATATTAAAAAGGGCTACCAATTTCAAGGCGAAGAAACACGTGCGGAAACAGCCCGTTTAACTGGGAAAATCAGCGGAGAAAATCATCCGTTTGTTGAGCATTTCCAATTTATACAGCAATTTGCCGATGAGGAAGTCGTGGCAAGACAGACCATTCCTGCTCCGGCACAATTTTTAGCAGAGCTGCAACGCCCGGAAAATGTAGAAATAACCAATCAGCTTTATCCGAATCAGAATGAATTGGCAGAAGATATTGCAGCTGCATACCGTACCATTATCCAAGATTTATATGAAGCAGGGTGCAGAAACTTACAAGTAGATGACTGCACATGGGGAATGCTTGTTGATGAAAATTATTGGGCAAGCCGTCATGATGGAGCAAATGTAGAAGATATCGGAACACTTTATGTGAGTTTAAATAATAAAGCGATTGAAAACCATCCGGAGGATCTAATCATTACAACACATGTGTGTCGCGGAAACTATCATTCTACATGGGCTTCATCAGGTGCTTATGACACCATTGCTAAAATTCTATTTGCGCAAGAAAAAGTAAAAGCATATTATTTAGAGTTTGATACCGAACGTGCCGGCGGATTTGAATCTCTCGTTAATGTTAGTGACGATAAGCTTGTCGTATTGGGATTATTCTCTTCCAAGCTTCCAGAGCTGGAGGATAAAGCACAAATCAAGGAGCGTATTGAAGAAGCTTCGAAATATGTGCCGATTGAGCGTTTATGTGTCAGTCCACAATGCGGTTTTGCTTCAACAGAAGAAGGAAATATTCTGACGGAAGAGCAGCAATGGGCTAAATTACGTTTAGTAAGGGAAGTTGCTGAGGAAGTTTGGGGAAAATAAATATGTTTGGAGGCAGGCTGAGGGAATCCAGCCTATCTTCAAACAAAGTAATGTTTCCTCATCTACACATTTTTTCTGATTAACCAATTTTTAATAAAAGCATCCATCTAACGTAAATGTAGAAAAGGAAGCGCTGCTCCGAGCGCTTCCTTTTCTACATTTTGTTAATGGGTTCGTCTAATACATGATGATCAGTATTGTTTGAGGAACTATTCGATTTACTATCTTTCTTCATCTTTTTTCCTGTTTTCACTGCAGTGTTTTTTGCTTCATCAATGTTGGATTTGGCATCTTTTATCCCTTCTTGTACATCTTTTGCGTGGTCGCCAAGCTCTTTTGTATCTTCAACAATATTTTTAGCTGTTTCTTTTATTTCCTGGCCTTCATTAGCCCAAACGTTTTGTACTTTCTCCAGTGCTTGCTGTGCACTTGATAGTGTTTGTTTCGCATTTTCTATTAAATATTGTTTTGTACCATTTGGATCATCTTTAATTTTTTGAGTATATGACACAACAGAATCTTTCGCATTCATGGAAGTATCTTTTACTTTACTTTTTGTTTTCGGGTTCAGCAGGATGAAGGAGATACCAGCTATTGCTCCAGCTCCTACTAGTAATCCAAACTTGTTGTTTTTTTCCATTGTCTACCTCTCCTTTCTTTATCGATTTAATAAACTTGTTGCTTTACGGTCAAAACATAAAAAATCCTAGAATCGTTTTTCTTCTTGGATGTTGTCGTCCTTGTCTCTGATTTCCACCTTGCTTGGTGTATTCTCTTTCGCCATTTGCTCTGCAGCAGAAAGCGCATCATCTTTTGAACCATATACTTCTTCAGGTGCGACATCTTCCAGTTTTACATACCAGCTTGTTTCATTTGCATCCGGTACGACACTAAATGTTTTCATCTTGCCCAACTCCTTTATTACGATCTTATGGGAGGTTTACCCTCAGTTGGAGTAAGTAAAACATGCTATACGGAGAAATTTCATCATTTCTTCCTGTGAAGGATACTATGGTGGAATTGAAATATTGATATGGAAGCATGGATGGGCAGACGTCTGGTCGATTCTAATAGTGATTTCATTTTCTTCAGCTTGAAATGTCGTAATGTGTATAAAGTCAAAAGAAAAATTCCTCTGTACTTGTCAGTTTTAATACAGCAGGGAAAAGGCTAAGAACAATAATGCTTCCTAAAATCAGCCAGCTGAAAATAAACCAAAAAGGTACATTAAAAAAGTTTAGAAGAAGGGCAGCTAAAGGAATAATCATTAAAAAGGAAAACTGTATTCTTGATTTGTTAGTGGCATATTGCTTTTCCTCACAATAAGGGCAACTATATGCGGTATCTAAGGTAGTGGTTACTTTCATGGTTTGTTTCCACGTCCATTTTCGGTGACAGTGCTGGCACGTTGGCATTAACATTACTCCTCTCAGCAGGTAATATATATAAATTGTAACATATGGAAAAATGACTTTTCATTTCTTAACAAAAAGGATAAGAAAAAAAGCTAGCATCTTTTTCGCTTTTCCTTTAATCTATAGTAAGCTGTTTATTATTTCGAGAATCAAAATACAAATTTAACTGCAAGAAGGGATACAGATAGATGAATCAAATACATCGACCGACCGTTGTGGCGCTTTTGCTGGCAGGGTCTTTTATTTCTATTTTAAATCAGACATTGATGATTACAGCGATACCGCCAATTATCAATGAAATGGGTGTGACACCGAACAGTGCACAGTGGCTGACTACGGTATTTATGCTGGTAAATGGGATCATGATCCCCGTCAGTGCTTTTTTAATTGAACGTTTTACAACGAGGCAGCTCTTTTTGACGGCAATGAGTGTGTTTGCTGTGGGAACATTAATTGGAGGACTAGCGCCGAATTTTGAATTTTTAATTATGTCCAGAGTCATTCAATCCATTGGCGCCGGTGTGATGCTGCCATTAATGACAACTGTGTTTTTATTGATTTTCCCGATTAATAAAAGGGGATCCGTGATGGGATTGATTGGTTTGGTGATTTCCTTTGCACCGGCAATTGGACCTGTTATTTCAGGGTGGGTGACAGAGCATTATTCCTGGCGTGTACTGTTTTATATTATTTTACCAATCGCTATTATTGATATTATTATTGCTTTCTTTGCCTTACGTAATGTAACGGAAGTGAAGAAGACCAAGTTTGATGTCTTTTCTGTAATTCTATCGTCCTTTGGATTTGGCGGAATTCTTTATGGGGTAACCAATGCCGGAAACTTTGGCTGGGCAGCACCGATTACACTGGTAACTTTAGCTATCGGTATTCTTTCTCTGATTCTATTTATTTTGCGCCAGTTAAAACTGAAATATCCAATGCTTGAATTTAGAGTGTTTAAGTATGCTATCTTCCCATTCAGTGTCTTTATTGGTTCAATTACGTTTATGGGACTGATTGGATCAGAGACCTTGATTCCGCTGTATATGCAAAATATGCGGGACTTCACTGCATTTGAAGCTGGGCTGTCGATGCTCCCGGGTGCTTTGATTACAGGTATTATGGGACCGATTATCGGCAGGATTTTTGACCGGGTTGGCGGGAAATGGATCGTGCTGCCGGGACTTATTATTGTGACGTTAGCGACCGTTCCATTTATGTTCCTTCATGTTGAAACGACCTTTACCTTTGTAATTGTAATGTACGCTGTACGTATGTTTGGATTTGCACTGATTATGATGCCGATTCAGACAGCGGCATTAAACCAGCTGCCAAGAGAGCTTATTCCGCACGGTGCTGCATTAGACGGTACGATGCGTATGGTGGCAGCTTCTGTGGGTACTGCGATCCTTGTAACGATTATGACATCTGCAGCTACGATGACAGAAGGCAGTGAAAACATTGTCCGTCCGGATATTTTCGGGGTGAATGTAGCCTTTGGCGTGATTGCTGTGCTGTCTTTATGTACGTTAATTGCTTATTTCTTTATCAAATTCGATCCATCTCCTGTTGAACAGGCGAAGATGGACAGAGAAAATAATGTATCATGATTAATAAAAATCCTCGTTTGCTTTTGGAAGTAGCGGGGATTTTTTAATAGAAAAGGAGAGATTCCATGGTTCAACTTCCTGAAAGATTAAAGAACTGGATTGTTTCTCACTTTCCAAAGGAAACAGCTATTCAGCATATTTATTCATTGAAAGGAAGCACCACAGCTGCGATGTATGCAATAAACCTTAAATTGCCGACTGGTGAAATGAAAGAACTGGTATTACGGCAATACGAAAAGAGCCAGTTTACAGCAAAAGAAATCAAACAAGAAGCAGACAGCCTAAAAGCAGCAGCATCTTTATCTATTGAAACACCGCAATATATTGCAGCTGATCCAGAAGGAGAAATAATTGGCAAACCGCTTCTCTTAATGAGCAAAATGGAAGGCAAGGTAGATATATTGCCGGCGAATCAAGCTGCATGGTTGAATCAGCTTGCAGAAGCATTAGCTCAGATACACCACAATACAATAAATCATTTTCCCTGGAAGCATAAGCGTTATCAAAAAGCAGATGAAATTGAAATTCCGATCTGGTCAAGGAAGCTTGAAGTATGGGAGGCTTTAAAAAAGGTTGTGTTGCGTCCAGAACCGAGCTATACACCGGTGTTTATTCATCGCGATTTTCACCCGGCCAATGTACTTTGGAAGGATGCTGAGGTGAACGGTGTGGTGGATTGGGCCAATGGCTGCTTAGGTCATACTGGAGTGGATGTGGGACATTGCCGCTGGAACCTCGCCATGCTTTATGGTGTAGCAGCTGCAGATACTTTTTTGGCAGTTTATCAAGAGAAGATGGGGAGTCATTTCTCCTATGATGTTTATTGGGATATTGTTTCCTTAATGGATGTGTTAGAAGGACAGCCGGAAGTTTATCCTGGCTGGGAAGTCTTTGGGAAAACGGATATTACGGAGGAAGTAATGATAGAGAGAATGGATGAATACGCAGTTTCACTGTTAGAAAAAGCGATGGAATAGAGGAGGATAATGAAGATGGAAAGAGTAGATGTGGTCTATGCGTTGATTTTAGACGAGACAGAAGAGAAGATTTTAATGGTGCAGAATATAAAGCATGATAATTGGTCGATGCCTGGCGGGGCAGTGGAAGCTGGAGAAACATTAACTGAAGCAGTTATCCGTGAAGCGAGTGAAGAAACAGGTTTAACGATTGAAGCGGGAGACATTCTTGCTGTAAATGAAGCATTTATGGAAAGGTTCAATCACCATACCATCTTTTTTACGTTTATGGCTAGGGTTGTTGGTGGAGAAATTCTAATACAAGATACAGAAACAATTGCGGATACCGCATGGATGAGTATAGATGAAGCAGATAAATGGATGCCTTATCATAAAACGGGGATTCGAAGCCTGTTGGAAAAGGCTGTTCCTTATACGTTTCAGGGTGTGGAGAAGTAATAAGATGGAGTATGGCGATTCAATGTTGCTATGCTCTTTCTTTATTATTGTTTAGATAATAATAAAACCTTATATAGAAACTAAAAAGCCGTAACTGCTTCCATTACGGCTTCTCAAATTATCCAATATCAATGCTGTTTACATATAATTTAAAACAAAACATAAGACAAATAAATCACGACAGTTACCGTAATAATACTAAAAAGTGTTGAAAATAAAACAATTTGTGCGTGCAATTCCGGCTTGATTTGATACTCCATCGCAATCGTTGATGTATTCCTGGAAGTCGGAAAAGAGCTTGCGATAAATAAGGATTGTGCAACGACTCCATCAATATTCAGCAGGTATATAACAGCCAGTGCTAACGATGGCCCCATCACCAGTCTTCCAATCAAAGACCATGTAATGACCCGATGGAAAAAATGCAGCTTAATATTAGATAATTGTGCTCCCAGTAATAAAAGGGCAATAGCCACAAAACCATCGGCAAGCTGATCAAGCGGTATCATAATCGAATTAGGAATGGGAATGGAAAATCCTTGGAACAGCATCCCTAATAGCAGTGCGTGGAATACTGGCAATCTTAGAAAGGATTGAATAATCCCTCCGATTGATTTGGTTGCTGATAATAAATTATAAATTCCATAAGAGTATGTTAAAAGATTCTGGAAAATAAGAATAAAAACCTGAATCGAAAACCCTAAAGGATTGCTGCTGAAAACTAATTGGCTTACTGGCAAACCGTAGTTGCCAGAGTTCATTAACGAAATACTATTTTTTAGAGCTGCGCTTTCTTCTCTATCTAATTTTAATAGTTTGGCAATGATGTGACTTACAATAATCAGAATCAAACTATAAAGGATAATGTAATAGATTATTTGGAAAAATATATCCATTTCTATATTGATATGATATATATTCACAAATACAGCAGCTGGCATTAAACAATATGTAATCAGTGTAGATATCTGTTTCAGATTAAATTGAAACTTTCTCTGTAAAAGGGCACCAACCAGGGTCAATATCAATATGGGAAATATCACGTCTAATAAAATAAAAATAAACATTTCAAACCTCATTCTTAATATTTCGTCATTGGATTTTGTTATTTTCTAAATATGATCTTATCGTATCATAAAAGGAAAGATAAGGAAAATATCAAAAAGTTATCCAATTAAATAAGTAATACTTATATGAACAGAAGATTAATTGGTTTTATCACGGAAAACTGTCCGTCAAACTCCTTCTTCAAGCACGCGGAGGGTATAATCTAAGCGGTAAGGGGGAGAAGAATCGTCTGCCGACAAGCGAATGCTTTTTGGTGTATAAATTGTTTGAAAACTAAACAGAACAAATGTTCCTAATTGAGTCTTCTTCTGATATAATAGACAGGAGGAGGTAAGAAGCTATGAAAATAACAAAAGCATTTCGTTTTCGTATCTATCCGAATAAAAACCAAATCACTTTCATCCATAAGACAATCGGCTGCTCCCGCTTTGTTTACAACTATTTTACAGGAAAACAAAAAGAAAAAAACCACTATTGGCATACGGTGAATGAAATGGTACAAAACGGACAGCTTTTTCAAAATAATTGGAAGGGCGAATTTTTCAATAAAAATAAGGCAATCAAAGCGGTTCCAGAATTGAAGAAAACGTATCCCTTCCTCAAAGAAGTTGATAGCATCGCCCTTCAAAAAGCCGTTGAAAACGTGAACGATTCCTATACACGTTATTATAAGAAGCAGAATAAGGCACCTCGTTTTAAATCAAAAAAGAATCCTGTTCAGTCGTATACAACCAAACATGTCAATGGAAACATTGCTGTATTGGATAAACATATCAAACTGCCTAAGCTCGGATTGGTTCGTTTTGCCAAAAGTCGGGAAGTGGAAGGGCGTATTATCAATGCAACGATTCGGCGCAACCCATCAGGAAAATACTTTGTTTCGATTGTGGCGGAAACGGATGTTAAGCACTATGAAAAAACAGGTTCCTCTGTAGGCATCGATGTCGGATTAACCGATTTCGCAACCCTTTCCGATGGGACGGTGTATGAAAATCCAAGATTTTTCCGGACATTAGAAGAGAAATTGGCAAAAGCGCAAGTGATTCTGTCCAGAAGACAGGTAGGCTCGGCGAATTGGCAGAAACAAAAACGAAAAGTAGCCCGGCTTCACGAAAAAATTGCGAATAAAAGAAAAGACATGTTAGATAAAATCTCCACCGAGATAGTCAATAACCACGATATCATCGGAATAGAAGATTTATCTGTGAAAAACATGTTAAAAAATCGCAATCTTGCAAAATCAATTAGCGATGTATCCTGGTCAGCGTTCCAAACGATGCTGGAATATAAAGCGGCCTGGTATGGAAAGCAGGTTGTTGTAGTTGCGAAAAACTATCCATCCAGCTGTGTTCCAATTGCGGACACCAAAACCCAGACGTTAAAAATCTCGATTTGCGTGCATGGACATGTGATAGCTGTCAATGCCATCATCAAAGAGATATTAACGCAAGCAGGAATCTTCGTAAGGAAGCATTACGAATAACCGCAGGGACTGCGGGGATAGCCTAATCCATAACTGACCAATGGGTTGGTGTTCTTAGGGATCTCCCACTTTAAGCAACCTTGAAGGTTGGTAAGTGGGGGTAGTTCAATTTAGTGAGTTTGACGGTGAGAAGGAACAAGTCTATTCCTACTCCTTGGAAGACAGCGCAGTAAATGAGACTCCGTCTGTTGTTCCTAAAGATACAGCGAACGCACGATCATTTAATGAACCACAGTTGTCGCCAGACGGAGAACAGCTGGCATTTACGCAGGTATCTGAGGAATCGCAAGAAATTTCTCTTTTCAAGTATGAATTATTTTTAATGGATTTAGAAACACAGGAAGTAGAGAGATTAACATATTTGAAAACAGCGGTAACCTCACCAGTATTTTTTCATGACGACAATAAAATCGCTTTTCTGGAGAATACAAACTGGTCAGCGGAACCAGCTGAATATCGATTGATGACAATAGATACAGCAACACATGATATCGAAGCAGTTGAACTGGATGCACCTCAATCAGAAGAAGATAATCGATTAATACAAATGCTGGATCGTGCGGTAAACAGCTTAACGGTTGCCATTCTGTATATATTACTGATGAGTCTGCTGAGTGTTTACCTTCTGCATTATGCTGGTAAAGCCTATCTGCCTTCTATCATTAGTTTTTCGCTTGGCATCCTGACATTTGCTGCGAGTTTTGTGGTAGCCGCAGCAGCTAATGCTTGGTATGGCATGGGGCTTGGGATGCTGGCCGCAGGAATCTTCGGCTGTTCTATTATTATCTTATTGTTTATATTTATTTATAAGCGTTTTGTAAAATAGATGGGTTGCAATCTTTTGGCAGATAAAAGCCACGCTAGCTTATTTTAAAATTGGAATAAGCTAGCGTGGTTTCGTATTTGCATGAAGGTTGAGCTGATGTATCTGGTCGAGAGAACTTAACAGGTTCCTTACTCGATCAAAAATATTAGGAAACAGCTTCACTAATATACGGCTTAAGAGATTCGGTATAACACATCTCCCCATCCATTGTAACAACAATGCCTTCTATATCCTCTAACGCATCCAGCGCATCAATAATTTGGCGGGGAGACTTTCCGAATAAACGGCTTGTCCATATTTCACCATCGACTGATTTTTTGGATACAATGGTTAATCCGGCAATTTCTGATTCAATCGGATAGCCAGTGCGAGGGTCCAAAATATGGTGGTATGTCTGGTTATCCTTCGTGAAATTTCTTTCGTAAATGCCAGAGGTAACCACAGATTGGTTTAGAGCGTTTAACACAGCGATATACTTCCCGCGCGGCAGGAGCGGGTGTTGAATGCCGATGCGCCAATAGCCATCCGCTTGATTTGGGGAATTTCCATGAGTGATGACATTTCCACCTAAATTAATCAGGGCTTCCGATACGTCCATCGATTCCAAATCCTGAATCAGAAGGTCGGCAATAAATCCTTTTGCCAGGGCGCCTAAATCAATAAACATCCCCGTGTGTTTTAAAAATACGGTTTGTTCTTCCTCATCAAGAATAATGTCTTCAGCGTTTATTTTGTTGAGCAAGGATGCAATGGTTTTTGGCGAGGGAACATTCGCATCTTCAAATCCAATGCGCCAAGCTTGAACAAGAGGGCCGATGGTAATGTTTAACGCACTGTCTGCCGGAGTGCTGTGTTTCTTTCCGATTTTGATCAATTGGTACAAGCTCGGATTAACCTTTACCGGTTTTATCCCTGCATTTTGGTTTACTTCCATCAGCTCTGAGCTTGCATCGTGCGCACTAAAACGTTTCTCGTATTCTGTTAATCGAAGAATCAATTCATCCAAAATAAAATCTGCATAGTCATGCTGAACAGATAATTGGATAATTGTCCCCATCCTATGTATTTCACGTGTTTGCATTGTCATACTTGTCACCCTTTTGCATTAAGATACGTTGAATAGACGAAAGGATACCTATCAGAAAATAGCTTCGGTTTTCATGAAGAATCATTCTGCAGCATCGTCTATAAATCAAATAAAGGTTTGAGACAGCACTTGAAAAAGAGGCCGTGTTGACCTCTTTTCCATGAACAATCTTTAGCTTTTAACCGTTGCTCCAGCTACGGTATCTACTTTTGAAGTCGCCCCGGATACCGCATCGACACCGCCTCCGGTTAATTGCTGGCCAGTTTGCTCTAAATACCAATCAATGATTGGCTGTATATCTTGGACATATTCGTTGATGCCAATATAATAATCCTCATCATCACGTACTGCCTGATAGCTGTGGACAACAAATTTATCTGGTCCATGAGTAGGAACCTGCGTCCTTACGACATCCTGTTTTCCGGTACGTAATTGCTGAATGACCCAGGAAACGCCGCTAAATACTCTTTCCGGGTGACATTCTGCTAATGGACTTCCCACTTGTTCCGGTCTGCGTCCTGCCAGCATATCTTCTTTTTCCATGTTGTGGTTATAGTATAAGAATTGGTTATTGCTATCTGCATAAGTCAATTCGGCAGGCATGGAATTCAAGAAATGATTGAGCTGATTGACTGTTAAAAGCCCGCGATTTAATTTAACATACGTATTGCCTTCCACGGCCTGTGTTGCTTCAGCAGCCTGTTCAAGCCAGTCATCGGCGGACATATCGATGCCTTCCACTGTCGTATCAATTGCTCCGGTAGCATATAAATCCTCTGTATCGGATACATCCTGCATTCCTTCAGGTGCATGGATAACCTTGACCACATTGATAAAACGGATAAATTTCTTGATACACGTTTCTAAGAATTGAGCTGTCTGCGCATCTTTCAGGTTTTCGTCTTCATCAAATGCATCATAGACTTCCCCTAATAGAAATTCATTACCTGGCATAACGATAGCATTTACTCCAGGTGCATCTAATATTTGCCGCAAATGTAACTGAGACCGTGAAGATCCCTGGACATCATAAGAAGCTCCCACAATCATCACCGGTTTTTCATCAAGCGGATGTATTTTAAACGATAACCATTCTAAGACACTCTGTAATGCGGATGGAATAGAGTGGTTATATTCCGGTGTAGCAATAATCACGCCATCTGCCTGCATAATTTTATTATTTAAATTTTGAATCACTTCACTATTGGTTTGATCATCTGATTGGTTAAACATTGGGACATCCTTAATATCCAGTACTTCCACATCAACTAATTTCTTGAAATTTTTTGCGATAAAGTTTAATAATATGCGATTATAAGAAAATTCAGCATTTGATCCTACGATTCCAACAAGTTTCATCAATATACCCCCTAGTAATTAATTGGTCTCCCACGAGAAGTTTGCTGCTTGTTTCTGGTGCGTTTCATTTGCGTTGACTAATTGATTGGTGATATCCACAAAATGTATAAAATCATTAAAAATTTGTTCAAGTTCTTCTATTTTTTGTTGGTCTTTTAACGTGCCATTATCATCAAAAGCCTGTAACGAATAACCAATCAAAAATTCAGAGCTTGGCATAATGCGTGCTTTCAATTCAGGCGCATCCAGCATTTGCCGCAAATGACTTTGTGCACGGGAAGAGCCTAATCTTCCATAGGAAGCTCCAGTAAGCATAACAGGCTTATCAATTAATGCCTGATTTGTATAAGATAACCATTCTAACGTGCTTTTTAAAATGGCTGGTACGGAATGGTTATATTCCGGTGAACTGATAATCACGCCATCTGCTTCTCTGATTTTATCCGCAAGTTTTTGTACTTCCTGAGGTGCTGTCTTGTCTTCCGGCTTATTAAAAGCAGGTAAATGTTTAATTTCGAAAATTTCAATGTCAGCTTGATCTGCAAAATGTTTTTGAATAAATTGCAGTAAAATACGATTCGTAGAATAATCCGAATTTGTTCCTAGAATACTTAGAAATTTTTTCATTTTATTGCTCCTTTCTTATTTAGAAAAAAGAATGTGAAGTATATCACAATTTAATTATAATATGTTTTAGCAAGAAATACAAGGGGATGTGAGGAAATGTTTTAAATTATAAGATTTATTTTAAAAGTGTAATAGATAGTGCTAAGATAATGTATAAAATAATATTTAGAATGGTTGTAATGGCTCGTATTATAATTTATTGAGAACGCTTTCTTTAATCCGGTCATTTTTCCGTTTATATGTAGATAGAAAACATTATAGTTTTGATATACCCTTCCTTTTTATTTTGAAACACTATGGGGGCATTTCATAAAATTAAAATCAACAGGAGCAGGATACAAGGGGAGGGAACATGAATAAAGCTTCACTTTATAATAAAAGCATTATAATTATCAATATTTATCAACTTGTGAAAAGAGGTTCTGATTGCTAAAATTAGTTCAATAGTTTGCAAGCATACTTTTTATAGAAATAAATGATATATATTTGTGTGTGTGAATGGTTGTTCTTAATTTAACGATTAAATTAGTTCTACATAAAGGCGATGTAATACAAGGAGTGAATTTGTTGCAGATTAGAAAAGCAAGTAAGAAAGATATAAAGTCCATAGCTAAAGTTTACGTTGATGGCTGGAAAACTACATATAAAGGTTTCGTACCGGGTAATTATTTGGAAAGTTTAACATACAGGAAAGCAGAGCAAAAATGGATGTCATTTTTAAGTAGTGAAAATAATCCTTTTATTTATATAGCAGTTAATGAAGATGGAAAAACAATAGGCTTTGCAGCAGGAAAAGGTTTGGATAGCGACAAATTTGACGGAGAGCTATACGCGCTTTATTTATTGCAAGAGAGTAGAGGATTAGGGACAGGAAAGCAGCTGGTTTCAGCCATTGCTAAGCATTTCACAGAACAAGGCATGAATTCGATGATGGTATGGGTGATGGAACAAAATAGATCCGGGCTTGGTTTCTACGAACGTATGGGAGCCAAGGCGTATCTTCGCAGGAAAAATGAAGTCGGAGGAATGCTGGTAGAGGATGTAGCTTATGGCTGGGAAGATGTTTCGGCATTATGCAGAGAGGGATAACACGATATCTTGTCAGGAAAAATTGCCTGATTCGATAGGTGTGAAATTCTTGGTGTTTAAACAAAAGGAGAATCAAAATGGAAGTAGTATATATTGCAGGCGGATGCCTATGGGGAGTACAAGCTTTTATAAAAACATTACCTGGAGTTACGTTTACAGAAGCGGGAAGAGCGAATGGAACAAGTTACACACTTGAGGGGGACTATGATGGGTATGCCGAGTGTGTAAAAACAGGCTTTGATCCGGAGGTTGTAACAATTAGAGAATTAATGGGATATTTTTTTGAAATCATTGATCCATACAGTTTAAATAAACAGGGGCAGGATATTGGCGAGAAATATAGAACAGGAGTATATAGTGAAAATCCGGAGCATTTAAAAGAGGCGAAAACGTTTCTTGAGAATAGAAATGATTATGACCGAATCGTGGTTGAAGTCTTGCCTCTTACCAACTATGTGAGAAGTGCAGCGGAGCATCAAGACAGGCTGGATAGATGTCCGAATGATTATTGCCATATTCCAGAAGAAATGTTAAGTAAATATAAATAAGGGAAAGGACTTAAATATGGTTTTCGGTCTCCGTTGGATGGTACGCTAAATAGGGACGAGGCGTTTTTTAGAGAACTTAGAATACAAATAGGATGATAAAGGGTGTGGAATGATGAAAGCAATTATTTTTGATTTTGACGGGACGCTTGCTGATACATTACCGGTTTGTTTCTATGCGTTTCAAGCTGTGTTTAAGGAATTTGACAATAAGGAGGTCACCTCCGATGAAGTAAAGGCGATGTTTGGTCCTTCTGAAACAGGAATCATCAAAGAAAATCTCCTGGACTCTAATCAGGATAAAGCAATTGAATTATATTATGAAAAATATAATGAAAAGCATCGAGAGCTTGTTGTTGAAAATGAGGAAATAAATGATTTGCTCCGGTTTTTAAAAAAAGAAGGATATCAATTAGGGATTGTAACAGGGAAAGCAAGAAGAAGTCTGATTATATCTTTAGATTGTCTTCAAATGAATGATTTGTTTGATGTAATCATAACAGGTGATGATGTTACGATGCCCAAGCCTCATCCAGAGGGATTAAACAAGGCATTGGTAAAGCTGCACATAAAAAACACGGAGGCTGTATTTTTAGGGGATAGCGATGCGGATATTCAGGCCGGTAAACAAGCAGACGTAAATACAATCGGAGTACAATGGCTGCCAAATTATCAAACGTTAGAATTTCGTGTTCAACCAGACCTGCTGCTAAACAACGTGAATGAATTTCTGGAATGGTTAAAAAAATGAAGAAAGGGATGATTGTTAATTAGTTTCTATTTAACAATGTGGTTATTTATTTTTAGAAGGAGGAGTGCTGAAAATGACAAACAATCGTTTTGAAGAAGTTTATTCTCAAGGGAAAATGAAGAATACGAAGATTATTCGTGATAATGAGAATGGTGTTTTGTATATGCTGCATCAAGAAGGCTATGGAGCAGGGCTGACTGTTATGGTGGATCAGGAAGGTAACCCCTTAGTGGACAAGGAATTTAATTAGAATAGAAATGATTATAATCGTATGGTGGTTGAAGTCTTGCCGCATACAAATTACGTAAGAAGCGCTGAGGAACTTCAAGAGAGATTAAGCAGGCGCCCAAATAACTATTGTCATATTCCAAAAGAAATATGAAATAAATATAAGGGTTAAACTCTGAATTTTTTCCTTACTATTTTCTGAGGAACAAAAGGCACGCTTCTCCATTCGTAATTAGAATAAGCAAGCGTGCTTTTTAAATAGATTTGGCAAAACTGGAAATGGTTTCTCTCTGAGCTGCCAAACAAAAAATAATCTAAGAGGTGTTTGAATACTATTCGCTTTTTGGTTATTCCATTTATCACGATTGGCAAACAATCAACTTATAATCATCATGATAACTACAATAAACAGAAGAACTAAATAGATTTTGGAAAAGAGTTTATCAGATAATTTTTGAGCCCAGGATCTGCCGATAGGCACTCCAATAAATCCGCCGAGGGTAAATCCAATAAGCGCAGGTATGTATATGAATCCTATCGTTGATGAAGGCATCGCATCTATCTTCAATCCTGTAACTAAATAAGCGAAAGCTCCTACGATAGCAATCGGCAGACCTAATGGAGTAGCCAAAGCTACAGCATGTATCATGCGCATCCCTCTATTTCTGAGATAAGGAATGGTCATTGTGCTTCCGCCAATACCTAATAGAGTGGAAAGAAATCCAATGCCTATCCCGATAAAAGAAGCGGAACGCTGCTTAGGCAGACGAAATGCTTGTTCTTCGATTTCTCTTGTGAACGATTTTTTTAGCATGTTCGAAATCAAGACATAAATTAATAGGCCGATAAATGCATACCTGAGAAAATCGCTCTCAATGTAGACTGCAAGCACGCCGCCTATTAAAGAACCTATTGCAATATATCCTGCTAATCGTTTAAAGACAGACCATGTCACATTGCCTTTTTTGGCATGGTTATATGTTGAATTAAATGAATTTATAATCATAACCGCTAATGATGTACCAATCGCAGTATGCATTAAATACTCGCTTGGAATGGAATCGGGTAAAAATGCAAATAAGATTGGTACGACGACGATTCCGCCTCCAAAACCAAACATGCTTGATAGCACACCAATTAAAATACCGATTAATGAAAACATTAAAAATGAAAATCCCACTAACAATCATCTCTCTTTACTTATATTCATTTGGATTATTTCTTAGATTCTATTAAATCACAAATTGAATGGTGTTACCATAAGGCATTGTGTTGTCTGACCAGTTCAAACTTCACCGGCTATTTGTGCTTTTGTATTTTTGTCCGTGTTCGATAGCGCAAGAGAAAGGATGATGAATACGTAGAAAATAACAAACTAACCACTTGTACTCTATGCAAATCAGCAATTCATGCCTGATAAAGGGGCAAGGAATCCTTCTGCACTCATCCCTCCCGATTTTTCATAATTGGAATGCCTGTGTTAATATTTAGTATTAGAGAGCAATGTTCATCCTTGCTGACACGTTATTAAACTATCAATTAACATGCGCCAATTCACTCTTTTGTAAAGCTGTATTATCGGAGAAAGGAAGTTTTTAAATGAAAAATAATACTAAATTTTTAATGGGCATGTTAGCATTTGTATTTGTTATATTGACTGCTTGTGGAAATGTAACAGAGGATTCGGATGCGGAGTCCAATCGCCTGTCATCAGATAATGATGTGATGCAAAACGAAAATGACAATTTACCTGGACAAGAAAGTACACAAGATTCATCTCCTATCGACCCAGAAACAGAAACCGATTCTTTTTCAGATTGGAAAGGAAAAAGCCAAGATGAATCAGCGGAGGAACAGAGCCAGGAAGAGCCTTTGGAAGAATATGTTCCCAATGAAGATGATGTTGTATACAAAAATAATGAGTTGAAAAATAAAGATATCCTTGAAGCGTTTATGGAGACTGCGGGAGAAAATGGACAGGATAATGAAAGTGAAATCAGAGTGGTGAAGGACGAAGGGACTCAAGGTGTACTTATATATGATTTGAAATCCGGATATGAAGAAAGTGTTGATCAGGCATGGATTATGGTTTATTCAGATTTGAGCCACTACAGAGCCTCAGATGATGAAGTGCAGGATGTTTTTAATACGAATCAGCAATGCGGATATATGTCAAAAGATGAAATAGAAGGAAAGTATAAATTACATGAATGTAGAACCCATTGGGAATACAGGTTACTTCCCACTGGAGAAGATAATGAAATGGAGTGACTGTTGCTTCATTATCTCCTCTCAACAAAAAGGCCGAAGCATGTTAGCTTCGGCCTTTTTGTTGAGAGAATGGATTGTATACTTGATGCGCACGCTTGAATTTTTTAGCTTATAATACTTCCTGTGTCTATTTATTTATGCTTCCCAAAACTCCTTGGTGAACAAAAATTGTATCTCATCCAGTAAGGTTAATTTAATGGTCTTTCAATTATCGGAGGTTATTGTTGAAGAACTTAAGCCTAATTCTTTATTTGAAATACGAAGGAGACAGGTTTTTTGAACTTTTTTTCAACTTGTTATGAGTATAATACAGGTAAATGAATTAAATAACTGATTTTTTTGATTTTTCGATACTATTATCTTGACAGCCCTAAAGATAGCATGTAGATTTTAAGTAAAGGGAGGGATGAAAGATGACCAATTATGACAAAGCAAAGAAAAAGATAGACAAAAGAAAAGAAATGCGGACTCAAGAAATCTCCGAAATGATTGACGAAGGCGGTTTAGGAGCTGATAGATATTATGATGTTATAAAAGGCTCTTCCCCGACTGAGAAAGAAATAAAATCAACGAAAAAATACCAAAAATGATAAAACGAAACTTTACTCAGTGGGAGTTTTTCGATGTACAACTCTTTACGATCGGACGAATAACCACAGTCCCACAACCCTAGAACGTCGCTAACTTAATCTGTTTCCTTCATACTCCCACTGCATTAGCCCTAAGTGATTCAGGGAGTTAGCTCACCTGAACTTCCGCCTAAATAAAGTTTCTTTTACGGACGATTCTCTGTGATAAAGAAGATTAAAAAAGAGAAAAAAAGGTCACTTACATTATAACCCCGAATTATTCATACCTGTAGATTAGAGATACAAACGAAAATTTGTAGTTTATGATTTCTATTTTAAGCGAAAAAAGCTAAAATATCGTAGGAAGCTGGAGGTAAATAGTATTCACAAGAAAAAACAACCGTTTTTGGACAGATCTATCCCTTGGTCTTCCAAGGAATAAAAAGTTTCTTTTTACAATCACTCCAACTGAAGCTATAGTAAAGAGGTATTTGAATGCAAGTCAAAGCAATTCAAAAACGAGACAAGCTTGGCTGAGAAGCAAGTGCATCTTTTCCCATGATTTGCGTAAATACCGGATGGTGCATCAGGACATCTGCTGCATCCTCTTCTGCATATCCAGCGATGATTTGATAGATTTTTTGACGAAGTAAATCTTTATTCGCATACATGTAGCAGCGCCGTTCATTGGTAAGCTGTAAATATTATTCTGCCAAGGCCGCAGAGAATCCGATTTTTTCATCCAATTCACGGAAAATCATTTCACCAGTATCAGAGGATAATTCGCCTCCATCAAGAGATAGTTTTATTTTATGATTAAAATCAAGTGTGATTTGCGGTAAAGCAGCCATTATTAGAACCCTTTCTATTGGTTATTTGCTGGTACTTTTAACCTTAATAGAAACGGGTTCTTTTTCATTTATTTGATGCAGCTTATAACTGTCACAATTACTTGGGAGGTATGAGATAACAAGCTATTTAGATTTTTTTGAATTGTTGATTGTTTTCGAGCCTTCGTAAAAATCCTGTCAACGCCATGTTCTGTAAATGACGTATGGAAGAAAGCATCTTTTGCAGGAAGATTGTATCATTTCCGAATCCCGCGACGTCTTTCTATCATAAAATAACATCAGGGGTTTCAGGCAAAATCTGTCCGCCATCTATAACAAGTGACTGACCGGTAATATATTTTGCTTCTTCTGATGCAAAGAAAGAAACTGTTGTTCCGATGTCTTCTGGGTCTCCTAATCGTTTCATTGGAACAGCTTCCGCACCTTTTTCACTTAACACGCCCAGTTCCTTTTTTAAGGTTTCAGTAGCAATCATTCCAGGTTGAACCGCATTAACCGTAACGCCATATGGTGCATACTCTAAAGCCGCATTACGCATAAATCCAAGAATCCCTGCTTTGGTTGCCCCATAGATCGAACCGCCCGGATATCCGGTAATATCACCCGTGATTGATGATGTCAGGATGACTCGGCCGTAATTTTGCTTCTTCATCGCTTCTAATACCGGTTTGGCAGTGAAGAACATTCCTTTCAAGTTAATGCTTTGAATTTTATCCCAATCGTCTTCTGTCATGTCTGCAATGGATACATCCGGGTAGATACCTGTATTCGCAGCCAGAATATCGATTCTTTCATGTTTTTTTAATATATCCTGAACAACCCGTTCCGCATTATTTTTGTCCGTCACGTCTAATTTATGAAATTCACCACTCACTTCTGCAGCCACTTTCTTCCCTGCTTCTTCATCGATGTCACAGATCATAACGGTTGCTCCAGCTTTTGCTAACGTCTTCACAATTCCTTTACCAATCCCATTTGCTCCACCGGTGACCATAGCGATTCTACGAGTTAAATCAAACATTATATCCCTGCCTTTCAGAATTCAGAATTATTTATAATTATAGATTATCAAGAAACATCGAAAAACTCCATGATTGTGCATACAATACTAGCCTATAACAAATTTGATATGGAACATAAAAACCCTTGTATTCCTAGGGTGTCAAACTAATGAGGATTACTTAACTGCTCTTCAATTGCTTTATATTTCAAATTATTTGATTCTCTTATTCACTAGCAAATAACACCCACTAATCACCAGATGCTAGGCTTACATAAATAAGTAGTTCAGTGTAAACTGAATGTACAGAATTAATTGTAAAGGATTCTTAAACGGGGGAGTATAACTGGTTATAAAATATTAAATTTAGGGGAAATGAGCATGAGACAAATAGAAGCAATCTTTTTAGATCGTGATGGAACAATTGGCGGGGATGACACAGTTCATTATCCAGGTGAATTTGAACTCTTTCCATACGTAGGGAAGGAAATCAAGAGATTAAAACAAGACAATATAAAAATTTTTTCGTTTACAAATCAACCCGGAATTTCAAATGGTTTAGCCGAAAGACAGGATTTCGTACAGGAATTAAAAGATTTTGGTTTCAATGATGTATATATATGCCCGCATAGACATGACGAAGGGTGTTCCTGCAGAAAGCCGAATACAGGTATGTTAATCGAAGCACAGCAAAAACACGAATTGACGCTTGAAAACTGTGTCGTTGTAGGAGACCGATGGAGTAATATAGTTGCCGCAGCAAAGGTGGGAAGTATTAAAATCCTTGTTAAAACTGGGGCTGGAAAGTCTTCCCTAAATGAGCATTTCGATAAATTAAATGATGTAAACATTGATTACATAGCTAATGATTTTAAAGACGCTATAAGTTGGTTGTATCGTAATTTTATTTTAAGCAATAGATTATGAAGTTTATTTCATAAAAGGGCATGATTGTTTAACAATGATAAGCAGTAAATGTGCAACCTTTTCACAAAAAGGAATCTACAAAAAAGAGCTTCCTAAAAGTTAAAATTGTATCTACTGCACATAAAGTTATCATTTCTCAACAGCGGGACTATACTTCTGTTGATATTTTTCTATAACCTTATTTATGTATTTATATATAGTATAAATCTAAGTACGATTCATTTCTATGCAATGGATGAAATCAAATTATTAATTTTTAAGGCTCTTCACCAAAATCTATGGGTGACATAGTAGCTATTAATTTCAATTTATATATTATTGGTTTAGGCGGTAAATATAATCCTGCTAGCCCAGAACCAGATAAATCCTATGGAATTTGGTTTTCAGCTATCGCCATTTTTAATGTACTTGTCATAGTATCTGCTTTTGTGCAGTTGAGGGTAAGAAAAATATGGCTTTTTTTAATAACGATAATAGGTTTAATTGTTTTTTTAATCTACTTTTTACCACAGATTGTGCTTTATTTGGAGAGTTTATTTTAAAGTGGATAATTAATAGTACTGAATCGGATTTGATTTGTAAAACAAATGGGATACCATGTAAGAATAAAGAAGTACTATCTTGTTTTTGACTTTTAAAGTTAGAGAATAAAACTTTTAATATTTTCCCATACAAATTGCTGATAAAATTAAACGTATGAATAAAGTAGTGCAGTAAAAAACACGCTTCTCATTCTGAATTAGAATAAGTAAGCGTGTTTTGGTATAACCAATGATGGAGCCTACGGGAATCGAACCCGTATTATTTGACTGCCAGTCAAACGTAATCCCATTATACCAAGGCCCCGAAATATTTTAATGAAGTATGAGAGGTTAAATACGATTGAAGTATTTACATCTGAATTATACTGCCATTGTTAAATATAAAATAGGTGGAAAATATATCAACAAATAGTATTATATACTTTTCGCAGACTTGCATCAAGTTTTTTTGTTCTATTTGCATCCTGTTTTTTAACGGGACAAATTTGTCCATTGTTTCTGAAAAAATAACATAAAGCACACCAATCCGTATTGGAGAATTTAAAGAGGAGGTTCTATGTATGGCGAATGACGTTATTTTTAATAAGATAGCTATTATGGAAAGATGCCTTATCCGCGTGAAAGAGGTTTATAATGATAATACAGAGAATTTAAAAGATTTCACAAAGCAGGACGCTATTATTCTGAATATCCAAAGGGCATGTGAAGCAGCTCTCCAGCTGGCAATGCATATTGTTTCTGATGAGAGATTAGGATTGCCGCAATCGAGTGAGGATGCTTTTGATAGATTACTGGAAGAAGATATAATTAGTCAAAGGACTGTAATCCGGTTAAGAGAAATAATAGAATTTAAAAATAGTGCAGTTCGTCATTATCCATCATCGTTGAATCTTGATAGGATGAAATCAGTTATAGAGAATCACTTAGATGAATTTACTGCTTATAAAAAAGAAATTCTAAACTATCTACATAAAAGTAACTATTAAAAATACAAGTAAATAAAGTGGTCGAGAAGAATAAGCTTTCTGTTATCAGAAGGCTTATTTATTTGTAATCTTTACTCCTTAAAATCTTGAATGAATAGAAGAACAACCTCCTATTGATTTGTGATAAAATAGATAGACGCTGTTGAAAGCTGGCAGCAAAAAGTGATAAGCCGATTAAGAAACAGAGGAGAATCCAATTTGAATAAAAAAGATATTGCCGATATAAAAAAACAATTCAAAGTAAATAATGATTTATTAAAGATACAGGATATTTTCAATGTATATATCATGAAAGAATCGAGTGAAATCTATCATTATGAAAGTACGCCGTTTGAAATGCTGGAGGATGAACAGAAAGATTTGTTTATGGCGAATTTTAAGAAGGTGCTGACGGGGCAGCTGGATCAAAAATTGTTTGAATTGAAATTCCAGCGTGATGTGGAAGACAGCAGCCAGCTTATTCTTCATAAGGGAATGCTCTCAAATGATACTGGGGAATGGAAGGAGCAGATGCTCGAGCTGGTAGCAAAAATGCTGAAGGATAAACAGTATGAAATGGATATTGTTATTACGTTTATCCATGGAGAGTATGCAAAGCCTACGAAGCGGAGTAATGAAGAATCGGAGGAAAGCAGCAGGGACAGAGTGTATTCCAGTCCATTTATCTTATGCAGCATCAACAAAACAATGGACCCGAAAAAAGAACTGCTTTTTGATTATGTGGAGAAGGAATTTAAATATCATTTTGTGGTGGATCCAGTGATTAATTTAAAACAGCCTATCGGCGGGTTCTTATTCCCTGCTTTTACCGGCGGGGCTGCGGATGTGAACCATGTTCTTTATTCCGCTTCGAAACCGTATGAGCTCGATTATCATTTTATTGAGGAAGTGCTGAACGCGGAGGAAGCAATGACCGCAGAGGACGATAAAATCGTGTTTGAGGAAATTGTTAAGGATGTAGCAGGAGAGCAGATCAATACGACGACATTGGCGAATGTATATGATGAGATTCAGCGTGTGGTGGAAGAAAATGAAGAGCCGGATGCGCCAATGTTAGATTATAAGGATGTAGAGAAGGTGCTGACAAGCAGCGGTGTACAGGATATTGATCCGGATAAAGTAGAGTCTGCTTTTAAAAAGGTTATTGATGATGAAAAGTATGAGCTGAAAGCAACCAGTGTAGTTCCGAAGTATACGTCTAAATCCATTAAAATCAAAACAAAAGTGGCTGACCTTAAAGTATGTCCGCAGGATCTGCGCTATCTTCGCCAGACAACGCTTGACGGTAAGCTTTGTTTAATGATTGAAGTGGAAGAAAACACAGTGATTGAAGGGTTTGAAATGATTCCGGAAGCTATCTTTAATAGAGTGGAAGACGAGGAATAATATAGTAAAGTCTCTTAGTCGAAATAAGGCTGGGAGGCTTTTTAAGAGACTTAGCAAGCTTATTATATTTGTTGCATTTACAACAATAGTCAGTTATTTTACAATAGTAGCAATCATATTTTTTAACAGGATGCAAACAGAGGCAGAGAGGGGAAACTCAGGTGACTTATAAAATCGTAACAGAAGAACAGGATTTACAGAAGGTTTTTGAGATTAGAAAAGAAATCTTCGTAAAGGAGCAGGAAGTGTCCGAAGACGAGGAGTTTGATGCATTTGATTCGCTGGATGCGGACTGCAATCATATTTTAGTATATTACGATAACAAGCCTGTAGGAACAGGAAGAGTGAGAGCGGTAGAAGAAGTCGGGAAGCTGGAACGAATTTGTATTTTAAAGCCTTATCGTAAGTATGGGCTTGGCAAGGTAATTGTGCAGTCTTTAGAAGAGATTGTTTTACAAAAAGGATTAACCCGCGCAAAGCTGCATGGTCAGACGCATGCGGAAGGATTTTATCACAAATTGGGATATGAAACGGTGTCAGATGAATTTTTAGAAGATGGTATTCCGCATTATTTGATGGTGAAGCAGTTTAATTAAAGCATTACATATAACGTCACAACGGATAAGGAGGAGCCATGCAGCCTAAATTAGAAAACAAAGGGGTTATTATTGTTACGCTGGCAACAGGATTTTTATTAACATTCTGCCAGTTCCTATTGATTACGTCTTACCCGGCGATTATGCGGGAATTTCAGATTAATGCCACGGAAGTACAGTGGCTGACGACGATTTATTTATTAACAACCATAGTATTTATCCCGTTGACGGGCTATTTATCTAACCGATTTTCAACCAAAGCGCTTTTAGTATTTGCATTGCTTTGCATGGCTGCCGGTCTTATTGTTGGCGCTTTTTCGCAAAGCTTTATCCAATTGATTCTTGCCAGAGCGATTCAGGCGGTTGGAACTGGCGTCATATTGCCCGTGATTCAAACGATTTTAATTACCGTATTTCCGAAAGAAAGAAGAGGGTTCGCACTTGGACTGCTGGGCGGCGTCATTAATGTCGCTCCGGCAAGTGCGCCGTCTTTGACCGGGATGATTATTGATGTTTTCCATTGGCGCATCCTTCATTGGTTTATGCTGCCATTGGTGCTGATACTTTTGCTGTTAGCGGTTTTCTATATGAAGGATGTATTGAAAAAACAGGCAGCAAGGCTGGATATTCTCTCTGTGATTCTTTCGGCAGGGGCTTTTTCTTTGTTTATTATTAGTATCAGTAATATTAGTGTTGCCGGCATGGACCTGTATCTCGTTATTTTGCCATTTTGTATCAGTGCTGTTTTTTTATATCTTTTTATCCAGCGGCAATTAGCAGATGACGTGCCTGTGCTGAATGTGCGTTTGTTTCAGAACCGCACATTTCTGTTGGCTGTGGTGCTTATATTTATGGATATGATGCTCTTATTATCGGCAGAGACGATTTTGCCGATGTTTGCGCAGAACGTCTTAGAAACGAGCGCCTTTCTATCTGGATTTTTATTAGTGCCAGGCACGATTCTGCTTTGTATTGTCTCTGTTATTTCGGGAAATTTATATGATCGGTATGGCGGAAGGATTTTAGCTGTTATCGGTTTTGCTTTTACGCTTGTGTCCTTAGTACTGATGACAATGCTAAGCATCGACAGCTCTCCATTTTTGATTATGATTTATTTCTGCTTTTTTATGACCGGATTTGGTTTGTCGCTGATGCCGCTAGTTTCTGTCAGTGTCAATGTATTGGATGAAAAGGAAATGGCTCATAATTCAGCGATTGTTAATACCGTGCGTCAATTGGGAATGGCTTTTGGCGTGGTGATTCTGACAACCGTTATTAGTGTAACGACTGCTGTCATGGATGCACCGGAGCGGACAGGAACCTATTGGGGGACGACGTATGCATTTATGATGATGGCTGTGACGGCATTGCTTGGTGTGCTGCTGTCCATGCGGATAAAGGAGAAAATAGAATAGCGGAGCAGCGGTAAAAAGCAGAAATGTTGAATGGAAGACATTTCTGCTTTTTAATTATTTGTAGAAGTTTTTAAACTGGAAAAAGGAACGTGTTTAACATGAAATTAAGTGTACTAGATCAATCTCCAATTTCCATGGGGGAAACGTCAGAAGCGGCATTACAGCATACGCTGGAGCTGGCAAAATGGACGGAGGAGCTTGGGTATCACCGCTATTGGGTGGCAGAGCATCATAATACGAATGGGCTGTCGATTTCTGCTCCAGAAATTGTGATGACGAGAATCGCTTCTGTTACAAGCCGTATTCGTGTCGGCTCAGGCGGTATTTTGCTGCCGCAGTACAGTGCGTATAAAGTCGCTGAGATTGGCAAAACATTAGCGGCGTTTTTTCCTGATAGAATTGATCTTGGCATTGGAAATTCGCCGGGAGGTTCTCCACAGACCAGGGCTGCGCTGACAGATAATCAAAATCGGAGTTTAGCTGAATTTCCGAGACAGGCTGCTGATTTACAGGGGTTTTTGCATAATTCCCTCCCGCGGGACCATGATTTTCGTTTAGTAAAGGCCACTCCGCGTGTGAATCAGGTACCGCCGCTTTGGATACTCGGGTTATCCGCGCGAAGTGCAAACTATGCAGCAGAACTGGGAACAGGATTTATTTTTGGCCATTTTATCAATCCGGAAAAAGGTGTGAAGGCGCTCCAAACGTATCGGGAAAATTTTACACCATCTGTCAGTATGGAAAATCCGCAATCTATCGTATGTATTTTTATAGTCTGTGCAGAAACAGAAGAAGAGGCGGAGGAGCATGCGCTGACACAGGATAAATGGTTATTAAATGTCAGTAAAGGATTAGGAACGAAAGTAACGTCTAGCGAGGCTGTTCACCGTGATATGGATAAACTGAGTGCAGAAGATAGAGAGATAATCCAAAAGAACAGGGAAAGATGTATTATCGGTACACCGGAAACAGTGAAACAACAGTTATTGGAACTGCAGGAGAAATACCAGACGGACGAGTTTATGGTCATTAATAATACATTTGATTTTGAAGCAAAGAAAAAATCCTATCGTCTGTTGGCAGAAGCAATGCTTTAAACTAGTAATGAAATAATAGGAAGTGGAACAAGGATTTGTTATGTCTGTGATCTAATTGAAATTGCTGCCAGTTTACAGTTGATAGGAATTTGATTATAGTAAGAAAGAAAATAATCTTTTCAGAATGGTTAGGAGCTTTTAGTATGAAGAGAAAAGAATGGACGGATAAACGTTACAAAACTGCCAACCGGGAAGCTTGGACCGGTGTAGCGCTTGTGATTTTTAATTTTATCTGGTGGTTTGGATTTGCTTATGGACTTGGAAGCAAATCTCCAGAATCCTATCAGTACATATTTGGTTTCCCGGCTTGGTTTTTCTTCAGCTGCATTCTTGGATTTGTCGTGATGATGCTGTTAACGGTATTTGTTGTTAAATTCTTTTTTAAAGATATGTCTTTAGAAGCCGAAGAGGAATAAACAAAGTATGTCTTATTTTGAGATCAAGGGAGTTTAACCATGAATTGGGAAGCTGTTTTACCACTATTTATATTTATTGCGATTATTTTTATGATAGGAATTTGGGCTGGCAAATTTGTCAGCCGCTCTGATTCGTTTTTACAGGAATATTTTCTGGGCGGCAGAAGTCTTGGCGGCTTTATTTTGGCGATGACACTGGTAACAACCTATGGAAGCGCGAGCAGCTTCTTGAGCGGCCCGGGAACAGCCTATAATGAAGGGCTTGGCTGGGTGCTGCTATCGATGACACAGCTGGCAACGGGTTACTTTGTCTTGATGGTGCTCGGCAAGCGTTTTGCGATTGTCACCAGAAAATATAAAGCCGTTACAATCGTTGATTTTTTAAAGGAAAGATACCAATCCAAATGGGTTGTGATTCTTTCTGCGGCCAGTATTTTGATTTTCCTGTTTTCGGCGATGTCGGCACAATGGATTGGCGGGGCACGCCTGGTTCAATCCTTGACAGGGATTCCATATTTTACGGCGTTATGTATTTTTTCAATAGCTGTTTTAGTATATGTTGTCGTTGGCGGCTTTCGCGCAGTAGCGATTACAGATGGTATCCAAGGTATTATTATGTTTATAGGTACACTTATTTTACTTATAGCCGTAATTATAGCAGGAGGCGGTGTATCTCAGATTATGCATGATCTGTCTGTGGAGAATCCCAATTTGATTACACCATTCGGTGCAGATGGAAGTTTAACCCCTGCTTACGTTTCCTCCTTCTGGATATTGGTCGGTGTCGGGGTTGTTGCCTTACCGCAGATTGCGGTTCGTGCGATGTCTTATAAAAATACAAAGGCGCTGCATCGAGGCATTATTATTAGTACCTTCGTAGTCGGTTTTATTATGCTGAATATGCATTTAATTGGAGTGTTTGGAAGGACTGTACTTCCCGGTATCGAAATCGGTGATACCGTGATGCCGGAATTAGCACAAGCCGTTTTACCGGGCTGGGTTGCCGGAATTGTTCTAGCAGCTCCGATGGCGGCGATTATGACGACGGTTAACTCGCTGCTGTTAATGGTAAGCTCGACGATTGTAAAGGATGTTTATCTAAACTATATCCGTCCTGATGCGAATGATAAGACGATTCGCAAATGGAGTATGGGTGCTACCGCGTTAATAGGAATCATTGTTGTATTGATGTCACTTCAGCCGCCTGATTTGATTATCTGGCTGAATTTATTCTCCATGGGCGGGTTGGAGGCTGCTTTTATCTGGCCGATTATCCTCGGGCTTTATTGGAGAAGGGGAACCAAGCATGGAGCAATTGCTTCGATACTCACCGGTGTACTCAGTTATATTATTTTTGAAACATTTTATCCGCAGCCGTTTGGGATGCATTCTGTGGTGACTTCTATGCTGCTGGCTTTGATTGCATTTGTTTCAGGAAGCTTATTATATGAAAAAGAAGCTATATCAAGCTGAAATCGTATATCTGCAGACAGGGTTTGGTTTATACTAGAGGAGAAGACGCTTCTCCCTGTTTTTAGCTGGAGAAGTTTATCAGACAGTGTCGGAGGTGGGTTATTGTGAAAAAACAGCGGCATGATGCACTGAAGCCATTATCACATCACCATCATCATGCATTAGTACAAGCAATGGAATTAAAGCAGGCCGGTACAGAAAAGACCGATAAATCCTTAGGCGAATCCATTAGAGGTCTTATTGACTATTGGGAAAAGGATGCCGTCCTTCATTTCCGGGATGAGGAAGAGGTTCTGCTGCCGCTTTATGAGGTCTATGCTGAAAAAACGGAAATCGAATTGATGAAAGAAATGCTTTATCAGCACATGCAAATCCGCAGTTTCGTTTATGCGATACGTGAAAACAGAGAGGCCCCATATGAAAAAATGAATCAGCTTGGGGAGCTGTTAGAGAAAAATGTCCGGTTTGAGGAGAGAGAAATCTTTCCAGTTATTGAAGAAGCTGTTCCAGGTAAATACCTGCATCAGGTGTATGGAAAGTTTCATCGTGATTCCTACAGCGGTTTTTAAATAAGAGAAGGAATGCTGATGGAAGGGAGCTTATCCTGCCATCAGCATTTTTCTATTTAGAGAGTTTGATTTGTATAACATAGGGCAGGAATCACACGTTTTCATCTAAAACATAAAGTAATCATAAAACAAATCCATAAATAAACGGAACTGGAAGAATGTTTAATAAATCGATTAAAGGTGAATATAGTAATAAAGTCACTATTAAGGAGAGGCGATTTGATGGATTATTTAAATATAGACCATTTAAAAAGAATTGCAACATGGGGGAAAATTGTTGGAGCGGCATCCATTATCATGGGGGCAATTTCGATTGTTTTAACTTTAACGGTTGATCCGAGCATGATTCTTTCTGGTATTATTTCTATTATAACTGGCTATCTCTTTTATCAAACAGGCGTAGAGGCTTCTAATATTATAGCTTCAGACGATTTTACAGCAGGCAATGTGAATGAGTTATTAAATAAGTATGGAAAATTATTGCTGATTATGGGGATTTTAACAATTATTTCGTTAGTCGTGCTTATTCCATTGATTATTGTATTAATCTCTCTTTGATTTAAAAATAAGGTATTTGTTGAAAAAGCTGATGGAAGAATAACGGCTATCTTCCATCAGCTTTTTTTAGATGTTCTTAGCTAATTCGATAAAATAGTCGAGACTATTCGGATTAATCAGAGAGCCTCGATTAATAACGGCTTCTGCATCCTGACCCATCAAGATTTTCTTAACGGGAATTTCGACTTTCTTTCCATTTAAAGTTTTTGGAAGTTCTTTTACTTCATAAATATGGGTCGGAACATGCCTTGGGGAGCAATGTGTCCGCAGCTGCTGATTAATTTCCTGTTTAATGGTCTCGCTTAATGCTTCGCCGACTTTCATTACAATAAATAAGGGGGTAATCGAATCGCCGTTTCCTTTTGGTAAATCAACCATTAAACTGTCTTCAACAGCGGTAACATAATCCGTGACTCGATATATTTCACTCGTTCCAATTCGGATGCCGCCCCGATTGATTGTTGCGTCTGATCTGCCGTAAATGATAGCTGTATTTCGATTTGTCAGTTTGATATAGTCTCCATGGCACCAGACGCCGGGGAAGGTATCGAAATAGCTGTGGTACATCCGCAGCCCGGAGTCATCGTTCCAGAAATAAATCGGCATGCTTGGAAATGGAGCGGTCAAGACAAGCTCGCCAATCTCATTTGTAATCGAATTTCCGTCTTCATCAAAGCTTTCAATTTTCGCTCCCAGTCCTGCACACTGAATCTCTCCGGCATAAACAGGCTGAATAGGGCAGCCGAGTAAAAATGCGGTGCAAACATCCGTCCCGCCGCTTGCCGAAGCAACCCAGATATCATTTTTGACATGTGTATAGCACCATCGAAATCCTTCTGGAGAAAGCGGCGAGCCTGTTGAACTGATATTTCTTAAAGAAGATAGATCAAATTCGCTTTTCGGCGATACATTATCGTTCATACAAGCTGTGATAAAGCTGGCGCTTGTGCCAAATACATTCATTTTTGTCCGCTCGGCAAGCCGCCATAAAACCTGTTTATCCGGATAAGCAGGGCTGCCGTCATACAAGATAATGGTAGAGCCTGTTAATAATCCGCCGACAAGGAAATTCCACATCATCCAGCCGGTTGTAGTAAACCAGAAGAAGCGGGAGCCGGGGCTTAAATCCAAGTGCAGGTGGAGAGCCTTCAAATGCTCCAATAGAATACCGCCTTGACTGTGCACAATAGGCTTCGGTTTGCCGGTTGTTCCAGAGGAATAGAGTATCCAGAGCGGATCGTTAAAGGCAACAGGTGTATACGACATTTCCAGTTTTTCTTGATGCGCTGTTGCAATATCCCAGGAAATCGGCTGTATACAGTCACCGAAATCTGCCTGCTTGTTTAAGTAAGGAATAGTAATCGTTGTTTTTAAAGAAGGAAGCGCAGATTGCAGCTCCTTGACTACATCTAATCTATTAAATTTCTTGCCGTTATACGTATAGCCATCGACCGTAATCATCGCCTTTGGCTCGATTTGCTGGAAACGCTCCATCACGCTCTGGGTTCCAAAGTCAGGAGAAGCGCTGGACCAGATAGCTCCTAAGCTTGCCGTTGCAAGGAAAGCAACCACCGTTTCATAGATATTTGGCGCATAGCAGGCTACCCTGTCTCCCTTTTCAATTCCTTGCTTTTCCAATGTTTTTTGAAGCGCAGCTGTGTCCTGATATAGTTTCTCCCAAGAAATTTCCTGCAGCTCCCGATTTTCCGATGTATGAATAATAGCAGGGCTTGTTAATGTTTTATTCCGGAATACATGCTCTGTGTAATTGAGGCTTGCTTCGGGAAACCATTTTGTTCCGATGATTTGATTGCCGGAACGCACCGTTTGATAAGGCTGGTGCGACTGGATATTGAAATATTCCCAAATAGATTCCCAGAATGTATCGAGATCCTCCACAGACCATTTCCATAAATGATAGTAATCTTTAGTCTGGATATGTTTATATTCTTGTAACCAAGTACGATAAGAAGTAATATTTGCCTGTTCCACTTGTGTTTTACTTGGTTCAAAAAGCAGCGTACCTTCTTGTGTATCCATTCGTTATGTCCCCCTTCAAGTACTCCGATACTACTATTATAGGAAAACGCTTTCTATACGTAAAGGAATTGAAATGGAAAATATATGTTTTACAGCAAAGAGAAAAATATAAAACGATCAGCAGTGAAGCGTGTAGCTTACAGGAGAAAAGAATATATATTAATGATATGTATCGTCTGTTCCATTTAGATATGAAAAAACTAATCCAGAGCATAGCTCTGAATTAGTTTAGATTCATCTGTGAAAGCATCCTATTTTGATTTTGCTGCCTGCGTCATTTGGTGCCAGACAGAGCCTTTTGCTTTTTCGCCGCCTTGAATACGCTCTAAAGCTAGTTGTATTTGCATGCGTACTTCAAACTCTGGTTCCTCAGCAGATGCTTCTTCAAGAGCAGGAATAGCAGATTCATCGCCCGCCTCATATAAATACATTGCTCCGCGCCAACGGACGATCCGGCTTTTGTCCTTTAATGTTTCAATCATGTTTGGAATCGCCTCTGTAAAGCCCAGGTCTGAAATACAGTCACCGGCTGTTCGACGGACATTCACGGCTTTATCAGCCAAAGCTTCATATAGCAATGGCAAAGCAGCTTTATCCTCCAGCATGCCTAAATAAGCAGTGGCCAAACGACGGATTGATGCTTTTTCATCGTGAATCGCTTTTTCTAAAAGGGCAAGATCGTCCAAGGTCGGATCCAGACGATCCAGTGCTGCATAACGTTCCCGCCAATCCGGGTTATCCAGTTTTTCAATCGGAACATGCTGATAGTAGTTTGTGGCTTTGCTTGTATTTCCATCAGTTTGTAAAGCTAATTTCACAAGGGTATCCAGTCTTTCCTGGTTATAGCTTGCCTTTAACTCTTCTATAACATCCTGACCGATTTCATCCATATTGCCGTAGCGAGGGTGCTGTTCTTCCCATTTTCGGTCCATGATGACATTTTCAGAAGCGGGAGAGGCTTCCATTACGGCTTTGGAAAAACGCTCTGGCAGTCCGTAGCGTTCCTCTTTATCTCCTTCTTCCAGCTTTACCTGCATTGGAATCCCTAAAAATGTTTGAATGAAAACATGAATTTCGCCAAATGTTTCCAAAAGTGCTTCTGCATCAGCAGATAATTCATCGGCCTGGTTAAAAGCTTCGTTTGTTCCCAATACATTCCGGACCTTTGGCAAAAGCTCCTCCCAGGGTGTCTTCGGATTTCGGGCCAAAGCAATAAAATCGACGACACGATAGATGTTTTTGACCCCATCCAAAGCAAAAAGCTTCTGCACATACTCCGGAGCTTGAGCTAAATCGTCCTTGTTACTGTAATTATACGTTTCGTCGGGAGGAAGCGTCTCGTTCACATTGATTTTCATAGAATGCGGACTCGGTGTCGGTTCTATAGAAACAATTTTCATTTGTATACTCCCTTAACGCTGATATTCTTCCATCACTTTAATCAGTTCACGGAGATAATCCGGTAAATCAGGCGGTCTTCTGCTTGAAACAAGGTGACCGTCCGAAACAGCCGGTTCATCAACCCATGTCGCTCCGGCATTGGTCATATCATCCTTGATTCCAGGTGTACTGGTTACGGTTTTACCCTCTAAAATATTGGCAGAAATTAATACCCAGCCGGCATGACAAATTTGGCCAATAGGCTTTTTCTGCTCATTCATATGCTGAACGAACCTGATAACCTCCGGGAAACGACGCAATTTATCTGGAGCCCACCCGCCGGGTACCAGGATAGCATCATAGTCTTCTGGATTCACTTCGGAAAAGGCATAATCTGATTCAGCAGGAACACCGTATTTTCCAATGTATTTTTGATTGGCAGCTTGTCCGACTAAATCTACCTGAGCGCCTTCTTCACGCAGACGGTGAACGGGATACCATAGTTCCAGATCTTCAAAGTCATGATCAACAAGTGCGATAACTTTTTGGTTTTGTAAACGCAAAATAATCCCTCCATTCTTTATAGAAATAGTTTAACAGACTGGCGTAAAAATAACGATTCCGACGACTTTTAACGGAGCTGAAGCCAAGAAAAAGCCATCACCTCGGTTTAACAAGGAAATGGCTTTGGAATACGTATTATTTTAAAGCGTCCTGTACAGAAACATAATCATAATTTAAATCATTGGCAACTGCTTCATTTGTTACATGCCCATTCATTACATTCACACCGCTGGCGATTGGAGCGCTATTTTGAATCGCATGCTCGACGCCTTGTTTCGCAATATTGACTGCATATGGCACGGTTACATTTGTCAGTCCGACCGTTGCAGTGCGTGGAACAGCTCCCGGGATATTGGCAACAGCATAATGAAGGACGTCATGTTTGACATAGATTGGATCTTGATGTGTAGTAGGATGGTCAACGGTTTCAAAGTTACCGCCCTGGTCAATTGCTACATCCACAATGACACTGCCCGGCTGCATCGCTTGAATCATTTCTTCTGATACAAGCTTTGGCGCTTTTCTGCCTGGAATCAATACCGACCCGATAACGAGATCCGAATCTGTGACAGCTTCTTCAATATTTAGCGGGTTTGACATTAATGTTTGAATGCTCGAACCAAAAATTTCTTCTAATTCGCGAAGACGCTGCGGGTTTAAATCAATAATCGTAACGTCCGCTCCAAGACCAATTGCTACGCGCGCTGCGTTCGTGCCAACAACACCGCCGCCGATAACCGTTACTTTTCCTCGTTTGACCCCGGGAATACCGCCAAGTAAAATGCCTTTGCCGCCTTCTGATTTCTCTAAATATTGGGCGCCAATCTGCGTAGCCATACGTCCGGCGACTTCACTCATCGGTGTCAGAAGCGGGAGAGCGTTACCTACAACAATGGTTTCATAGGCGATTGCTGTAACTTCTTTCGCGACAAGCTCTTCCGTTAATCTTGCATCAGCAGCTAAATGAAGATAGGTGAATAATACTAACCCCTTCCGGAAATAACGGTACTCTGATTCCAGCGGTTCTTTTACCTTCATTATCATATCAGACCGTTCCCATACCTCCGAGGCCTCTGCGATAATCTCTGCTCCGGCCTGCTTGTATTCTTCGTCTGTAAAGCCGCTTCCCAAACCGGCTTCTTTTTCAATTAGAATCGTTTGCCCGGATTGAACAAGGTTCACTACTCCGGCTGGTGTCATGGCAACACGGTTTTCATTGTTTTTTATCTCTCTAGGTACCCCAATAATCATGTTATTCGCCCCTTTGTTTATCATTTTATACTTATAATGGTAACGCTTTCTTTGTGAGAATTCATTATGAAAATAAATGAATTGAGTCCAAAACGTTTGTGTATTTACACAAATCCTAGGATTTTTCCAGCTTGTCAGCTAATAACTCTAAATAAACCGCTACTTTCTGATGCGGATTTTTTAAATCAAGATTGCTAATTTCATGAATACGTTTTAAACGATAATTCATGGTATTTGGATGGATAAACAACTCTTTTGCTGTACGATGTACGTTGGAGTCATGCTCCAAAAATTTTTCTAAGGTGTACAATAAATTACTTTGCTGGCGCTGATCATATTGCTGCAGACGTTGAATGTATTTATTTGTATGACGCCGCTTATGACGATGTTCTTTTAATACGTCTATCCACTGAAAAACGCCTAGGTCTTCATAAAGAAAACAAGAAGACAGTTCATCGGGAAACTGCTTTTGCAGGGAATTTGTCTGAAGCGCTTCCTCGTAAGCCCTCGTCATATCTTTTGCAGAACCGTAAATTTGGCTTCCTGCACCGCGCATGGAGGTCAATTGCAGCTGTGTGCTTATTTTTTCCTGAAACTGCTCAATAAACTGATAAATTTTATCGGATGTATCATCCGTCTTCCATAATCGTACCAATAAGATAAAATCTTGATCATCAAATAAACGGAAAATCGTATTCACCTGCATGACCGTTTCTGAAAGGTAGGAAGCGTGCTTTTCAATCTGCGGTGTGATTGCATCTTCAAAATGAAAAACAATGATAGCAAGGCCATCCTGCAGCTTTATATTAAATTGTTTTTCGTAGGATTGAATCGTGCTGGCGCTGACAAAATCTGCTGTTAACAGCTGCCAGAAAAAGTCTTTATAAGCTTGTTCTGTATTTCTTCGGCCAGGCAGCTTCTGCAGGATAAACTTTTTCACCTGCCGGGTAGCTTCACTTAGAATTTCCAAATCATCCTTACTATATTCATTTTCACCTGTATGTGCCCAGATAAAACCTAAAATTTCGTTTTTCTTCCAGATGGATATAGCAATCCGGTTTCCAAGTCCAATTTCTTTGATTTCGGGAATAATGACTGGCTGATTACTATCAATCAGCTTGGGCATTGCTCCGTTTTTCCATAAACCGTTAATAACTTTATCAGGGACTTTTCGATTCATGATGGTGCCGATTCGTGCTTCATCAATATTTTCGGTATGTTTACTATATGCAAGAACATAATGATTCGCATCCTCAATGGTAATAGGACATGACAATACCTCGCTGATTGTATCGGCAAGCTCGTCTAAAGATGAAAAAGGCTGCTTTAATGTTGCTATTTTATTTTTTGCGATATGAGATGAGTTCATAAAGTACACCCCTTTATAAAGATATGGTCTAAATAGAAAATGCATTATTTTGAATAAATTTAATAATTGGTATACTTGCTTTTTATTAGTAGGATAGACTATCATTTTCCATAAGTAATCTTTTTTTATATACTGGTTATAAGTATATACATACTTTCATTTTAGTATATACACAAAAAGATTTCATCTGATACTTATAAGATAAAAAGAACAGAGGGGGAAGCACATGAAAAAACTAATGAAAATCTTTGTAATTGCAAGCGCATTCATAGGGGTGATCGTAGGCGCCGGGTTTGCATCCGGCCAGGAAGTGCTGCAGTACTTTACAAGCTTTGGTACAGTGGGAATTCTGGCTGCATTTGTTTCTACAGTGTTTTTTGCATATGTTGGAATGATGCTGGTCTGGTTAGGGAGCAAGGCACAGACAACTTCTTATAATGATGTTATCTATAAAATCAGCCATTTTAAAATCATTGAAAAAATCACTCGTATTAACCTGATTGGGGTAATAGTAGATGCTGTATTAGTATTTACGCTATTCGGCGTAGGGGTAGTAATGATTGCTGGAGCTGGAGCGAACCTGAATCAGCAGTTTGGGCTGCCTCATGTTGCAGGAGCGATTTTAATGACAGTATTGGTACTGCTGACAGGTATGCTGAAAGTGGATAAAGTGGTTGCTGTAATCAGCAGTATTACACCGTTTTTGATTTTATTTGTTATCGTTATCTCTATCTACAGCTTTTTTACAATGGATGGATCTTTAGCTGAATTAAATAGTACGGCAAAGAGCCATGGACCGAATTTTCCAAATTGGTTTGTTGCAGGCTTAAACTATGCTACCTTTAACACTTCTGTTGGCGCGGCGATGTCCATTGTTATGGGGGGAGCAGTGAAAGATAGAAAAACAGCAGCCATTGGCGGGTTAGTAGGCGGACTGGGACTGGGTGTATTAATTCTTCTTAGTTATTTCGCGATTTTTGCTAAAATTGAAGAGGTCGGAAATTTTGAGATGCCAATGTTGGGGATTGTAAATAATATTTCACCAGTGCTAGGTATTATCATGGCACTTGTACTTTTTGGAATGATTTTTAACACAGCAATTAGTATGTTCTTTGCGTTTGTTACCAGGTTTGCAAAAGTAGAAACGAAAAAATTTAATATATTATTAGCTATCACCCTGGTAGCAGGCTTTATACTTAGCTTTGTCGGTTTTACCGATTTAGTCTCTAAATTTTATTCGCTGATTGGCTATATGGGACTGGTACTGATTGTTGTACTGATTATTACACCATTTAGAATGAAGAATATTGATTTTGATGATAAATGATGCATCATACAGTGTGAAGTAACAGGAAATGTAAGGTGAAATGTAGTGCCGGTCATAGGAATTGGGTGTAAATCGCCTCATTTCCGCTGACTGGCATTTTTAAAGAATAGGAAAGTTATAAAAAAGCTGAAGATAGCCGCTCCAACGGTTTTCATGGGGTGAGTAATCACAACCCCAGAAAAACACTACGCTTTCCATGGGCCCCGAGCTCATCTCCTTTAAAGAAGACTTGCTGATTGGCAAGCCGGCAGGCGCAGACAGAAGCATAGTCGCACTTATGCCCTGCGGGTGAAAAGAAGACTTGCTGATTGGCAAGCCGTCAGGCGCAGACAGAAGCATAGTCGCACTTATGTCCCGATGGTAAAAAAGAAGTTCGCTTTTTTCTGCGGGGTATTCACACTGGGATTGACTGGGATTGGGGCAGCAATTACTTGTCCCATCAAAAAGCGTCGCTAGAATTAGCTTCTTTTCTCTGTAAGAAAGCAAATAAAACATAATTCTTCTTAGATGGGAGCGGAGGGAAGTCGACTCCTGCGGGAAAAGCAACAGCTGAAGACCCCGCAGGAAGCGGTTTTCTTCCGAGGAGGCCAAAGCGTTGCCCGCGGAAAGCGACTTCCCGCAGCGGACATCTCTTCGGCGAGAACACCGATGTTTTAAAGACTAAGCGGTGTTCTTGGCTTTTCTAACATTTACACAATATTAAATGGGAGAAACAACTGCAGATTAGTGGAAAAAATTTTTAAGCTTCGATACGATTCCTTTTGACGGATTGCTGTTTTTTTCTTCTTCATCTTCTTTTTCTTTGGGAGCTGGTTTTTCCTCAATATCTTTAAGGGAAATTTGGTCTATATCTACAGCATAAGGATAGGTGAGCACTAAACCGATCTCTGTATCATTCTCCTGGTTGCTTACCGTAGTATGTGGAATAGAAAAGCGGTCAGCGAGTGCTTTTTCTTCTTTTAAAAATGAATATGAAATATTTCCGTTCAATAAGATTTTTGCCTTCGGATGCTGTTTTAATTGGCGCTCTAATTCAGCGAGCCCTTTATTAGACATCACCTCTCCAATGGTTAAAACAAAGGCAACGCGTTCACGAAAGGTGCCAAGATACATTTTCCGTTCACTTTCATTGGGCAGACACGTTCCATACATTCCTTCTTGAAGGTAATCATCTACATTCTTTTTGCTCATTCGATTTCATCCTTTTAATCTATTTTCAATTGCTGTGCGGTTTGCATCAGCAATTATTACATAATCATTATTCTCCATCTAATGTACCCTATTGTTGAATATCAAGCAAAGAAAATCATTCCTATTTCCTATTTTCTTAAGAGGGTGGATTGGAAAGTAAAAATGAAATATCTGATAAAATCATACGGAGACGTATATTTAAATGTTAAAATAAGAGTATAGTGTGTTTCAATTATTTTGTGGAAGTGAGGGATTATTATGCAGTTGCACTCTAGAAAAACGATGAAGCTTCATCATGGGATTTCACTTATCGATGGTTTTGATTTTGGTGTAAGCGGCAGAACAGGAGCTTATGTCATGGAAGCAGATGAACTTACGATTATTGAGACGGGACCGAGCCCTTCTGTACCGTATATTAAAAAAGGATTAGAAGAATTAGGATATACTTTTGCGGATGTAAAACATATTATTGTTACACATGTTCATTTAGATCACGCTGGCGGCGCAGGACGTTTATTATCGCTTTGTCCGAATGCGCTTTTATACGTTCATCCAAAGGGGAAGAGACATCTTGTTGATCCTAAAAAGCTGGCTGCTGGAGCACGCGCAATTTACGGCGAGCGTTTTTCCGAATTATATGATCCCATTATTCCTGCTGATGAGGAAAGGGTGGTGGAGAAAACAGAAGGAGATACGCTGCAGCTTGAGGAAGGCCGCATCTTAGAATTCTGGGATACACCAGGCCACGCCAGACATCATCTGGGAATCTATGATCCTATAAGTAATGGGATGTTTACTGGGGATACGGCCGGAATTCAATATGAACAACTATTTCCGCATGGGTTGAACTTCTTTTTACCATCTACATCTCCCAATCACTTTGATCCGGAGGCAATGAGGCATTCTTTACAAAGGTTCCGTGAGAAACAATTAGATTATATCTTTTTTGGACATTTTGGAGGAACAGATTTAGTAGAAGAAGTTCTCGAGCAGGCAGAAGCATGGCTGGATATCTTTGTGAGAGAAGGGGAAGCTGCAGTTGCAGAAGGACAAAGCTATGATGAAATTGCCGACCGATTGTTGAAATATGTACAAACCGAGCTTCGTGAGCAGGGGATTGCTGATGACCATGAGGTTTATCAGATGATTAATGTTGATTTACAATTAAGTGCCCTTGGGATGGTAGATTATTTTCAGAAACAATAAACGGGAAGCGGATGCTTCCATATTTATATAATATTCCTTGAATGATAAAAACGAAAAGGAAGCACAAGCTGGTTCCTTTTCGTTTTTCAGGAAAGAGAGGTAGGGTGAGAATGCGAAAAAAACTGCGTATCATTACTGTTTTTTTGTTTGGTCTAATCATTGGACTATTTTTAATACCAGAAATATTTCAGACGTTCGACATTTCCTTTTTCTCCTTTTTTGATTAAACATGGATTGGGTTTATCTGCTGTTAAGATTTATTTCCAGACTCACTGGGCAATGGTCGCTGCCAAGTGTATAACGGTGAATCTCCATGTTTTCCAGATATTTTTCTAATGGACTGGAAACAATCACATAATCAATACGCCAGCCGATGTTTCTTTCACGAATTGTTTTCATATAAGACCACCACGTGAAAATATCATCGCGTTCAGGATAGAAGAAGCGTAAGGTATCTGTAAAACCATTGGCCAGAATCCGTGTCATTTTATCCCGTTCCTCTTGCGTAAATCCTGAATTGCCATGGTTTGTTTTATCATTTTTCAAATCGATTTCCTGATGGGCTACGTTTAAATCTCCGCAATAAATAACGGCTTTTTTCGAATCAAGCTCCTGCAAATAATCAAACATCTTATCTTCCCATTCCAAACGCTCTTCCAGCCGGGTTAAATCTCGCTTTGAGTTCGGCGTATAGACATTGACGAGGTAAAAGTCAGGGTATTCTAATGTGATTATTCTTCCTTCAGGCTCTATCTCGCCTTCTTGAAACCCGTAAGAAACATGAAGCGGCTCATGCTTGGTAAAAATTGCTGTTCCTGAATAACCTTTTCTTTCCGCGTAATTCCAATATTGATAATATCCTTCTAAATCCAACTCAATTTGTCCTGCCTGCAGCTTTGTTTCCTGTAAACAGAAAAAATCTGCATCTATATCATGAAAGAAATCCAAGAACCCTTTACGAACGCAGGCCCGGATTCCATTGACGTTCCATGTAACTAACTTCATTTTGAAAATCTTCCTTCCTGTTAACATCATTCTGATAGCCATTCTACCATATTTGTCTGAAAAAGGGATTGCTTTTGTATGGAGAGAACCGGCTGTTTCACGATGGGTGTTGAAGCGTCGAACAAAATAACACCGAGTATACTTTTATATATTTCCTTTGCTGATGTCAGGTAAATATGAAAAATATCTCTTTTTAAGAAAGAGTCCAGTTTGAAATAAAGAAATACAATCCACCATACATAAAAAATTTAAATTTAACAAAGAAAAGAGTTGTCTTTCTTCTGTATTATGCATATAATACACTTACAAGATGTACTAGTGTATTAATACAGTATACACGAAAGCATGACAAGAATGAGGTGAGAAATTGGATGGATATCCGATTTGATAAACGTGAAGCTGTGTATATTCAAGTGATCAGGTATTTCAAAGAACAGATTGCAATTGGAGAATTAAAGTCTGGTCAGGAAATTCCTTCACGCAGAGAATTAGCACAGCGATTAAAAATAAACCCGAATACTGTGCAGCGAGCTTATAAGGAAATGGAGGAGGAAGGCTTGATATATACGGATGGAAATAAACCAAGTATGATTACAAAGGAAACGGGCCGCATAAAAGAAATTCGTGAAAGTTTAATTGACGAAGCAATTGATCAATTTGTAGATCGTATCACCTCTTTGCAAATTCCAAAAGAACAGGTTTTTGACCTTGTCCAGTCAAAATTAAATGAGCTTGGCAGGGAGGATGAAGAGAAGCATGATTAAATTGACCAATATAGAGAAAAGGTATGGAAGAAAAAAGATACTAAATGGAGTTACTTTTGAGGCAGATAAAGGCCAGATTACCTGTTTAATTGGAATCAACGGTGCGGGGAAAACGACTATTCTTCAATCGATTATGGGACTGACTCCTTACCAAAAAGGCGAGATTACCATTGATGGGGAGAAGCTGTCTCCAAAGATGCTGGAGAAAATAACATATATCCCAGATACAATGACGCTTTTGCCTAAAATGCGGATTAAGGATGCTTTTCAATTTATGGATGATTTCTATCAAAATTGGAATGGGGAGCGGGCAAAAGAGATTTTAGAATTTTTTAAGCTGAAAGAGGATGAACGTATTTCCCAATTATCAAAAGGGAATACAGCGAAAGTGAATCTATTGATGGGATTGGCGATGGAGGCAGATTATATTCTAATGGATGAACCTTTCTCTGGTATCGATATCTTCAGCAGAGAACAGATTGCCGATGTGTTTTCCAGTCATCTGGTAGAAGACCGCGGTGTTATCATCACAACACATGAAATCAGTGATATCGAGCATTTAATTGATAAGGCAGTCTTACTGGCTGATGGAGCGGTGAAAAAAGAATTTATGACGGAGCAGGTAAGAGAAGAAGAGGGTAAATCTGTTATCGATGTGATGAGGGAGGTATATCAGGGATGAAGCTTTTTGGAAAACTGGTAAACTTTGAATTTAGACGGTTTTTACCGATTTATATTATGCTGCTTGCAGCTGTGTTTTTGCTGCAGGCTGCCGGGGTGCTGTATTATGCATTTATGGTGAAATCGGAAATTACCGAGAGTGTCATGAAGCTTGGAATACCTAAAGAGCAATTTCTTCAAGATAATGGTTATGTATCGATAGGGAATATATTGTCGAGTTTTCTGTTTACACTGCCTATTGTCATCGCTGCAGTGACGATATTTATTTATGTTTTATTTATCTGGTATCGGGATTGGCTGGGCAAGAACACGTTTATTTACCGCCTGCTGATGCTTCCGGTGAAACGTATTCAGTTGTTCTTTTCCAAATTGGCGGCGATTCTGATTTTCGTTTTTGGTCTGATTGCTTATCAAGTAGCTGTCCTCCCGGCGTTACAGGTGATATTAAAGCTGATTATTCCGGTTGATTACCGGTTGGATTTAACGATTCAAGGGATGATTAGAAGCTTTTATTATTTAAAATTCCTGCTTCCGGAGAAATTTATTGATTTTGTGATTAATTACGGTTTTGGAACAGCTTTTGTCATTATATTATTTACCATGATTTTGATTGAACGCAGCTACCGTTTTAAAGGTGTATTTATGGCGATTTTTTATGGGATAGGGGCTCTGATTCTGGTCTTTTCTCCATATATTTTGCAGATAATCGTAAAAGGATATTTTTATGAGACGGAGCTTTTATGGATGCAATTTGCTATAGCAATTATCCTTTCCGCAGTATCGGTTTTCTTTAGTAATCATTTGTTAAATAGAAAGATAAGGGTGTGATAGAGATGGATCATTTAAAACGCTATTCGATTATATATATTGCATTCCTTTTCATTTCGGTTATCCTTATCAGTTTTTATGTAATGGATGAAGAAACGCTTGATTTTAAATGGAAAACCGTATCTGGAGATGAAGCTGTTATGAAGGATGTTACGATACTTGGAGATGGGCAAAGTAGTCCCGGCATGGCTTCGTATTACAGTGTGGTGTCAGAACCTTTTCAGTTATCTGTGGATGAATCTAAGCGGATAGATCAATCAAGGGAATCATATTATGGCTGGTATTATTCTGACTTACAAATAGAAAAATATGTGAAAGAGTATAAAAGCTTTATGCGCGGGAAAAACCAATGGAGTGAGAATTTCGCGGAAACAGATAATCAGCTTATTTATGTAGATGGAAATGAAAACAACTGGGATATGAATGAACAGAATCATATTGGCGTAGAAATACTTGATAAAGAAACAGAAAACGTCAGCTCATTCGAACTGGCTGTCGAGGATCAGCAAATCTATGGTGTAAGCTCTATAACTGCTGATAATCATAATAAGTTATACGTCCAATTATATATGGAAGGACAGTATGATGAAATAACAGATGTGTATACGGATGAAAATGGGATTCTTGTGATAGATTTAAATAATCAAACCATAGAGGATATAAGGTTTCCACAAAGGGACATGGAGTCTAAAGAAGGAATAGAACCCTCTTTAACCTATCAGGACAGCGGTCTGATCAATGGAGAAATGCATTATCTCTATACGTATGATGAATATAAAGTCGATCAGAATGGTGTTTACGTAGGGGATTCTCCGCTTAAATATGAACTGCGTTTATACAATGTAGAGCAAGACAGTTTCCAATCCATTGATCTTCAGGAAGCAAACTTTTATGGGGGAGATTTTTTTAGAATTTATGATGGTACTGTTTATGCAGGGATGCTCCAAGGGGAAAATTACTCGTTAACAAAGTTCGATGAGAATTTAGAAGAACAAGAAACCGTTTTTGAAGAAAATGTGTTTGATGCGGAAATGGAAATAGGGCAAGAAGAGGTATATCCATTAACAGATGTTCATAATGGTTATTTCTATGTTGTATTTCCTGCTTATTCTACACTGACAGTGGCGGATATTTCCATCAATGTATTTGATTTGGAAACAGGGGAAAATGTGTATCAGGGCATCATTCAAGCAGCGGAATCTATGAAACAATATCAGTATTTTGATTTGTATCAGATGGAATTTGAGGATAAGTAAAGATAAAAAGGAGCTGTCGCAAAATGCATATTATGCATTTGCTGACAGCTCCTTTTTCTATATGAGATTGCTCGTTTTAAGATTTGTTATTTTATTTTTGGTGATAAAAGGAAAATAGTTCGATTTTTAACGCACTTAAATAAGCCTCGCCTTTTTTTAAATTTTTTAAGCGGTCTTTAATGGATGATAATAAAGATTCAGGCGATCAACTTGGATTTTTGTATGTATTTTATTAAGATTATAACCAAATGCCAGAATCAATAGCTCGTTTCGTACATTACCTGTTCCTCGCGTACGAAACTTCTTCAGTTGGTAATCTTCTTTCAACACGCCGAATGTTCCTTCCACTTGAATGGAACGATTCATACGGTACAGCGTGCCTGTTTCTGTTAGAATATTTTCTTGCGCTGTTTCCCGGTAAGCCAGAAATTCCTTGGCTACATGCAGTTGGCGATTCCCTTTGGCTTTCGTACATTTTTCTTTCAGCGGGCACCCTGTACAGTCTTCACTTTCGTACACAGTTACTTGAGATTGGTAACCGGTCTGCGAGGTTCGCGTGTAGTTTCGAATGGCATGTAATTGCTGGTCATTGGCGCAGGTATAGGTATCTGTGCCTTTGTCATAAGCCATGTTTTCCCGATATTTGATATCCTTTTTGAAAGAAGCTTTTTTCTTGCGCTCATGATTTTGTGGTTTGATATAGGCCGTTTGCTTTTGTTCCTTTAAATAAACGTAATTTTCTTCGCTTTCATATCCGGAATCTGCGACGATATGGCGATACGTGAAAGGAAGATGCTCCTTTAGATACTGAAGGAACGGAATCAAGGTAGTTGTGTCGTTCCGATCGGAAAACACATTGATCCCAACGATAAATTCCGCATCCACGGCAGTCTGGACATTGTAAGCTGGTTTGAGTTGGCCATTCCGCATATGATCGTCTTTCATCCGCATAAACGTGGCATCATGGTCTGTTTTGGAATAGCTGTTTCGTTTCTCTCCCATAATTTCGGAAGCATCGTATTGTTCTTTGCGCTGAAGCATTTCCTTTACTTGTTCATGGTAACGTTGAAGGACATTTTTTCTTTTCCCTTTGCCATATACAAACGTGATGTTCTCTTCTACTTGTATTTTCTCCAGGAAAACAAGCACTTTTTTCAAATCTTTTAAAAACGTCTCATAGGGGCTTGTGAAGAGCTGACAGTACGCCGTATTGATCTGTTCCAGAAGGACTTGCCATTTGGCGTACATCTTAGCTTCATGTTTGGTGATTGCCTTTTTCCATACGAAAGAATACCGATTGGCATACGCTTCGATTTTTGTGCCATCGATATAGAGTGTTTCTCCGGTAATGGCTTTTTGTTCGTAGAGCCACACGACTTGTTGGAAGAAGAGCTGTTCCATCACGGTATCGGTCAGATATTTTTGCTTGAATCGACTGATGGTCGCATGGTCAGGAGCTGCATATCCCTGAAGAAGCCAACGAAAATTGATATCCCGGCGGCAAGCTTTTTCTATCCCCCGGGAAGAATAGATTTTTTGGGAAGCTGCGTAGGTAATGACTTTAAATAGAATGACTGGATCGACTGCCGGTTTTCTCCCTTTTGGAGAGTATGCCTGTAATAGTTCTCTATAATCCATCCTTTCACATAAGAGGCAGTGGAGCCGGACCGAATCATCCATCGGAATCATTTCTTCCACGTCCATCGGTAAATATAATTGATAGTTAGCGGAAGTTTGCGTATAATTGAATTGTATTATTTGTTTATTAGTCATAAGTTAATAATACACGAGAGCAGACCCTTTGTGGTCTGCTTTTTTTGTGTATACAAAAAACTGTTGCACGCTCAGTTTCCTGATTGTGCAACAGCCCCTTTTTATTAAGTAGGAGAGTCATATTTTTTAGCAAAAAGACTGCAACTGCCGCCATCTTGGTTCCAGTCATTATTGAATTAGATCAGCTTGTACTTCATTTATCTAAAAAAACAGGAGCTGTATGTGGCGTACAGCTCCCTCAAGGCATGGGTTGTTGTGATGGTTTGAATCAATGACAACGTTGTCTAGATTCTAATATAGTTTATGCTATAAAGAAATGGTTGTCTCGACACTTATATCAATGCAAACATACATTTATTGCAATGGAGCAGTCAAAAAGCGCCCGATTTGATTGTTTGCTCCATCATGGAGAGAGAAAACGTCGATAAAGATCCAGATTCACTTGATCACGTAGAAGCCCCAAAACACCTGATAAATAAAGTTTCATTTTATCGTACGGTTTCGCCGATCAATTCTTTGATTTCCGTTTGCTTTCCTTCCGCAAATAAGTGGACGATTTTACTACCGACAATGACACCGTCACAATAAGCGGCTAACGATTTTGCCTGTTCTGGATTAGAAATGCCAAATCCGGCTAAGACGGGAACGCTGCTTAAAGCGGTTAGTTTCTTCAAGTAGTCCAATGTATTTTTATCATGCTGCTGACGCTCTCCGGTTGTTCCGTTCACGGAAACAGCATATAGAAAACCTTCTGAGTCCTGTGCAATTTTCTCCAGACGCTCATCCGGGCTGGTCATCGCAGCTAAACGGATAAAGGCAATGGATTGATTAGATAGCGCAGCTGCAATATCTTCTTCCTCTTCCATTGGAATATCTGGAATAATAATTCCATCTACCCCCGCAGTATCACAGTGTTTGGCGAATTGCTCGTAGCCGTAGTTCCAAATAGGATTAATATAGGTCATCAAAATAATTGGAATGTTTCGTGATTCTTTTTGTTTTCTGACCTCATCAAGAACCAGCTTTAGCGTGGTTCCTTCCTGTAATGCACGCAGTCCGGCATCCTGAATTACAGGACCATCAGCTACTGGGTCAGAAAAAGGAATACCTAATTCAATTGCAGACGCACCGCATTCTTCCAGGAATTGAATGCGTTCATTGATTTGGTTGATTCCTCCGTCACCAGCCATCATATAAGGAATGAACAGAGGCTTTCCTGTTGCTTTTAATTCATTTAATGTATTTTCTAGTTTATGCTTCCCCATCGGAATTCTCCTCCAGCTTTGCTTTGACTTGTTCTACATCTTTGTCTCCGCGTCCGGACAGACAGATAACTAACGATTGCTCCGAAGACATTTCTTTTGCAAGCTTACATGCATAGGCAACAGCATGTGCGCTCTCCAGAGCAGGAATAATTCCTTCTAATTTTGCAAGCAGCTGAAAGGCTTCCAATGCTTCCTCATCTGTAATGGAAGGGTAGTTTACCCGGCCAGTATCATGCAAGTGGCTGTGTTCCGGTCCAATACCTGGATAGTCTAATCCGGCAGAGATAGAGGCAGCTTCTTGAATTTGGCCTGCTTCATCCTGCAATAAATAAGTAAACGTGCCATGCAGCATGCCTGGAGAACCGCCTGTTAGGGTAGCTGCGTGCTCATTGGTAGTAACGCCTTTTCCTGCAGCTTCGACACCATACAAAGCAACTTCCTTATCATCGACAAAAGGATAGAACATCCCCATGGCGTTGCTGCCGCCGCCAACGCAAGCTACGACTGCGTCTGGAAGCTTTCCTTGTTTCTCAAGGCTTTGCTGTTTTGTTTCTGCGCCGATCACTGATTGAAAGTCTCGTACAATACGAGGGAAAGGGTGCGGGCCTACTACAGAGCCGATAATATAATGAGTGTCGTGGACATTATTCACCCAATAGCGCAATGCTTCATTCACTGCATCCTTTAAGGTTGCACTGCCTTGAGAGACTCCGACCACTTTTGCACCTAACAGCTCCATACGAAAAACGTTAAGCTTCTGTCGCTTGATATCTTCTGCGCCCATAAAAACGATGCACTCTAAACCAAGCAGAGAACAGACAGTTGCTGTAGCTACGCCATGCTGTCCGGCTCCGGTTTCAGCGACGACTTTCTTTTTACCCATTCGTAAAGTCAGAAGCGCCTGGCCAATCGTGTTATTAATTTTATGTGCTCCAGTATGGTTAAGATCTTCCCGCTTCAGATAGATTTTTGGGCCGCCTAGATGCTTGCTTAATTGTTCTGCTTCATATAGCGGAGTTGTTCTGCCAATGTATTCTGTCAGATAATTATTTAATTCCTCCTGAAAAGAAGGGTCATTTTTTGCTGCTTCATAAGCTTCTTCAAGCTCTAAGACAGCTGGCATAAGTAATTCCGGCACATATCTGCCGCCGAATTTACCGTATTTTCCTGATTTGTCTGGGAACGTATATGATTGCATGTTATCGATTCCTTTCTACAGTTGTTCGTTTTGCTTCCTGAATAAAAGCTTTTATTTTATCTGGGTCTTTCCTTCCATCCGTTTCCACGCCGCTGGAAACATCCACGGCAATCGGTTTTACCTGCTGAATGGCTTCAGCGACATTTTCCGGTGTCAGTCCGCCAGCTAAAATGAGCCGTTCAGAAAACGTATTTCCTTTTAATGTCGACCAGTTAAATGTAACCCCGTTTCCTCCATGTGCATGGGGCAGGGGAGGACTATCCATCAGCAGGTAAGCAGCATCATATTGCGCTGCTTGTTTAACACCTTCTTCTGTGCCAGGAAGTGATTTAATAACAGGAAAGGTAAAGCTGCTGACAGCTTCAGGAGATTCTTCTCCATGCAGCTGTATAAAATCGAGTCCCGTCTCCCGAGCAATTTTTTCTATTTCCTGCTTATCTTTGTTGACGAAAACACCGACACTTTTTACGTGTTCCGGCAATGCTGCGATAATGTTGGCTGCTTGTTCCACGGATACTTCCCGTTTGCTTTTGGCAAAAACAAAGCCTAAAAAATCTGCTCCGGCCTCGACAGCTGCTTCTGCTGTCTCCGGAGATGTGATTCCACAGATTTTGACAAGCATATCAGGAAGCTCCTTTCGTGGAAGAGAGGGGCACCTGCAAGGCCTGCATGTCTGATTCCACATGATTGGAGCGCATTAATGTTTCCCCGACCAAAATCGTATTAGCCCCGGCATCTCTTGCCAGTTCGGCATCCTCTTTCGTACGCATCCCGCTTTCAGAGATAATGGTAAGCTCTCCTTTATCGATTTGCTGAACAAGCTCCGCCGTTGTTTGTAAATCGACTTCAAAGGTTTTTAAATTACGGTTGTTGATTCCGATAATTTTCGGATTCACTGTCAGGGCGTCCTTTAATTCATCCGCATTATGCACCTCGCAGAGCACTTCCAGCCCTTGCTCTGTTGCATAGTTGTAAAGACGCTGGAATCGTTCGAGCGGCAGAGCAGCAAGAATTAATAAGATAATGGAAGCTCCTGCATTTTTCGCATCGTCAATTTGTATTTCATCAATCATAAAATCCTTACAGAGAACAGGGACGGAGACCGCTTCACTTACTGCTTTGAGATCATCTAATGAACCGTGAAAAAAACTTTCATCGGTTAAAACAGAAATAGCAGCCGCCCCAGACTGTTCATATTGCTTTGCCTGTTTCAGTATATCGACGTCCATTTGAATCGCCCCTTTGGAAGGGGAAGCCCGTTTGATTTCAGCAATAATTGATATATGATCAGCTGCTTGAACATTTTGATGGAGAGAGTAAATTGGATTTTTTCGCGTATGCTTTCCGGCTGCTTGTAATTTACGTTCCGCAACCTCCTGCTTTTTCTTATCAATAATTTTTTCTAAAAACGTCATTTATACCACCTCTTGTTTTGCTTCCTGGCTATAGTCGACCAATGTATCTAATTTTGCTTTGGCATTTCCAGAGAATACGCTGTGACTGGCAATTTCCATCCCATCCTTCACGGAATCGACACGTCCGATGGCGAATAAAGCAATCGCTGTATTAAATAGAACGGTATCCAGATAAGCTCCAGGTTCTCCATTTAATACAGAGAGCAAAATTTCTGCATTCCGTTTTGCATCGCCGCCTTCAATCTCTTGGTTGGTATAGACGGAAAGACCGACCTCTTCCGGATGGATGCTGCCTGCTTTTAATTCATTATTCTCCAGTAAAATATAGTTGTTTTCCCCCTGCAGAGAGGCTTCATCCATTCCACCCGCTCCATGAATAACTAACGCACGCTTCCGGCCGAGCGTTTGCAGAGATTTTGCTACAATCGGCAAGGCATCATTTGAATACACGCCAACCAGCTGAGAATGCAAAGCAACCGGATTGGTTAACGGGCCGACCAAATTAAAAATGGTTGGCGTCCGAAGCTTCTGACGTACACCGGCAATCTGCTTCAATGTAGGATGAACATGCTGGGCGAATAAAAAGGCGATTTGATTTTCCTGCAGCATATATTTCATTTGCGACTTGGTTAAATCAAGCGAAACACCAAGCTCTTCTAATACATCAGCACTTCCAGTCTGGCTGGAGATTCGACGGTTTCCGTGCTTTGCAACTGTAACGCCGGCGCCGGCTAAGACAAATGCTGCACAGGTGCTGATATTGAAGCTGTTTGATCTGTCTCCTCCTGTTCCGCAGTTGTCCATTGCGGGAAGCTCCAACTCAAATTGAAAAGGAGAATTGGTATGGATTACTTCTGCTAAGCCGGCCAGTTCTTCTGCTGTCGGCTGCTTCATTTTTAAAGCTACTAAAATAGCGGAAAGCTCTGTATCGGAAACTTCCTCCTGGAAACAAGCATTAAATAATGCCTTTGTTTCTTCAAATGATAAGTCTGTTCCTTCAAGTAATTGATTAAAATGCGGTTTCATTGGGGTACCTCCTCCTTTTGATTCGTCAATTTCTCAACAAAGTGAGAAATAATCTGTTTTCCATCCAGTGTTCCAATCGATTCCGGATGGAATTGCAGTCCGTAAACAGGATATGTCTGATGGGTCACGCCCATAATTTCATCATCATCTAAAGCTGTTGCAGTGATACGCAGTTCGGATGGTACCGCGATATGCTCCGCTGCAAGAGAGTGGTATCGCATGACTTCAACCGGGTTGCTGAGCCCTTGGAACAGCCCGGAGTCATCATGGTGAATCAGCGATGTTTTTCCGTGCTTAATGGTAGATGCCTGAATAACTCTGCCGCCGAGCGCTTCCATGATTACTTGATGCCCTAAGCAGATTCCCAGTATCGGCAGTTTTTTATAAAAAGCCTGCACAATCTGGATGCAATTTCCGGCGTCCTTTGGAGAACCCGGTCCAGGCGAGATAATAATGGCTTTTGGTTCTAATTTTTCAATGGTTTTGACAGTCACTTCATCATTGCGAATCACTTCAACATGTACACCGCATTCGGAAACATATTGGTACAGGTTATATGTGAAAGAATCATAATTATCAATTAATAGAATCAAGTTCAGGCACCTCCATAAATGATCTTCCTTTGTTAATGGTTTCCATATATTCATTGAATGGAACGGAATCATATACAAGACCGGCTCCAGATTGAAAATAAGCTTTGTAGTTCTTGATAACAATCGAGCGGATAGCGAGTGCAATATGCACATCATGTTCAAAGTTGATAAAACCGATTCCGCCGGCATAAGGACCGCGCTTTACGGTTTCCAGTTCATTAATGATTTGCATTGCCCTGATTTTCGGTGCGCCCGATACGGTTCCGGCTGGCAGACAGGAGATAAGTGCGTCAATTCCTGAATAATCCTGGCGCAAGGTTCCGGTTACTTCGGAAACAATATGCATTACATGCTGGTAACGCTCAATCGTCATATAAACGGGAATCTCAATACTGCCGACTTCACAGACACGGCCTAGATCATTTCTGCTTAAGTCGACTAACATCCGGTGTTCTGCCCGTTCTTTTTCATCGGCAAGCAGTTCCTCTGCGAGTGCCTGATCCTCCAACTCGTTCTGTCCGCGTTTTCTTGTTCCGGCAATCGGATTGGTGACAACGTGGCTACCCTTGGTTTCTATCAAGCTTTCTGGAGAAGCCCCGAGTACGGTGTAATCTTGAAAATCAATGTAAAACATGTAAGGGGAGGCATTATGTCTCCTTAATTGTTCGTAAAAAGAAAGACCAAACTCTCTCTCATTTTCCACCTCTCTTGAAAAACGCTGGGATAAAACAACCTGAAAAATTTCCCCTTTTTGCAAATAATCCTTTGCAATCTGCACGTTCTCTTCAAATTTCTGCTGATCCATTTCCGGTATAAAAGCATATGTCTGCGGAACAGGAAGTTCGGTTCTTCTTGCCTGATCAACATACTGTTTCAGCCTTTGAATACGCTGTTCGCGATTTTCTTCTGTTCCGCTGTTCCGGTCTATCGCAACAAAGTGCAGTTTGTTTTCCTCGTGGTCAAAAATAATTGTATCTTCAAAAAGCATGAAATGAATATCCGGCATATTCCGGTCATCAAATGGTGCTGGACCGATATCTTCAAAAGCCTGAATCGTATCATAGCCAATATAACCAATCGCTCCGCCATAGAAGGGAAGGGAAAGAGATAAATCAAGCGTCGGCATCGTTTCTTGTAAGAAATGCAATGCGTGCTGATGAACAACCAGCGGTTCTACATGGGAAGCACTGATTAGCGTTGTTTCTTTTCCACGCCCAATGATTTCTTGATAAGGATGAAGGCCGATAAAGGAATAGCGTCCTTTTTCTTCATGTGGAAAGCTGCTTTCCAACAGATATTTTTTTGCTTTCGGCAAGCTTTGAAAAACCTGAATAGGGATTAATCCATCGATGGAATACGTTTGATGCGTTACCTGTGCCGTCATGATTTCTCTCTCCTTTATAGTTGAAAATTCTGTAAATCATATTTAAGAAATAAAAAAGTCCTCTATAAACACAGTTATGTGCTTATAGAGGACGATAGGGCCGCGGTGCCACCTCTGTTAGAAAGATTCATCTTTCCATCTTTATCAGGTACAGGAAATGTCCGATACCCTATCCGTGTAACGTCGGAAATACGTTTTTTCCTACTCCATTTGCCAGCGGGCATTTTTCGGAAAAACACTCTGAAGTCCATTCAATAATTCCTGCATACTGATATTCCACCAAGCTATCAGCTCTCTGTTATGCATGAAAAATTATTTACTACTCTTCATCATCGTTTGTAATATATTGTCTCATAAAAATCAAAAAGGCCCCTCATCCATATATAAAAGGACGAGGGACCGTGGTACCACCTTTATTAGCTGACGTGCAGCTCACTCTAAAAGAAGATTACTATCTTCTAAGTTTCCATAACGAGAAACGATTCCGCCAAAGCCTACTCCGATATTGTTTCGGTTTGGAGCTCCGAAGTCCATTCATTACAAGGATACTCACTGATTCACAGCAGCCATCAGCTCTCTTTAGAGTTCACCTGTAATTACTCTTCTTCATCAACGCCACTTCATTTAATTGATTGAAATCTATACTAAACGAAAGGACAGGGAGTTGTCAATAGATTTATAGAAAAAAGGTGAAATTATCTGATTTTCCTATCCTTCAAATACTTCAAATTTATCTGCCAATGGGATACGTTCTTTCTCTTCGGGTACTTCGTCAAAGTAACCCATGTGAATAAAACCGGCAATTTTTTCGTTTTCCTTCACACCGAGAATGTCTTTTACTTTTTCATCATAGATATGCGGATTTGTTTTCCAGACAATACCTAGCTTTTCTTCCCATGCCAGCAGCCAAAAATTCTGGATCATTGCGGAAACAGCACCAAAGTTCTCATCCCATTGTTTGGGGATATCGGAGGTTTCCATAATGACGACTAGAATAGCATTTGGCTCGTTCAGATAATTTTCTCGATTTTCCTGTCTTTCTTCAGGATATGTAGATGCAATTTTTTTGGCAAAGCTGGGAAGGTGATCCTTGTCAACGAACAGAAAGCGCCAAGGCTGTCTCATTCCATGGGTAGGGGCCCAGATTGATTCCTCTAATAATTGCATAACTGTTTCTTTGGTCACTTTTTTATTATTATATCCTGTTTTGACAGCACGGCGTTCCCGAATTAATCTTGCAAGTTCTGTTCTACTCATGAAATAAACTCCTATACAATTTAATTGATAATTATTATCAATTAAATTGTACCGAATTTATAAAATTTTTGCAAATGAATTTTTAACCGTGTGTTTAAAGAACCGCCAGTATTTCTAAAAATAATTACAGTTCGCCTAAAAATAATAACGACTATTTTACCATTTGTCCAATGAATTGGAATATTGTAAATTTTATAATATTAAATAGGTGTTTAAAATTCAGCAGATATACGTTTTACTCATTTTTATTTTACCTCACACTATCTTTGCCCTCTATAAAATCGGCGCGAATTCTAATAACTCGACTTTCATACCTAAAAATAAGCATATATATCTTGCTATTCCAGGGGGAACGTGTTCTCCATTATCATGCTTGCATTTTGGTGAAATATCCGGCCTTTTTGGAATTGGTGATGGTGCATAGCTCCGCTCCGGCCAACCACTCCGCTTTCCATGGAGACGGCTTCAGCTAACTTGAAAAGAAACCCGCTTTTCAAGTGGATCTTCAGCTCGCCCTGTTCCCATAGGAGTCTGCGTGGTTGGCCTGCGCTCTGATAGGGTTCTACAGCGAATGAAAGAAATAAGATTTTAATGAGCTGAATGAAATAGTAGCTTTCGTCTGAACAACCCAATCATGACAGGATGGATATGAAATACAGGGAATCGCTTCGAAGCACAGAAAGTAATCTTGGTCGAACATTTTACCATACAGCATGAAAAATATGTTCTATCTGATTAAACTTCTGTTTGGTGAGTTGTTTTTTCACGTATAGAATACCCTACTAGCGGAGGCGGACCGGTGCTTTACACTTCGCCTTCTATATCTTTGTCAAGGGGGTTATCGAAGGAACAATCAACTCCTGTTTCTATAGAAATGACGTTACTTTTTAGGTGCGAAAGTTGAGTTAATAATTAGTTTTTAGAAAAACCCCTGCTTTTGTTGAAATGGTAATTTACTGAGAGCTTGCCACATAAGTATATAATAACTTTCTATTTTAATTAATCTTTTTTGAAATGTATTTTAAAGGAGGTTTGTTTCTTGAGTGATTTATTAAAGAATTTTATATCTGGCGAGGTGCTTACAGCGAATTTTGAGGAAACAAAACCAAGCTTTAACTCCCAAGAGGCATTGGATGAAGCGAATCGCTGCTTATATTGTTATGATGCGCCTTGTATTACTGCATGTCCGACAGGGATTGATATTCCGGGATTTATTAAAAAAATTGCTTCTGGGAACTTGAAGGGCTCTGCAACAACAATTATGGATTCCAATCCGGTTGGAGCTAGCTGCGCCCGAGTCTGCCCGACAGAAGAATTATGTGAAGGAGCTTGTGTCCTGAATGACGCTACGAAGCCCATTCCTATTGGGGATTTGCAGCGATTTGCGACAGATTGGGCAATTAAAAATGAAGCGGTTCTCTTTCAAGCTGGCAAAAAGAATGGAAAAACAGTCGCTGTCGTTGGAAGCGGTCCTGCTGGCTTATCAACAGCCCGCGAATTAGCCCGGCTAGGCTATACAGTAACTATTTTTGAAGCAAAAAGGGAAGCGGGAGGGTTAGATACATTTGGAATTGTTCCCTTTCGTTTGCCTAAGGATATCTCCTTCTGGGAAGTAGAGCAAGTGAGAAATTTAGGTGTAGAAATACGAACGAATACGGAAATTGGCAAGGATATTTTCCCGGCGGATCTTATTGATCAATATGATGCAGTGGTGCTTGCTGTTGGAATGTCCAAAGTTCCAATGCTTGGAATAGAAGGGGAAGAATTAGAGGGGAACTTCGATGCCATTGATTTAGTGGAAAGATCAAAAAATGGGAATTATCCAGAGGATTTTATCGGAAAGCGTGTTGCGGTCATCGGGGCAGGAAATACAGCGATTGATGGAGCTACGACATCAGTCAGACTTGGCGCGGATAACGTAAAGATACTTTACCGCAGAACGGAAGCGGAAATGACTGCTTATGATTTTGAATACGAGTTTGCCAAACAGGAGGGCGTGGAATTTAGATGGCTTACCAATCCGAAACGTCTTATCGGTGATGAAAATGGTCATGTAACACAAATGGAGTGCGTACAAATGGAATTACAAGAGACTGGGAAGGATGGAAGGCCTCGGCCAGTGGAAATTGAAGGATCTGAATTCTTAATGGATATTGATATCGTAGTGAAGGCTATCGGACAAACGAGGCATCAGGGAATCATTGAGGCCTTTGGTCTGGAGCATAGTGGAGGCGTTGTGAAGGTTGATCCAGAAACGTTTATAACGTCTCATCCCAAAGTATATGCTGCAGGAGATGTGATTTTTGGAAAAGGAATTGGAGAAGCAATGGTGGTGACGGCTGCCCAGCAGGGGAAGGATACAGCGCTGGCGGTCCATGAGCGTTTCAAGCAATCTGTAACAGAAAGAACTTAAAAGATATTTCAAGATTAGGAGGATGAAAATGGCTGATATACGTATTGATTTCGCTGGAATCAAATCACCTAATCCGTACTGGCTGGCATCTGCGCCCCCGACCAATACCGGGTATCAAGTACAGCGTGCCTTTGAAGCTGGGTGGGGAGGAGCAGTATGGAAAACATTGGGTGAGCCTATATTAAATGTCACCTCCCGCTTTGGTGCAAGTCACTTTAACGGGCAGCGGGTTGCCGGTTTTAACAATATAGAGCTGATTTCCGATCGTCCATTGGAGGAAAACTTAAAGGAAATCTATGAAACGAAAAAGTTATATCCAGACCGGGTAATTATTGCTTCTTTAATGGTAGAACCCGAGCGGGAAAAATGGCATGAAATTGTAAAGAGAGTGCAGGATGTTGGAGTGGATGGGTTTGAATTAAATCTTGGCTGTCCTCATGGGATGTCTGAAAGAGGGATGGGTGCAGCTGTTGGTCAGCATCCGGATCTGGTAGAAAGAACTACGATGTATGCCAAAGAAGCGGCAGAGGTTCCGGTTATCACGAAGCTCACGCCAAATATTACGGACATAACAGCAACCGCAAAAGCTGCTGCTCGGGGCGGGGCAGATGCCATCAGCTTAATTAATACAATCAATAGTTTGATAGGGGTAGATTTAGATACTTGGAACACGGTTCCAAATGTGAATGGAAAAGGAGCGCATGGCGGGTATTGCGGACCGGCAGTGAAGCCGATTGCCTTAAATATGGTCGGAGAATGCGCAAGAAATCCGGAAGTTAATATTCCGATATCCGGAATTGGCGGGATTTCTACGTGGCAGGATACCGTGGAATTTATGCTGATGGGAGCCGGCGGTGTGCAAGTATGTACCGCAGCAATGCATCATGGATTTCGGATTATTGAGGATTTAACAGAGGGGCTGGAAAATTATTTAGATGAAAAAGGGATAGATGCTTTAAGCGACATCATCGGAAAATCTGTGGAAAAGTACACAGACTGGAGCAATCTGGATTTAAATCATAAAGTGGTGGCCCGTATTAACAATGATGTCTGCATTAATTGTAATAAATGCCATATTGCCTGTGAAGATACGTCTCATCAGTGTATCGACATGCTTACAGATAAAGATGGAAATGCTATTTTACGTGTAAGAGAGGAGGACTGTGTCGGGTGTAATCTATGTTCGATTGTTTGTCCGGTAGAGGGAGCAATCGACATGATTGATTTGACACCAACGGAACCGCCGATGTCCTGGAATGACCGCCAGGCAGCAATTCATATGCTTGAGAAACGCTAATTGCGAGACTTTAGATTTTTACTGGAGGAATCGAAAATGAAAAAAATTATTAAAAATGGAACGATTGTTACAGCAGCAGACATATATCAAGCGGATGTGTTGATTGAAGATGAAAAAGTGAAAGCGATTGGACAGGATTTAAGTGATGTGTATGCAGAAGTTATTGATGCAACAGGACTTTACGTTTTTCCTGGAGGCATTGATCCGCATACGCACATGGAAATGCCATTTGGCGGTACAGTAACAAAAGATGATTATGAAAGTGGAACCATTGCTGCTGCGCATGGCGGGACAACAACAATCATTGACTTTTGCTTAACAGAGAAGGGAAAAACATTAAAAAATGCTCTGGAAATTTGGCATGCCAAATCAGAAGGCAGGGCAGTAATCGACTATGGATTTCATTTGCAAATCGTGGAAGCAAACGAACAGATTTTACAGGAGATTCCTGCGGTTATTGAAGAGGAGGGAGTTACTTCCTTTAAAGTATTTATGGCTTATAAAAATGTTTTGCAAGCAGATGATGAAACACTTTTTCAAACCTTAGTAACTGCTAGAGACCACGGTGGATTAGTAATGGTGCATGCTGAGAATGGGGACGTAATTGAACATTTAACGCAAGAAGCATTAAAAGCAGGGAATACCGATCCAATCTATCATGCGTTGACCCGCCCGCCAGAACTGGAGGGGGAAGCCACGGGCCGGGCAGCAAAACTGACTGCGCTGGCTGATTCCCAATTATATGTTGTGCATGTCACCTGTAAAGAAGCGGTAGAGCAAATTGCGGAAGCCAGAAGTAAGGGATTCTCTGTTTATGGGGAAACCTGTCCGCAATATTTGGTACTGGACCAAACCTATTTGGAAAAGCCTGATTTTGAAGGAGCAAAATATGTGTGGTCTCCGCCATTACGTGATAAATCCAATCAGGAAGTGCTGTGGAATGCTCTGAAAAGCGGGGAGCTGCAAACGATAGGCTCCGACCATTGTGCATTTGACTTTGATGGACAAAAGGATTTAGGAAAAGGTGACTTTACCAAGATTCCAAATGGCGGACCATTCGTTGAGGACCGCTTTAGTATTCTATTTTCAGAAGGTGTGAAAAAAGGACGCATTTCTATGAATCAATTTGTAGACATGGTGTCAACGCAAGCAGCGAAACTGTTTGGTTTATTTCCGCAAAAGGGAACGATTGCTCCCGGCACAGATGCAGATATCGTGTTATTCGATCCAAATGTGGAGCGTACGATATCCGCAGGTACACATCATTCCGCCGTTGATTATAGCGCTTTAGAGGGAATGAAGGTAACTGGGCAGCCTGTTACCGTTTTATCGCGCGGGGAGTATGTCATTAAGGATAAAGAGCTGGTTGCTAAACCAGGAGCAGGCAAGTTCTTAAAACGAGCTAAATTTGATTCTGCGCATACGAACAAGCAGGAAACAGCACCTAGAAGTTAATATAAACAATCCATAGCTGCTTGCGGAATGAGAGGGATGAAGCGGCTTTTTGGATTCATCAAAGAGGAGAGAGGCGATTGCATTGCAGGGAAAGGATAAAAGTAATTCCTACTTAAAGTCTCCAGATTTACTTCCGGTGAAGCATGGTGAGCGAAAGATTGGGGTAATGGGATTTTTTGCGATGTGGATAGGAATGGCCATCCTGCTGGCAACTTTTGATATTGGTGCTTCAGGCATCCAGGGTATATCGCTGCCATGGGTGGTTTTAGCTACGTTGATTGGATGTATAGCAATTGGAGCGTTTATTACCATTATTGGTGATATCGGTGTAGAGCATGGTATTTCCTTCCCGGTTTATATGAGGGCGCCGTTTGGAACGGTAGGGACGCATATTCCTTCTTTAACGAGAGCAGTCACGGCATCGTTTTGGTTCGGGATTAACACCTATTTCGGTGCAACAGCGATTAATGCAATACTGCATACGATGTTTGCCGGATTTGATAATTGGCTGTTATGTTACCTTGTTTTTGCGCTTGTCCAGCTTATCAATACTGCTTCCGGCATCAAATGGGTAGAACGCTTTGCAGATGTAGCTGCGCCAATTATTATTGTCATGTCTTTAATTATTTACCAAACACTAAATGCAGATATTCAGGCACAAGGGGCAGATGTCTGGGCCTGGGTAGCAAGTCCGGTAACCGGGGGAGCTGCATTCACGGCATTTATGGTGGTGCTTTTCGCTAATATGGGATTCTGGGCAACACTGGGCTGCGATATCCCGACCATCTCCCGTCATTTCAAAGCTCCTAAGTATGAAAGAAATTGGTTTAAACGGAATAAAACAACCTTAATCGGCAGTCTCGTCGCTCTTCCTCTTACAGAAGCATTTATGATTATGATTGGTGCTGCAGCATTTATTGTTGCCGGGACTTCGAATCCAGTTACAGCACTGCAGGATACCGCATCTGGGTGGATGCTTGCTATGTTGCTTTTCATGATTGTGTTGACACAGTGGTCCACGAATACAGCTGCAAATGTATTACCTGCTGCTGCTGTTTTCTCTAATGTCTTAGGTCCAAAAGTTTCCCATGCAGTTGCTGTTTTTGTTGCCGGCATTGTCGGTACGGTCATTCAGCCTTGGAGCGTCTATGAAATACTCACGCAGGTTCTCTTGATTATTGGCGCCGTTTTATCCTCGGTCAGCGGTATCCTGTTTGCAGATTACTATTTACTCCGGAAACGACGAGTGAATGTTCCTGACTTATATAAAAATAGGGGCCAATATCGCTTTCATGGCGGCGTGAACATCGTTGGTTTTATTTCCTGGGCTGTTGGCGGCGCTGTTGCTTTAATCTTTATGAATTATTCGTTTATTGTCGGCTTTATAGTTGCTGCAGCAGTTTACTATGTGCTGACGAAATATTGGTACTTCCACAAATTCCCGCAAGCAGAGATTACGGATCCGGATGATGAAAAATATTTGGGGATTACCGTCGGCAGAGATTGGTCGTTAGATGAGGATGCAGAAAAGGATGAAACAGCTGCCAAATAACAGAATGATGGAAAGGGCGAGGAGGTTATTCAGTGTCAAGTTATCAAGAATTTCTACAGGAAAAACAGCTTGTTGATGCGTGGATGAAAAATAATTATAAAATCAAGTCCATTGTCGGGACATTGGACGGTGATAGGGTGGAGTTGGAAAAAGAGAGCGTGCCAGAAAAACAGTCCATCCTGCTAGAGAACGCTGACAGCAGAAAATATATCACGACATTACTGATCAAACATCAGCTGCAAGAACAATAAACGCAGGAGGAGATACAGTGGAAAAACAAAAAATATCCATTCATGGGGAGAGGCTGAAACAAACCATTGAAGATTTTGCAGATTTCGGGAGAACGGAAAATAATGGCGTAACCCGATTGGCATTATCCGACACGGATATAAAAGTGAGAGACCATTTTAAAACGGTCTGTGAAGAACTTGGTCTGACTGTGAAATGGGACGATATGGGAAACATCTATGCAACACTGGAAGGGAGGGAAAATGATAAGCCTCCGGTCGTGATTGGGTCTCATTTAGATTCCGTGGAAAAAGGCGGCAGGTTTGATGGTGTATTAGGTGTTTTAACTGGGCTTGAGGTAGTAAGAACCCTGGTCGAAAGAAATATCAGACCACAGGTTCCGGTAGTTGTGGCGAATATTACAAATGAAGAAGGTGCAAGGTTTGAACCTTCGTTAATGTCCTCGGGAGTCATGTCTGGGAAGTTTGATAAGGGCAACATGCTCCGGTCGGTCGATAAAAACGGGATAACCTTTGCAGAAGCTTTAAAAGAAAGCGGATATGAAGGAAGGAAAGAAAACCGCTTAACAGAGGCAGAAGCTTTTTTAGAGCTGCATATTGAACAAGGTCCAGTATTAGAAAGTGAATCCATTGATATCGGTGTTGTGGAGTGTGTGGTGGGGATGTGCTGCTATGAAATTGAGGTAATTGGTGATTCTGATCACGCAGGAACTACGCCCATGTCCATGAGAAAAGACAGCTTATTTGCTTCTAATAATCTGATTAATGAAATACGGGAGAAAATGAGTAAACTGGATAATGATCTCGTTTACACGATTGGCCGAATGAATGTGAGCCCGAATATCCATACAGTTATCCCGAATAAAGTAATTTTCACGCTGGAGGCACGGCATAAAGAAGCGGCTGTAATCAGCCAAGTGGAAGAAATCATTCAAGGGTTAGCGGAAACGGAGGCCAAAGAAAAATGTGATGTCACAGTAAAGAAGCTTTGGGACCGTGATACCGTATGGTTTAATAACAAATTAGTGGACGCTTTAGAGAAGTCCTGTAAATCCCTGAACTGCTCCTATAAACGGATGGCAAGCGGTGCAGGGCATGATGCACAATTTATTGCGACCTATCTGCCGGCTGCCATGATTTTTGTACCAAGCGTTAACGGAAAAAGCCATGCCGAAGATGAATTGACTGCATGGGAAGATTGTGAACGAGGGGTAAACGTGGTTTTGCAGACTGTTTTGGATTTAACAATGAATTAGATAATAACAAAAACAGGTAAAGGGGTTCTTCCTATACCTGTTTTTGTTATTATCATTTATTTTTACAAGGGATGAAATTGTCCGGATACCCCATCAACAATGAAATCCGACGATTCATCTCTTTCATTCCAAACCACCCAGTAAGGACGATAAAATCTTTGTTGCTGTTCTCTCTTTAGTTCTGGAAATGAAATCATTCTCATTTTTAAAGATAAGGAACGATAGATAAATGATTCAGAAATGGAAGTGCAATCCTCCAAGGAGTACATTTCGGGCATCTGCTGCTCTTTTGAAATTTCAATCGCTTTCCATTTCGGCTTATAATCAATGAGCGATCCCTTGCCGCTAATCGAATCAATGGCACATCCTACTTTTTCATTTAAGGGGAGGAAAAGGCGTTTAGCTTTTACGTTATAACAAAAATAATAATAAGGATAGTAGACGATACGTTCTGCGATAAAATTAGCATGAGGGTGTAGCCTCTTAAAACTTGATTCAATTTGTTCTTTATTAAATTCGACAGATTGTGTTAACACGTTAGCACTCAAGCTATCTACCCCTCTAACCTTAAACCGATTTCAGGTTCTGTTTCGATATCTTTATCCTTTTTTCTCTCAACGGAATTTGTATTATCCTGGTTTTGGATAAACTTAGAAATATTACGTGCTTCCGGTGCAAGGTCTTCAAAAATCCCTTTTTCCAGATTTTTTGGAATCTCCTTACTTTGCTTGGCTAAATCATATGCCTCCAGAATAGGATCGGAAGGAGGAGTGCCAAATTGATTTCCAACAAACATTGCGATGAGAGAAGCAATTAAGCCGGCTAAAAATGGATGTAATCCGCTTGCATTTTGTAAGGCGAACAGCTCCCAAACAATGTTTATTATGGAGCCGCTGATCATAGCACAAAGGATTCCTATTTTATTAGCTTTTCTTGAATAGACGGAAGCAACAAAGGGGACAAGGAATGTATTTCCCAGCACACCAAAGGCAAACACAACAAGAGCAAATACGGTTGGAGGTTCATAAGTTGCAACAATAATACCGATAATGCCTCCAAATAAAATGCATAGTCTGGATACCAAAAGCAATTGCTTATGACTGGCTTTTTTATTGATAAAACGATGATAAACATCCCGTGAAAGTGTCGTACCTGCTTGCATCAGCAGGGAATCACAGGTAGACATAATTGCCGCCATGATGGCTGAAAGTAATATGGCTGCCAATATACCTGGGAAGAATATATATACCAGTTCTGGAATAACCATTTCGGGATCCGATACAACAGGCATAATTACAATAGCTGATAAACCTAAAATATACGGTGTAAATGTGAACAACTGATTAAAGGCAGCAGACCAAATAATTGCATTTTTTGTTGTATTTGCATTTTGCATCGACATATGTCTTACCGTGACATGTGGAAGTCCCATGTAGCCAATGGCATAGATAAGTACAGCTCCTATAATCACTCCCCACTGGCCATAATAAATCAAGTCTTTCCCCCAAATACTTAAATAAGTCGGGTCAATCGCCGCCAATTGTTCATTCAGGCCTGACAGGCCGCCAACCTTTGGCAAGACCATAATACCAATAGCCGTAACTCCAATTAGCATAATAATTCCCTGAATGAAACCACTAACGGCCACAGCAAGATAGCCGCCAGCCACAGTATAGATAACAATAACCCCTACACCAAGAATAAGTGCCCACTCATACGGAAATCCTGACATTGCCGATAATGCTTTACCGGCAGCAATAAACTGGGCAAATGCATAAGCGAAAAGAAATATGATTGCGATAATTGCACCGTAAACGCGTATTCCAAAGCTTTCAAAACGTTTCTCCAAGTATTCGATTGGTGAGAGTGCCCCGAGAAGCTGAGATAATCGTCTCATCCGTTTCCCCAGTACAGATAAATTGACAATAGATCCGCCGGCATCTCCAATGGCATACCATAATGCATGCCAGCCCTCTTGAAAGGCTTGAGCGGGTCCGCCCATAAACATAAAACCGCTCATAGATGTACTCTGCATACTTATTGCAGTGACAGGAGCTCCGATTTTTCGGTTGCCTAATAAATAATGATCAGCAGATGCAGAAGCACTCCTGGTAAAATATAAACCAATCCCAAGCATTCCCAACAGATAGGTGAAAAAAATGATAATATCCAAATTCATTTCATAACCAGTCCCTTCTGTTAACGTCTTATACTTTATTCATTATGATTTTCGCGTTTTTCGTCGCGCCGCAATTTAAAATACATAACCAGAGCCAGCGTAACCCATATGAAAGGCCATGGCAGCATTAATAATACGGTTTCTAGAGGTAAATTAAACATAGACTCACCGCCCTTTTTAGATTGTTTGTTATTTTCCAAAATTAACGTAGTTTAATTTGACTATAAAGAAACTGCTAAATTACCACAATCAGCAAAATGTCAAACGGGTACTAGCGTTATTTTACAAAGTGTCTATGAATTAGATAGGAATCCCTTAAAAGCAATTTAACGCAATATAACTGACTGTGAGCTTTCCGCATGAAGAGAAGGAAAAAGTCAGTTTTAAGCGGGAGCGGGGCAGCCGGTAACGCTCCGATAGTTTAATATTATTCCGCTGGGATTTCTTTTCATCTCATATTTAATGAAGTTTCCTTTTATCAAAGTTCTTTTATATTGGGATACGCTTCCTCCAGCGATGTCCAATTCAATAGATAATAAGCGCTTAATGCCAGTTCGATTGCTTGCCGGTTGATGGGCTCTGCAAGGTTAGTTCTTAGTAACTCTTCAATTTTTTCTAAACGGTGATACAAGGTTTGCCGTACAATATATAATTTGTTAGCGGTTTCTTTTTTGGAGCCCATACATTTCAGATATACAGAAAGCGTGGAAAGCAGATCCGTTTTCATTGTTTTATCATATTGCAAAAGTGCTCCTAAATAATCCTGCACATATACTTCCAGCTTGTTGCTGTTATACATTTCAATCAATAAGCGATAAACACCGATTTCTTCATAAAAATATGTCTCGATTAATTTAGCATTTTGAATGAGTATCGCATCCTTTGCTTCTTTATAACTGATAGGAGAAGTATCGTAATCAAGGTGGATATTACTGATTCCAAAAGTATATGGATTACCATTAAAACTGTCTTTTTGTTGCATATGCTTTAGTTCATTAATAATATCTGTCAATCGATTCATATCTTTTGGGGCATTCTTCTGCTTATAGAAGGCAGCGATAACAGCCGTTTCATTCCGGCCAACAGATACAGCAGGAATAAACCCGTTTTTTCTAAACAGGGAGCGAATGATCATCGCTTGCTGCAGCTTGGCTTCCTCCCAATTATCTTCTTTATTGGTGATATTATAGGTGTTCGTGTCAATCAGAAATAATCGATAAAATAAGTTCTTTGCCGGAGAAGGCAATATTTTTTGGATTTCACTATCATCAATGTCTTTTCCCCTTAACATCCTTCTGACAATCTCTTCTTCTTGATTTTGCTTCCGTTCTTCTATCGTTTTATTCCGAAGCATAATTTGTGCGATTGCCAGGGCTGCCCGATCAATGATAGAGAATGAGAATTTATCTAATGTGTCAGGGGCTATCTGTAAACATAAATATCCCCAGGTATGTCCGAGACCTTTAACAGGAAAAATGGTGTAATCATCCTTGTCCAGTTTACAGCCTGTATAGGGGCTTGGCATCTTGGCATGTTTGATTCGCGTTTTCATCAACTGTGTTTGCTCTTTCATCTTTGGAGGATAGTAATCAGCTTTTGAGTCGAATGATACAAATAAGACCGGTACATTAAAATATGCATATAGTTCTTTTAAAATAGTTAAGGTTCCATTTGGCAATAAGGAAAGTTCATTAAATTTTTCTGAAAAATGATAGAGTTGGCTCAGCATATGGTGATGATGATTAATGATGACGGTGTGAAGATCTTGGGTGATGTCAACGAATTTAACAATTTCGTTGAAGATAATGAAAGGTAAGTCATGATCATTGCCGTATTGAATAATTTCAGGTGCGATTTCTTTAACATGGGTGCCTAGTTCAATGCATATTCCTGCGACATTCTTATTTAGCAATTTGTCCAAGTGGGGAAGGCCTTCTGGAGAGTCAAATTTCACCCCGGAGCCTGTCGTCAGGATTAATTCACCTCCGTTAATGAAAGATTCCATATCTCCGCTTTCCAGTATATGTGTCCATTTAATTTCACGATGTAATCCGTTTTTGCCGGCAACTACGACGGCATGTTGGAATAAATCCCTGGAAAGAACATCCTTTACTTGAATACTCCATTTCTCCATTTATATGAGCCCCCCTCATTTCGTTAAAGCAGAACGTAAAATGATTGACATTTTGTAAAATGAAAAATAAATGAATTGGTTATAGAATAAACTATGTAATATACCTAATATTATGTCAAGTTCAAAAATTTCAGATATGAATCTATGCTGTTTGACCAAATTGTTTTAATTATTTGAAGTACAGAAAGGAGAAGATGGGATGGAATCTGTGCAGAAGAAACAATCTTTAGTGGAAAGAGATCGTCAGAATGTTTGGCATCATATTTCGCCGTATAGCGAAAAAAATCCGCCAATGGTCGTGGAAGAGGGGAAGGGCTCCTGGATTACAGATCATCAAGGAAAACGGTATTTAGACGGAATGTCCGGGCTTTTTTGTGTCAATGTAGGATATGGTCGGGAAGAGTTAGCACAAGCTGCGTATGAACAAATCAAGAAAATGGCTTATGTGCCAATGACACAAAGCCATGGTCCTGCCATTGAGCTGGCGGAAAAAGTAAATGAAATGCTTGGCGGGGACTATGTGATTTTTTATTCCAATAGTGGTTCCGATGCGAATGAAGTAGCTTTCAAAATGGCTCGTCAATATCACCAGCAAAAGGGAGAGGGCACCCGCTATAAAGTGATTTCACGCTATCGTGCCTATCATGGCAGCTCGGCTGGAGCGTTGTCAGCAACAGGTCAAGCATTGAGAAAATATAAATACGAGCCGCTTACTTCCGGATTTTTACATGTTGCTCCACCTGATAATTATCGTAAACCAGAAGGCATGTCTATAGAGGATTATAATATAGCGCGAGCGAGAGAATTAGAAGAAACGATTATTTGGGAGCAGAAGGAGACAATTGCAGCAGTCATTATGGAACCGCTGATTACAGGAGGCGGTGTACTGGTTCCAGATCCTGTTTATGTAGAAAAGGTGCAAGAGGTTTGTAACCGTCACGGCGTCCTGCTTATTATCGATGAGGTTATCTGCGGCTTTGGCCGTACAGGAAAAGCTTTTGGACATCAGCATTTTAATATAAAACCGGATATGGTTACCATGGCAAAAGGGCTTACGAGTGCTTATCTTCCATTATCGATTACAGCTGTTCGAAAAGACATCTATGAAAAATTTAAGGATGGTAAAGAAAATAGTCATTTTCGTCATGTAAATACATTTGGCGGTAATCCCGCTGCATGTGCTTTGGCATTAAAAAACATTGAAATTATGGAAAAAGAAAATTTATTTAACCGTTCAGCGGAAGCAGGGAATCGTCTTTTAAACGGTCTGGATGATCTTCGAAATCTTGACTTTGTAGGTGATATCCGCGGTTTAGGCTTGATTATCGGCATAGAAATCGTTGAAGATAAGCTTACCAAAAAGCCTGCCTCCCCAGAATGTGTAGGAGGATTGATTGCTGCTTGCAAGGCAAATGGATTAATCATTGGGAAAAACGGTGATACCGTCGCCGGGCATAATAATATTTTGACACTCAGCCCGCCATTGTCCAGTACGGATGATGATTTTGATTTTATAATTAACGTCTTGAAAAAAGTATTTCATGAAAAAGTAAATTAATGTTTTTTAAATAAGGAACGAAAGCTTATTACCTAAGAATAAGCATATATATCCTGCTATTCCGGGATGAACATCTTCTAATGGAGAATATTGATTAAAATATCGGGAGGGTTTCAGGTGACTCAAACAAAAGTAAACGAATTAAAAAACTATGTTGGAGGAAGGTGGATGGAAGCAAAGACAGATAAAACGGCACCTGTCTATAATCCGGCAACTGGAGAGACAATAGCAAATGTACCTATCTCGACGCAAGAGGATGTGGAACATGCAATCCAGGCTGCTCACAAAGCTTTTGAAACATGGAAGGACGTGGCTGTACCTAAACGGTCAAGAATCCTATTTAAATATCAGCAATTACTCGTTGCCAATTGGGAGGAGCTGGCAAAATTAATTACCATTGAAAATGGAAAAAGCTATACGGAAGCGTATGGGGAAGTGCAGCGAGGGATTGAAAACGTAGAATTCGCTGCCGGAGCTCCTTCCCTCATGATGGGAGAGCAGCTTCCATCGATTGCCACCGACTTGGAATCTGGTGTGTATCGTTATCCAATTGGTGTTATTGCTGGAATCACTCCTTTTAATTTTCCAATGATGGTGCCGTGCTGGATGTTCCCAATGGCCATTGCAACTGGAAATACGTTTGTCATGAAGCCGTCAGAGCGTACACCACTTTTAGCGAATCGGTTAGCAGAATTACTGGAAGAAGCGGGGTTGCCTGCTGGCGTATTTAACATCGTTCATGGTGCTCATGATGTAGTAAACGGTTTATTAGATCACAAACAGGTAGCAGCGATTTCTTTTGTTGGATCCCAGCCTGTAGCAGAATATGTCTACAAGCGCGGAACGGATAATCTGAAGCGTGTGCAAGCACTTGCTGGTGCAAAAAACCATTCCATTGTATTACGTGATGCGAATTTAGAAAATGCATCGACCCAAATCATGAATGCAGCATTTGGTTCTGCAGGGGAACGGTGTATGGCCGCATCTGTGGTAGCTGTTGAGGAATCTGTTGCAGATGCGTTTATCGCACGTCTCACTCAAAAAGCCAATGAAATTAAAATTGGCAATGGCCTGGACGAAGGGGTTTTCCTGGGTCCAGTCATTCGCGAACAGCATAAAGAGCGGACATTAAATTATATTGAAACGGGAGAAAAGGAAGGAGCAAAGCTGATTCGTGACGGCAGAAAAGACGAAGCTGTAAAACAAAAAGGCTATTTTGTAGGCCCAACCATTTTTGATTATGTCACATCGGAAATGAATATTTGGAAAGAAGAGATCTTTGCACCCGTATTATCAATTGCTCGTGTAAACGATCTGGATGATGCGATAGCTTTAACGAATCAATCACGCTTTGCGAATGGCGCTTGTATTTTTACAAGAGACGGCGGAAAGGTTCGGCAGTTCCGTGAAACAATTGATGCTGGAATGCTTGGCGTCAATATCGGTGTGCCTGCCCCAATGGCATTCTTCCCATTCTCTGGCTGGAAAGACTCTTTCTACGGAGATTTGCATGCGAATGGAAAAGATGGGCTGCAATTTTATACGAGGAAAAAAGTGATTACGACGAAGTGGATTTGACATTCTCTATAGTATATGGAGGAGCTTATCATGATGGCTATTGGTAAGCTCCTTTTTCATTACTTCCGGTTGCGTTTTTTTTGCAAAAAAGATAAAACAGGATCGATAAATAAGAAAAGAAGAAGCAGGTACATGATTGCCAATTCCGGAAGTTCCATCACATATAAAGGATTCAGCGATCGGATAGCGGGGAGTTCATATCCTTTGATAAAATCAATACCTAAGGAAATTCCCGCTAATAAGATGAACATAAACAGAGAAATACCAAGGATTTTCACTTCTATCACTCTCCAATCAGTTCTTTAAACAGTTTTCTATCCATACCTGCTTACTTTTTCCTGTTCTTGATAAAGGCAATGCAAAGAAGGAAGACAGGAATAATAATTTGAAAAGGAAGCTGCGTATAGAGCGGAAATATCTTTAATCCTTCTTCAATATGTTCGGAGTAATTGCTCGCAATAATCATGGATGTAAATAAAACAGTTATTCCAAGCGGGTAAGCCAGCTTCGAGGGTTCTTTGATGTTAAATAAGCTTGCTGTTCCTATAAGGGCACAGTATGTATATACCGCTACTTTGAAAAAACCTCCAATAATCAGAGCAAGAATAAAGATAACGTCCAGCCGTTCTAAAAATCCTCCGACTTGAATAGACTGAATGGTCGTTAATAGAGGGAAGAGGGAACGCTCAATAAGCGGAACGCCGAGAACGCTGATATTCAAAATCGTGGTAAATGCGAGAGCGACACCAGTTATGCTGATTGCCGCCACTCCTGTTTTTCCCAGTTTTTTTGATTGATTTAAATAGGGGAATATCATTGTAAATACGATAATTTCACCAAAGGGAACATAGAGCGTTTCTGTAAAGACCGTTTTTAAAATTTTTGGCGAATCCTCCAAAGCCGGTCTTAAATTGGAGATATCGATTAAGCCTGATATAGCAATAAGAAGAAATAGAAAGAATGCCAGCATAAGCATGACGACAAAAAGCAGTTCTCCTGTTCTGGCAACGACCTCGATTCCTTTATATATCGTGTAAATAACCACCAGAATCATCAGAGCACTCGCAACGAATAGAGGAGTTTCTGGAAAGGCAAAAGAAAGCAGCATGACACCAAATTCCCGTAATACTCTCGCAGCCGAATATAAAAAGAAGAGGATATACAGGAATGCCAATGTTCGTCCTAAAACCTTGCCAATCAGCTTTTCTGTATAGTCCGTCAGCAAGAGTGAAGGATAATACAGATAAAGCGCCCGATAGATAAAAAATAAGAAGATACTTATCGCCGTCGCGATAAGAATCGCTAACCAGCTGTCTCGGCCTGCTCTCATCGCAAGTGGAATCAGCAGCGAATTGCTTAGCTGAAATAAAATCATAACGATAAACAATTGGCTTGTGCTGATTTTTGCCTTTTCCATAAACGAATTCCCTCCTTTTTATTCGCTTTTCTTATTCAAATCAAAAAGATACGGATTGTTTCGCATCCCAGTACGGCGAATAAAGGCTTCCACTGTCACATCGACGTCCAATGCAGGAAAATACACATCTTGCCACTCTTTTTCAAACTGTTGCCACACCTTGGGTTCGGAATGATGCAGCTTTTCACCAAAGCCGAAGATATCCGTTTTGGTTTTCTGTGCTTCCTCAATTGCAGCTTTGGCCTCTGCCTGAATTTTCTGCTGCAATGCTCCCTCAATCCGGAATAATACATGCGGGTTAGTTATATCGACTGGCACCTCTATCACTCGGAGGTCTCCTTCAGCACGGATATGGACGGAAATCGCCGGTTTCCCATCCTTTATTTTTGTCGCTACATTTGTTTTTTGGCGTACTACCTTGTAGGAGATGGCATCTTCATGATTCTCCCAATCAATGTTTACAGGTGCCTGCCGAATTTGATCTAATACCCAAAGTGTTCCTTCACTCTTTTCGCCATCAATCCAATTAACCAGTTTGCCTTCTTTGAAAACGCCCATGCCATTTACTTTAATGGTTGCTGATCCATCTGATGATTGCAGTTGTTCCATCGTTTTCGCTTTTTCAATATCACCCTCCACAGAGAAACCGCTGACCAAAGGCTCTTTTCCTGTCGAAACAGCTGCATTGATGAATTTCTGGAGATTGGTGGCTATATTTTCTCCATACAGTTCTTCAGTGAATTCTAAGGACTTAATTGCTTTTTCAGCAGGGACCTGATCAATCGCCGTTAAAACTTGAACGAACTCACCCGCCTTCACATCCCGGCTAATCACTATCTTCGTCGTTGTCCGAAACTCAATACCCCGCTCCATCGCATCTAAAATAGAGGAAAGCCCTTCTTCTCTGGCAAGCTCTTCGCTGATGACCAGCAGACTGGTATGTGCAAAATAGAGGTCTCTTGAAACAATGGTGGATGCCCGATCAGCTACCTCCAGCGGATTGTCTCCTGTTGCTGTATAGGTGGCAATACTTGGATTTTTCCCGGATGCTCCTCCTTGAAGCGCCCCGGGCACGTTCATTGGATTGATTAGTTGAAATGTGCCAACATATGTGCCATCTTCCTTTTTATCAAGCGCATAAGCCGAGACAATCGCTAATTCTTTTAATTCGATACTGCTCCAACATCCAGAAAGGAAAGGGAGGCAGGCTGCCATGAAAAAAGGAATTATCCATTTACGACTCATTTTTATCTCCTTCTTTCGTCTCCGCTCTCATCATTCCCCGTTTTATCGGAGGCAGAGGTTTTTGATCCGTACCCTGGCGAACTCGATTTTGAGGATTTAAGGACTTCGGTCTTTCGTTGAATGACCATATCGGACCGCGCATAATGGAATCCTTCAAGCTTTTCGGTATCAATGGTGCAAATGGTGCCATATAGGGGATCCCGAATGAACGCAAGCTGACGAGATGAACAATCAGCATAATCAATCCAAGGATGATTCCATAAAACCCGGCAATCGCTGCACCCAGCATAAATGCAAAGCGGAGTAAACGGGCTGAAATAGCGATGTCATAATTTGGAGTAGCTAAACTGGCAATGGCTGTAGTTGCCACGACAATGACCATTGCGGGAGAGACGATTCCGGCCTGAATGACCCCTTGCCCGATAACAAGTGCTCCGACAATCGAGATGGTCGCACTGATTTTGTTCGGCATCCTTAAGCCGGCTTCCCGAAGAATCTCAAAAGTGACTTCCATTATCAGCGCTTCAACAATCGCAGGAAAAGGTACGGATTCCGTCTGTGAGGCAATAATAACAAGCAGGTCTGTTGGAATCATTTCCTGATGAAAGGTGGTAACTGCTACATAAAAAGCAGGGCCTATTAATGAAATCAAAAACATGAAAACGCGCAGCATCCGAATCAAAGTACTAATTGGGAAGCGCACGTAATAGTCTTCCGGTGTTTGAAAAAATTGAATCATAATAGCAGGAACAATCAACACATGGGGGGTTCCGTTGACAAAAATAGCCACCCTGCCCTCCAAAAGGTTTCCGGCAACCGCATCCGGCCTTTCCGTATGAGTAACTGTTGGGAACAGCCCTGAACTTTCATCTTCAATCACCTGTTCAATATAGCCTGAATCAAGGATGGCATCGAGATCGACCCGTCCCAAGCGTTGGCGGACCTCTTTCACTATGTCTTCATCAACTATCCCGTTGATATACATAATCGATAGGTCTGTATTCGTCTGCTTCCCGAGATTCATGGATTCTACCCATAAATTCGGGTTTTTGATAATTCGGCGCACGAGCGCAGTATTCGTGTTAATGGATTCCGTAAATCCCTCTTTGGATCCGCGTAACGTTATTTCGGAATCAGACTGTTCAACGGGACGCCTTTCTCCGCCTCTGGTACTGGCAATCAGCGCTTCGTTTTTTCCATCCAGGAGAATTACTGTGTCACCAGATAGCAGCGATTGAAATAAGGTATCCCAATCGCTAACCGTTTCTAAACTGCCAACCGCAACTACTTTTTCGGTGAAAACGGTAAAAAGATCTTCGTCCTGTAATTTTTCCTGCACGCTATCTTCCATTGTCTGCACCAAAAACTCATTTATCGTAGGATTGTCCACCAGCCCGTCCACGTGAATGATTGCAGCAGATACCTTAGGATCGTGACTAATAGCAAGCGTGCGGATAATGATATCAGGGCTGTTGCCTGTTTTTTGTTTGATGAAGTTCAGGTTTTCAGTAATCGAAGTGTCTATGCTTTTTTGGGTATCGCTTGCTGAATCTGGAATTTGCTCTTTATAATGCATCTTTTTTCGTAATTTACGATAGGACATAGCACAGAACACCTCGTTGTTGGGATTATCCCTAATTTGTTCAGATAATTACTTTTTATGCATGAAATAGACTCTGATATTTAAGTGAGAGATGTTGTTTGGAAATGAGGAAGCAATGTTCTTTAAAGTCTTGTCTAAAAGCTTTATCACGGAGAACCGTCCGACAACTCCCACTGAGTGAAGTTTCATTTTATAAATTATACTTCGGTGATAGTTGATAAAAAGAAGATAGAATGAAACTTTATCAGCTTAATTTAAGTAATACATAATAAATGTATTTCTAAACTGCGTGAAAAAAGAAATTGAAGTTCCATAGCAAAATTCAGATATAATCGGAATAATAAAGGAGACATGAGGATGAAACAACTCTATATAAAGCAAAAAGTATTTAGTTTAAATGAAAAGTTTAGCGTAAAGAATCAGGATGAAAAAGATGTTTATTACGTAGAAGGAAGTTTTATGAAAATTCCCAAAACTTTCTCCATTAAGAATGATACTGGAGAGGAAGTAGCGCTTATAACGAAAAAAACGCTCAGCTTTTTACCGAAGTTTTTTGTGGAGGTAAATGGAAAGGAAGTGTTAGCAATCAAGAAGGGGCTTTCCTTTTTCAAAGCGCGTTATACCATTGATGCGGCAGGGATTGAAGTGCGCGGGAATTGGTGGGACATGAACTTTCAGGTATATCAGCACGGTGAAATCATCGGGGAAGTGAGCAAAGAGTGGTTTAGTTGGGGAGACAGCTATAAGGTGCAAGTTGTTAAGGAAGAGATGGAAACCAGCATGATTGCACTGGTTGTCGCCATTGATTGTGTGAAGGCTGACGAAAAAGGAGCTGCTTCTGCTTCGTCGTTCACGAACTGAAGTTTCAAATTTTGCTCAATGCATAAATAAACTCCCCTCGATTAATCAGAGGAGAGTTTATCCAAATACTGCTTACAGCTTGATATTTATCTTTTCTTTCTGTTTGATTAAGTTAACAACTGCATTGAAAGCCTCGTCTAAATCATCGGCATAGATATGCATTTGTTTGTCTTCTGGATAGTGGTGGAGCGTATGCTCATATCTGGGATCGTAATAATATTCCAGCAGGAGCGCTACAGCGGATGGGAAATTACCCTGCTCCAAGTCCTCCGCTATTTGTTTCGCTACAGGGGTGTGAATATGCTTCCGTATTCGCCCGAAGGCTTCGATTATTTGCGCTTGATGCTCTTCAGGATTGTATTCACGTAATATATTTTCAATTCGTTTCTCTAAAGGCAAATGGATAAACAGCTGCATACTGGCTTCTTTTGTTTCATGTAAAGACAAAGGCAGTGTCGCCTTGCCGATACGTTTGCTTTCTCCTTCCAATAGAACAAAAGGCGCTTGGTCATAGCGTTCCATTTCTTGGACTAATAAAGACTCGAATGTTTTTTGATTATTCGGTTCCAGTCCAATTTGGCCAAAGATAGACCCTCGGTGGTTTGCCATTTCTTCTAAATCAAGCACAGGATAGCCATGCTGCTTTAACCTGTGCAGCAAAATAGTTTTTCCGGATCCGGTATAACCATTCAGCACGTACATATTGGGAGAAAACGGCTGCTGCTCTAACTTGTTTACCACCCATTGTCTGTAAGAGCGAATGCCGCCATTCAATCTGGAAACCTGTTGACCCATTAAATCGACAACGGTGGCAGCGGTTTTACTGCGCATGCCGCCGCGCCAGCAATAAACAATCTTTTCTTTCCCAAGAGATTGAAACTGGGCAATAAATTCCGGCAGCTTGATAGAGAAGATTTCTAGCCCTTTTTCCTTTGCTGCTTCAGGGCCGACTTGTTTATAAACCGTGCCTACTTCAACGCGCTCTTCATTATCAAAAACAGGAATATTGATGCTTCCTGGAATACGAAATGCAGCAAATTCCTGTGGAGAGCGCACATCAACTAAGCAAATAGTCTCTTCTTTTTGTTTTTTTAATAAATCAAGTAACTCTATATCCTGAAACATTTTTTCACTTCCTAATAAACGAATTATTCTTCAACCGTGATATGTCCATTTTTCTTATCAGTGACGCGGCCAATTATTGCTGCCTCGATATTTTTATCCTGCAGATCCGAAAGTAATTTTTCTGCGTCTGCTTCTTTTACAGCAGCCAGCAAGCCTCCGGAGGTAACTGCATCACATAGTATCCACTGGTCAATCTGATCCAGTGATTCCGTAAAGGTAACATCTTCTTTTAAATAGTTAAAGTTATTCTTCGTACCGCCTGGCACAGCACCGCTTTCGGCAAGCTCTTTCACTCTTGGCAAAACAGGTACGTGCTGATTTGAGATTTGGATTTCGACGTTGCTTCCTTTTGCCATTTCCGAAGCATGTCCAAGCAAGCCAAATCCGGTAACATCGGTACAAGCATGTATTTCATAGTTGTCCATTGTTTCCGCAGCCGTTTTATTCAATGCTGCCATGACGTTAGTTACCCGGTCAATTTCTGATTCCTGTAACAAGCCTCTCTTAATCGAAGTCGTTAAAATCCCTACACCAATTGGTTTGGTTAAAATAAGCACATCACCGGGCTTTGCACCGCTATTTGTACGGATTTTATCAGGATGGATTGTTCCAGTAACAGCCAATCCGAATTTTGGTTCTTTATCATCGATGGAATGACCGCCGACTAAAGCTACGCCAGCTTCTTTCAGCTTGCTGTCTGCGCCCTCTAAGATACGGGAAAGAATCTGTTTATCTAAATCAGCAATTGGAAAAGCAACAATATTCAATGCTGTAATCGGCTTTCCGCCCATTGCGTAGACATCGCTGATCGCATTTGCAGCGGCAATTTGCCCGAAAGAATAGGGGTCGTCTACAATGGGAGTGAAGAAGTCGAGTGTCTGAACAATGGCTGTGTCGTCATTTAATTTGTAAACTCCTGCATCATCGCTGGTATCCAAGCCGACTAATAGATTAGGATTATCCGTCGCAGGGGAGAGGGTTTGTAAAACCTGCCGTAAATCAGCCGGTCCGATTTTACATCCGCATCCGCCCTTAGAAGATAAAGCGGTTAGTTTTATAGACTCATTATTATTCACGTAATCAACCCTTCTATATTTCATTTTCCATATCTATGTTAACATATCATAGGAAAAGGAATGTTTTGTGGAGTTTAGAAGCGAATAGTTACTTTCATTCTTATCATCCTGTTCACCGATATGATACGATAAAGTGTATATGAAATGGAGGGGACGATGTAATGGAAAATAAAAAGATACCTGCATGGTTTAAGGCAGATATCTTATTTAGTGTGCTAAAGGTATTTGTGTTACTTTTGTTTATGATATTTGTTCTGTCCAGCAATATGGCAATTGGTTCTGTCTATCTGTTTGTGGCTGTTTTTTCTATTTTGTCGCTGGTGCACTTAATTACGATATATAAAACTGCCGGGAAGATGCGGATTCTTTTGATTATTGAAATGCTGCTTATTCCTTCTCTTTTTGTCTTGATTATCCTTATATTTTAAAAATAAGTAATACGCTTGCAGGTTATTTGATAAAGAGCCACCCTGGAAAACTGCTTTCCAGGGTGGCTCCATCTTTTTATTCAGCTTGTTCTTCATAGTACTCTTCCAGTGTAATCCCTTGTTCGGTTATATACTTCGCCGTTTTTTCACCGACATAGCGAAGATGCCAAGGCTCGTATTGGTATCCGGTAATATCTTCTTTACCCTCAGGGAAACGGATAATAAAGCCATATTCCGGAGCATTTTCAGCAAGCCACTGTCCTTCCTCTGTCTCACCAAATGCTTCTACTAACTCTAAATTGACTTCTGCACTGGTAACATCCATCGCCAGTCCAGTTTGATGCTCACTTTCTCCGGGACGTGCACTGTAGGTATTTGCATAATCCTCCCCATTCTGTGCGGCATTCGCTGCAAAGATATCGTCCTGCCGGTCATAAGAGCGGTAGCCGGATTGGGCAAACATTTCTAATCCCGCTTCTTCAGCACCTTCAAATAATTCCTCTAAGGCATGTGCAGCGTTCTCGCGCAGATATTTTTTAGGTAAGTCCTCTGTGAAAGGAAAGGGCACATCTGGTACAATCAAGTCTTCAGGGATATAATCATCCGGAAGTGCAAAGCTTTTATTCACCAGTGATAATTCATCGTATGGATTACCGACAACTTCTGTTCCAGCTTCTGTCACTTCAAGTTCTTCGGGGGGAGGAGCTAAGCCCTCTCCCGGCTCAATACTTTTTTCGTTTTCATAATAAAGCAGTAACTCTTCTCTTGTTGCTTTATCATAGACACCGGAAATAGCTATGTCATCTGTTTGCAATTGAAAATCTGTTATAGCCCAAGTAAGCTCTTCATCAAATTCATCTGTTGCTTCTAAATCATAACCGATGGCATTTAGTGCTTGCTTTAATTGTAATACAGCATCATCTGTATCAAATTTCTGCAGCACCGCATCAGGCGGCTCTGTTTCTTCTTGTTCTGGTTCTTCCGTCTGTTGTCCTTCTGCTTGCTTATCATCTGTATCCTTTTGCTCTTCAGGTGCTGTTTGTTCCGATGCCGGAGCATCTTCCTGTGATGGGGATGACTCCTGTGGTCCGCAGCCAATCAGTACAAAGCAAATCGCTGAAAGGATAATCCAACTAACTCCTTGCATATCATGATAACTCCTTGCTTTTAATAGAATGAAACTCAAACACTATGATCTGCTAACTAATTTTGAAGTGTAGAGTTATTTTATAAAAAATAATTGCAGGTGATCAGTAACGAGAATGGTTTTCCAATCTGTTTTGAGGTATATGATAACTCGAAAAAAGATGAAAACAATCAGCAGGCTGATTCCCATAATCCTGAAATGATGCAGTATAAATTCTGCTTATTAAACAGTGAACGTAGGCTGCATTTCAATATATATTATATGATGTATGGAAGTGAAAAAGAAAGGAAAGTGAAGAAATAATTTCAGGAAAAAGAACAATAAAAAAACAAGAACCAGTGAAATTGGCTCTTGTTTTTCATCTTATTATGCTTTTTTTTCTGCGAATAAACGGCTGATTTCAACAATCGTTTTTGCTGCTTTTTCCATATTATCGATAGAAATATACTCAAACTTGCCATGGAAATTTTCGCCGCCAGTGAACAGGTTCGGTGTCGGTAATCCCATAAATGAAATTTGTGAACCGTCTGTACCGCCGCGGACTGGATGAATAACCGGTTTAATATCAAGATTGTTCATTGCCTGATCAGCAATATCTACAATATGTTTTACCGGTTCAATTTTTTCACGCATATTATAATATTGATCATTCATTTCTAACTCTACAGCATTCTCTCCATATGCGTTCCTGATTTCTTCTACGTACTTTTTAAGGGTGTCTTTGCGTGTTTCAAATTTTTCCCGGTCATGGTCGCGGACAATGTAATAGACTGTTGATTTTTCTACATCGCCTTCTACAGAAATAAGATGATAGAAGCCTTCGTATCCTTCTGTATGCTCGGGAGATTCTTTATAAGGAAATTTATTAATAAATTGCGCAGCCATCTTTCCTGCATTCACCATTTTGTTTTTCGCTGTTCCCGGATGAACACTGTTTCCGTAAAACGTCACTCTGGCAGCTGCGGCATTAAAGCTTTCATACTGTAATTCACCTAAAGGGCCGCCATCCACGGTGTACGCATAGTCACAGCCGAAGCGTTCTACATCAAATTTATGCGGCCCGCGTCCAATTTCTTCATCAGGAGTAAAAGCAATACGGATTTTTCCATGCTCGATTTCCGGATGATGAATGAGGTATTCCATGGCAGTCATGATTTCAGCAATGCCTGCCTTATCATCCGCTCCAAGTAAAGTTGTACCGTCAGTCACCATTAGCTGGTGCCCCTCATAATTAGAAAGCTCAGGGAAGTCTTTTGGAGAAAGGGTGACTTGTAAATCTTCATTCAATACAATATCCCCGCCCTTATAATCGATTACCTTAGGAGCCACCCCTTTGCCGGTAAAGTCTGTTGCTGTATCGACATGTGCCAAGAAGCCAATCGCCGGGATATCCTTATCCGTATTCGCCGGCAATGTAGCCATTAAATAACCATTTTCATCATAAGATACTTCTTCCAGTCCAACTTCCTTCAGCTCATTCTCCAATAGCTTAATCAAATCCCGCTGACCTGGAGTGGAAGGGGTGGCTTGAGAATGCATATCCGATTGGGTATCTATTTTTGCATAGGTTTCTAAACGCTTGATTAATTGTTCTTTCATCAAAATGGCTCCTTCTAAATAAATTTTTGATTGTTCCTTTGAAGCGAAAATTTCTGCTATTCTAATTTTACAACGCTTTGTATATTTTACCATACTCAACACAAAAACCGTATTCATGCGTGTCCAAAAAGTAACGTATAAAGCTTTAAAACAGTAAAAGTATCTGGACGTGGACATGTTTAACAGAGTTTAAGAATACCCTTTATGAAGCTCAATTATTAATTTCTGCAGAAAATTTTTTCTGTTAAAATAAATAAGGAATGATATGATTAGAAAAATAGCATATGGGAGGGTTAGATTTTGAGAAACATCATTAGCGTAGAGAGATTAAAGAAACGTTTACCGCAAAATAATGTCGTTATTGTAGATGTACGATTTGATTTAATGGATGCTGATGCTGGGCGAAAAGCTTATTTACACGGGCATTTACCTGGTGCTGTCTATATGGATTTAAATAGAGATTTATCCGGCAAAGCAGGTAAGCATGGCGGAAATCACCCTTTACCCGATTGGGATTTATTCGCAAATAAACTTGGAAAACTAGGTATCTCCAATGAGACAACGGTTGTTGTGTATGATCAGGGAAATGATATGTTCGCTCCTCGATTTTGGTGGCTGCTTGATTATTTAGGTCATGAGAAGGTATACCTTCTTGATGGCGGATTGGACAGGTGGGTCGCAGAGGGAGGCGAACTGACATCAACGGTTCCCAATCTTCAGCCGACCATCTTTCGCAGAAACGAGAAGGAAAATCGCTATGTTGATATGGAGGAGGTCAAGGAAAAACTTGAATCTGAAGAAACAACGATTATCGATTCCAGAGCACCTGCAAGATATTTAGGTGACGAGGAACCGATGTATGCTCGTGCAGGGCATATTCCGGGAGCGGTCAATTATTTTTGGAAGGGTGTTTTAAAAGAGAACGGTACTTGGAAAAACGAGGAACAGTTAAGAGAGCATTTTTCCAAATTAGATAAAGATGCGGAGATTATCGTTTCTTGTGGTTCCGGTGTTTCGGCATGCCCAAATATTCTGGCTCTGGATAATGCCGGTTTTAAAAATGTGAAGCTTTATCCAGGCAGCTTCAGCGATTGGATTTCGTATGAAAAGAATGAAGTCGCTATTGGTGAGGAAGATGAATAAGGAACGTTGTGCCTGGGTCAGTGAAGAGCCTGTCTATATCGCATATCACGATGAAGAATGGGGACGGCCTGTTTTTCAGGATGATCGCTATTTATTTGAAATGCTGACATTAGAAGGGGCACAGGCAGGACTAAGCTGGATTACAATTTTAAAACGCCGGGAACATTACCGCCGGGCTTTTGACAACTTTGAAGCCGATATTATTGCTGCTTATTCAAATGAAAAAGTAGAAGCATTGATGCAGGATGAAGGAATTATCCGGAACAGGCGTAAAATTGAATCTGTCATTAAAAATGCAAAGGCCTTCCAGCAGATTCAAAAAGAATTTGGTTCATTCGATGATTATATCTGGAGCTTTGTTGACAGAGAACCAATTGTGAACCATTGGGAACGGCATGAGGATGTGCCTGCTCAAACAGATTTGTCAAAACAGCTAAGCAAGGATTTGAAAAAGAGAGGATTTTCCTTTGTAGGACCGGTGATTTGTTACTCTTTTATGCAAGCGACAGGTATGGTAAATGACCATACTAAAAGTTGTTTTTTGAGTGGGTGAAGAGCCAGCTGACCGGGTATTTTTATAAGCGAATCGTATCCTTATCATAGAACCAAGCACATTCCTTTGTTTTATCTGCCTGTTATTGTAAACTAAAAAATGCATTAGGGACTATTGTGAAACAAACAGAGATAAAATCATTTACAGGAGGTCATCCAGGAATATGAATTACATTACACTTAATAATGGCTTAGAAATGCCGCAGCTTGGTTTCGGCGTCTGGAAGGTAGAAAATGAAAAAGCTATCCCTGCTGTGGAGCATGCATTAAAATCAAATTATCGTTCCATTGATACAGCAAAAGTTTATGGGAATGAAGAAGGCGTTGGACAAGCAATTGCAAACAGCGGTGTCCCTCGTGAAGAAATCTTTCTTACAACAAAGGTGTGGAATGCAGATCATGGTTATGATGAAACCTTAAAAGCTTTTGATGCAAGCTTAGAAAGACTGGGTACAGACTATGTGGACCTTTATTTGATTCACTGGCCGACCCCGGAGCATGATCAATATATCGATACGTATAAAGCGTTGGAAAAAATCTATAAAGACGGCAAAGCAAAAGCGATTGGCGTCTGTAATTTTGAAATAGAGCATTTAGAACGTTTACTAGACGAATGTGAGGTTGTACCGGCTGTAAATCAGGTAGAGTGCCACCCATACTTGCAACAGAAAGAATTGCGTGCCTTTTGTAAAGAGAAAGGTATTTATGTAGAAGCATACAGCCCTCTCATGAATGGAAAAGATGTCTTAAAAGATGAAGCGCTAAAACAAATTGCTGAGAACAAAGAGAAAACCATTGCGCAAGTTATTCTGCGCTGGCACTTACAGTCTGATTTGATTGTCATTCCAAAATCAGTAACACCTTCTCGTATCGAAGCTAACCTGGATGTGTTTGATTTTGAATTAAACGAAGAAGAAAGAAAAACAATCGATGCGCTGGATCGTAATATTCGCAGCGGATGGCATCCGAATGAAATGAATTCACGTTAACAAACTACAATTAAAAAACACCTTCTTTCATTTATTTAAAGAGAGAAGGTGTTTCCTTTATTATTTGAAAAAACGTTTAACAGCCTGTTCAAACTCTTTAAAATAAGAAGGAATCTCATCCGGAGATAAATGAGCATACATTTCTTCTGCGATAGCCTCGTTGTACCATTTTTGCTGCTTGTACCCGGCGTTAAAGTTCTTCCAGATATCATCGCCGAGCTGTTGATGCTCTTTTTCCAATTCTAAAAGATTATCTAATTTATCCGCAATAATCAGATATTTCACTTCCTTTGGAGCATCTTTTAAATGTTCCACTGTCGCTTTTTTTCTGTCCCACCAAGACTTTGATTTATCCTCCGTATGAGAAGCAACAAGGTCAGCAATTTCTTTTCCGAACTGACGTTCAATGTCCTCGATGCTGACATTGGTATCCTCAACAACATCATGCAAGTATCCGGCGCTGATTAAATCATCGGAACAGCCTTCTTTTTCTAGACGTTCTGCAACACGAACAGGATGGGTTATGTACGGTTCATTTGAATTTTTACGTGCTTGACCTTGATGTGCTTTTGAGGCAAAAGCTTTTGCATTATCTCTTTTCATTATATCCTCCTAAAAACTTAAATAAGTAGTCCTATTATAACAGAAAATACAGATATCAACTGAATTTTTTCTTAATGAAGGACAAATGAACGTGAACTTTTGAAACAGCATCATTTGCCTTTCAATTATTGCAGGAAACAAGTACACTAGATGTAAAGATAACGAAGGAAATTAAAAAATCACACCTATATTTATTTAAAAAGCAGGGGGACGAATAATTGAAAATGCCTTTACTCTCTGCAAAAAATAGTTTGATAATTTGAGATAAGCGAGGGACATTCATGGAAAAAGGAATTAACCAACGTAAAACAGAACATATCCGCCTTTGTCTGGAAGGAGACGTAGAGGGTGTAAATAAATCTACAGGATTGGAAGGCATTCACTTTCTTCATAATGCTTTGCCGGAAATTGATTTTGCTGATATTTCATTGAGAACATCATTTTTAGGCAAAGCGCTGCAGGCGCCATTTCTAGTCAGTTCCATGACTGGCGGATCTGAACTGGCGACCACAATCAATCAAAATTTGGCTAGAGCGGCAGAACAAAAAGGCTGGGCACTGGCAATTGGTTCGACAAGAGCATTTTTAGAAAGTGAGCAGCATAAGGATTCTTTCCTTATTCGCAGACAGGCGCCAACTGTGCCATTAATCGTAAACATTGGCGCTGTCCAATTAAATTATGGCTATGGAGCAGAGGAATGCCAGCGTATTATTGATAAGACAGAGGCTGATTCCATCGTTCTTCATTTAAATTCATTGCAGGAAGCTGTGCAGGACGGCGGCGATTTGAATTTCAAAGATTTACTGCCAAAAATTGAACAGGTTTGTAAACAGGTGGAAGCGCCAGTAGGGGTCAAGGAAGTAGGATTCGGCATTGACGGGGAAGCTGCCAAAAGATTGTATGATGCGGGCATCTCTTATATTGATGTTGCTGGAGCGGGCGGAACCTCCTGGAGCCAGGTGGAAAAGCTGCGCTCGAAGGACCCATTAAAGCGGGCAGCTGCGGAAGCATTTAATAACTGGGGAAATCCGACCAAGGATTGTCTGGTCACTGTACGCAGTGAGCTTCCTGAAGCGCCTTTAGTTGCCAGCGGAGGCATGAAAACAGGCGTGGATGCTGCGAAGGCAATTACGATTGGGGCAGATATTATCGGGTATGCCAGACATCTGCTCCAGGCAGCCACAGAATCAGCAGAAGCCGTTGTTCAGACAATGGACCAATTGGAATTAGAGCTGAAGATGACGATGTTTGGCGTTGGCGCAGCCGATTTAAATGAACTAAAAAATACAAAGCGTGTATCCATTAATGGAAAATCGCTGTTAGATGCATAATTTGCAAGCTAGAAGGTGTGGAGAATTCCACGCCTTTTTATTTTAGGTCCCGGAAATATACCCTGCTTCCCGTGACCCCTGAGTTCATCTCCTTTAAAGAAGACTTAGCGATTGGCAAGCCGAGAGGCGTAGACAGAGCTAAAGTCGCACTTATGCGCCAAGGGTAAAAAAAGAAATTCACTTTTTTCCTGTTGGATCTTCACCCTGGGACTGCGATTACCAATGTTGTCAGGTTAGTGAATTTTCTTAAATACTCAACTTTCGCACCTAAGAATAAGCAAATATATCTTGCTATTCCAAGATGAACATGTTCTTCATTACCATGCTTGCATTTTGGTGAAATATCCGGCCTTTTTGAAATTGATGATGGTGCATAGCTCTGCTCCGGCCAACCACGCCGCTTTCCGACGTACAAATGTTTTCGATGGGACGAGTAATCGCAACCCCAGGAGTCACGGGTTTAGCCTGCAAACCACTTAGAAGTCTGCGTGGTTGGCCTGCGCTCTGATAGGATTCTACAGCGAATGAAAGAAATAAGATTTTAATGAGCTGAATGAAATAGCAGCTTTCGTCTGAACAATCCAATCATAACAGTATGGATATGAAATACAGGGAGTCGCTTCCATGCACAGAAAGTAATCTTGACGGAACATTTTACCATACAGCAAGAACACCGATGCTTAAAGGCCAAGTGACGTTTTAGAAGAAATAATTGGCTATAAAAATGTTTAATGTGTTTTGAAAAGGGAAAAGTCCTTATAAAATGACCCTTACAGCTACTTACACTACGGAAAAAGGAGGCATTTTAATGGTTTGGACAATGAATGATTATCCAAGTTCAATGAAAAACCTAGAAAAACCTGTCCGTAAAAAGGCCATTGATATCGCAAATTCAATGCTGGATGATGGCTATAAGGAGAACAGGGCAATTCCAATAGCTACGGAGCAGGCTAAAGAATGGTATAAGAACGCGGATAAAGAAGAAATTCAAAGCTATGAAAAAGGCGGAAAACCGACCCAGCGCTCAAAGGAAGGAAAAGAAAAAACAAATAATCCGGAGCGGCTGGAGGAGGGAGAGGAAGTCTATAAGCAGGAAGAAGGATGGGCTGTCGGCTCTTCCGGTTCCAGTCAGGCAAGTGAACGATTTGATACAAAAGAGGAAGCGGTGAAAAGAGCGAAAGACATTGCTAAAAATAAAGGAACCTCCCTGACGGTTTATCGTGCAGATGGGACGGTTGAAGAGACTCGCAAATATGACTAAAGAAGGAATGCAGATTACTTTGTTCCCAGGTTTCCTTATGCTAAAATAAGTGAGGAAATTGAGGTGAAGATAAATGAAAGTTGAAATTTGGTCTGATTTTGTATGTCCTTTTTGTTATATCGGAAAACGCCGGTTTGAACATGCCTTGGAAAAATTCACACATCGTGAACAAGTAGCAGTTCAGTTTAGAAGCTACCAGCTTGATCCGGATGCACAGCATCTTCCGGGAAAGAACTTCGCAGAAACTTTTTCTGAGCTGAAGGGAATGTCTTTAGAACAAGTATATGAAATGAATAAACAGGTAGCGGAGCAGGCAGCAGAAGTAGGCTTGACCTACCGCTTTGATACGATGAAATACGGGAATACATTTGACGCGCATCGAGTTGCTAAATTAGCTGCCGAGAATGGAAAGGAAGCGGAACTGACAGAACGTTTTTTTCAAGCCTATTTTACTGATTCCGAACAGTTGAGTGATAAAAAGACACTGATTCAGTTAGCGGAAGAAGTGGGTTTGGAGAGAGTGTGTGTTGAAAATGTATTGGACAGCTGTAAATTCCGTAATAAAGTCAATGAAGATATAGATTTGGCAAAGCAGCTTGGTGTCCAGGGCGTTCCTTTCTTTGTTTTTAATGAAAAATATGCCGTGTCCGGTGCACAGCCAGAAGAAGCTTTTACACAGGTACTTGAAAAGGTGTGGCAGGAAGAACAGGAAACGCCTGTTTTGCAATCATTGAACCCAAATGAGAATAAAACCTCCTATTGTACAGGTGATGGTTGTGAGAAAAAATAAACGTAGTAATCTATTCCATATATACCTGTAAATGAATGGGAGTACCCTGATTGAACGAACTATTATCAATAAATTTGACGAAAAATTGAACAGAATAATCAAAAAAACTGCCGGAAACGGCAGTTTTTTTGATTATCGTCATATTTACATAAATCAGCCATTGACGATGGCTGAAAATTTGATATACTAGGTATTGTTGTCTAATTGATAATGAATATCATTCTTATTTAGAACAATTAGAACTTGATAATAATTATTATCTAGATTAATTTAAGTAAAATTTCAGGATAAGAAAGGTTGATGTATTTTTGGTGGAAATGCCTTATATTTAATGAAGCTTTACACTTAACTACATTAGCTATCCTTTTTTCACATACTTCTATTTTATTATTTAATACTTAAAGAAAGTAGGGCGATGACATGATTGATATTAAAGGATTGACAAAGAAATATGGGAATAAATCTATCGTAAATGATATATCGGTTCAAATTCAGCCTAATAAAATTACATCGTTTATCGGACCAAACGGTGCAGGGAAATCAACGCTGCTTTCCATGGTAAGCCGTTTGCTTGATGCAGACACAGGAGATGTATTACTGGACCAAAACAATGTAAAGAATATGAAATCAAATGAATTTGCGAAGCGCATTGCCATTTTAAGACAAGCGAATTTTTTCACTGTGAAACTGACGATTCGCCAATTAGTATCCTTTGGCCGTTATCCTTATTCGAAAGGCCGTTTAAATGAAGAAGATAATCGGATTGTCGATCAAGCCATTGAATATTTGAATTTAACAGATATCCAGCATAAATTCTTAGATGAGCTGTCTGGCGGTCAAAAGCAACGTGCGTTTATTTCCATGGTTATTGCCCAAGACACGGAATATATTTTATTGGATGAGCCGTTGAATAATTTGGATATGAAGCATTCTGTACAGATTATGAAAATATTACGCAAGCTTGTCGATGAGCTGGGGAAAACAGTTGTGATTGTATTGCATGATATTAACTTTGCTTCGGTTTATTCAGATCAGATTGTAGCTTTAAAAGAGGGGCGCCTGGTAAAAAACGGTCCGACACATGAAATCATTAATTCAGAAGCATTAAACGAAATCTATGATATGCATATTCCGGTCCATATGCAAAACGGCTGTCGTTTTTGTGTATACTTTGACTCACATATAAGTAAAAGCGGCTAATTGTTTAAACCCTATATATGATGGGTAAATCCAATAATTGCTTTCTTAAAAATGTCCAAACCTTATGCTTTCTCAATGAATATATCTTTGCTAGTATAACTTAACTTGAGCAGGTGCAGCTGCTTGAAAACGATTGATTTGATCCATGCGTACTCCTTTTGTCAGGAGTACGCATGTCGATGATGTTGAAACATCGTTTTTCAACCAAATAGTTTCACATTCTCATGAAAATCGTGTTTAAGCGGTTTCTTTCCATTGTTTAAGTAATTATTCTCATCTGGATTGTCGCAATTGCAGTTGAGAATAAAACGAGAATAATGGAATTTTTAATTGGTGATAATCGTACAAGAGATAAGATTAAAAAATACAGTTGACAATGTTTTTTTATTTGATATACTTTAAACAAGCTAATTGAGATTGATTATCATTATCAATGTGTTAGGTTATATCAATGCACTATAGTAAAACAGGAATTATTTTTTTAAATCAAGCGCAAAATATAATGCGGGTATTGATTTAATCAATCCAATAGTCTGCTCATCAAAAAAATATACATAGGGGAAGAGGTAGGAGAAATGAGAAAATCAAACTTTTTTAAGTCAACGTTTATTATAGCAATATTCGCAATTTTTGCTTTGGTGTTGGCTGCTTGCTCCGATTCAGGCAGTGAAAACGAAGAAGCCGATGACCAAGGAAATGAGTCTGCTGAAACGGAGGGTTCTTCTGAAGATGCAACGGTTGAAATTACGGATGCTCACGGAACCGTTGAAGTTCCAGTAAATCCAGAGAACGTGGTAGCTTTAGATAATAGAACGTTTGAAACATTATCTGATTGGGGAGTTGAATTAGCTGCTGCTCCAAGAGATTTAATACCTGAGGATATACCTTATGCAAGTGATGAATCAATTGAAAATATAGGAAACCATCGTGAACCAAACCTTGAACTTATCGCAGCTGCAGATCCTGATCTTGTTATTGTGGGCCAAAGGTTTGGAGGATTTTATGAAGATATAAAAGAATTAGTGCCAGATGCAGCAGTTATTGATCTTAATTTTGATGTTTCTGAGGAAGCTGACACCCCCGGAGAAAATTTAGAGAACGGATTTAAAGATATTACAATCTCTCTTGGACAAATTTTTGATAAAAACGAAGAAGCTGAACAATTAATAGCTGATTTTGAACAATCCATTGAAGATGCTAAATCAGCTTATAACGGGACAGATACAATCATGAGTGTTATAGTATCTGGAGGAGATATTAATTTTGCAGCTCCTCATTCCGGCCGGGTTTGGGGCCCATTATATGATATTTTCGATTGGACACCGGCGTTAGAAATTGATCAAGCTTCTGCAGATCACCAAGGTGATGATGTTTCTGTTGAGGCTATTGCAGAAACCGATCCTGATTGGCTTTTCGTCATGGACCGTGATGCTGCTGTATCATCTGAAGAAGAAGCAAGTCCTGCTCAAGATGTAATCGATAATGCACCTGCTCTTCAAAACACAAAAGCTGTTTCTGAAGGACAAATCGTTTATGCACCGGCAGACACGTATACAAATGAATCTATACAAACATTTACTAAATTATTTGAAGATCTTGCAGAAACTTTAGCAGAGTAATTTAGAGGGGTATAACTATAGTGCTTAAAAATACAAAACAAAAAATGTTTGGGGCTGGGAATTCTCAGCCCCTGCATTCTAATCATCAAAAAATATGGACAAAGCCTTTTATATTAGCAATCCTCATTGTTATTATTTTAGGCGTTATTTCCATGTCTGTCGGAGTTTATGACATACGGGGACGCGAAGATGGAATGGATATGTTTTTCATTACCCGTATCCCAAGGACAGCTGCACTCATGCTTACTGGGGCTGCAATGGCAATGTCTGGACTCGTCATGCAGCTTATTACACAGAATCGTTTAGTTGAACCTACCACAACAGGAACGATTGAATGGGCAGGCTTGGGGTTGGTTTTCGTTTATTTATTAATTCCCGCACCATCTTTAGTTGAAAGAATGACTGGAGCAATCATTTTTTCCTTTATAGGAACGATGGTTTTCTTTTTGTTTTTGAGAAGAGTTAAACTTCGTTCGTCTTTAATTGTTCCGATTATTGGGATTATGCTTGGCGCAGTTATTTCAGCAGTTTCCACGTTTGTCGGGCTCGTTTTTCAAATGTCACAAAGTGTTGAAACCTGGTTTGTAGGTTCTTTTGCATCGATTCAGGTTGGAAGATATGAATATTTATGGCTGATTGTTGTAGTTACTTTTCTTATTTTTATCTATGCTAATAGACTGACACTAGCTGGATTAGGGGAGGATGTTACAAAAAGCCTTGGAGTAAGTTATAATACAATTGTTCTTGTTGGTACGGCTCTTATTGCTGTTGCAGTTGGAATTGTTGCCGCTGTTATTGGAAACTTACCATTTTTAGGTTTGATTGTACCAAATATTGTTTCCATGTTTAGAGGCGATGATTTAAGAAGTAACCTGCCATGGGTATGTGTGTCCGGAATGGCGGCTCTAACCGCCGCTGATATTATATCCCGCACCGTTATCATGCCATTTGAAGTACCTGTATCCTTGATACTTGGAACGGTGGGCGCAGTTGTATTTATTGTTATTTTATTAAGAAGAAGGAGGCTGGGATAACGAATTGGAATATACTAATGAAAAAAATGTCAAAATGAATTCTAGCCTTCTTAAAAATGATAAACCATCTAAAGCTTTTCGTTCTAAAAAGGAGGAAAGACGTTATTGGATACTGTTGATAACGCTTATTGGATTAGGTATTCTTTCTTCGTATGGACTTTTAGTTTATAATAACCCGGTTCCAGTAGACTCCCCTTCCTTTATCCCAGTTGCTAAAAGAAGAATGGTAGCTATTGTTTCCATGATTATTGCTGCAGTTTGTCAGAGTCTGGCGACCGTTGCATTCCAATCGATTACGAATAATCGGGTGATCACTCCTTCGCTTTTAGGATTTGAAGCACTTTACTCCACAATACATACGAGTACCATGTTTTTCTTTGGTACCACGGCATTTATAGGTTATATGGGTACTGGATCGTTTTTATTTCAAGTAGCTATTATGGTCGCGATGTGTTTGATACTGTATGGGTGGTTACTTTCCGGAAAGTATGGAAATTTACAACTTATGCTTTTGGTCGGTATCATTATTGGAACAGGACTAAGGTCTTTATCAACGTTTATGAGAAAACTGCTTGCGCCTTCCGAGTTTGATATTTTACAGGCAAAGCTGTTTGGATCTGTTAATAATGCGGATGCAGCATATTTTCCGATTGCGATTCCGATTGTCATCATCGTAGCAGTTCTTCTTCTTGCGTATTCTAAGCGATTGAATGTATTATCGCTCGGAAAAGAGATTTCTAGTTCATTAGGATTGAATCATAAATTTAGTATCATTTATGTTCTTGTACTAGTTTCTATTTTAATGTCCATCTCAACGGCTTTAGTTGGACCGCTTACTTTCTTTGGTTTTTTGGTTGCAACGTTGAGTTATCAGTTAGCACAGACGTATGACCACAGATATATTTTTCCTATGGCTCTTGCTATTGGTTTCTTGGTATTAACTGGTGCATATTTTATTATGAACCATGTATTTAATGCGCAGGGCGTCGTTTCCATTATTATTGAAATTGCTGGCGGGCTAACATTTTTAATTATTATCTTAAAGAGAAAGACGTTATGATAAATAAATTTAAGTTTATTCATATTTTATATCCTCAAACTTGTTAAAAGCAGTATGTGATTGCATTCAACAGGTTTGAGGATTTTTTGTGCGGTCTGTCTATGGGGACATTCTATAAATAGAACTTTTTGGTAAAAAATGCTCTCTTTTCTTATTTTAATTTTTAGAAAATGTAGATAGTACAAATAAAGGTAGTATAATAAATAATATAGTAAACGCTTACCATAGGAGGTGATTATAATCATAAACCGGTTAAACCAAGTAAATCTACTCACCAAGATTCTTGTACTTATTATTGGACTAATCTTATTTGTAACCATATTACTAACGGCTTTTTACAGCTATATGGAAGTAGAAATGACGGAGGAGGAAATTGGTGAACAAGCTTTACAAACAGCGCAAATGGTAGCAAATATACCTTCCATTCGTGAAGGTTTTTCACAAGCATCACCTGAGGAAACGATACAGCCGATCGCTGAAGAAATGAGGAAATTAACAGGGGCTGAATTTATTGTTATCGGAAATACGGAAGGGATTCGTTATTCTCATCCGGATCAGGATAAGCTGGGCAAAAACATGGTAGGAGGCGATAATGATGCGGCGCTTATAGATGGTGAATCCTATGTTTCGCGCGCAGAAGGAAGTCTGGGACCATCTTTAAGGGGAAAGACACCTGTCTGGAATTATGAAGGTGACATTGTTGGTGTTGTTTCTGTCGGATATATGATAAAAGATATTAATGCAACGATTTTATCAAATATTAAAAAATTAATTCTGCCTTCTGTCATTGTACTATTTGTGGGAACAATCGGCGGACTGCTGCTGACTCGAAATATTCGCGGTCAATTAATGGGATTTGAACCTCATAAAATAACTTCTTTGTATCGTGAGAGGAATGCTATTCTTTCAGCGATTCACGAGGGAATGATTGCAGTTAATGAAGATGGAGTCATTCAATTAATGAACCAATCTGCTGAGAAATTGCTCAGCGGCAAGCAAAAGGCATTTTTTAATCAGCCAATTTCAAAAGTTCTGCCCGAGCTTCCATTATCCTCACTGATTAAAAACGGACAAGTATGCCGTAATAAGCAAGTGGAAGTAAATGATCGGCATATCATATTTAATATGGTTCCCATTTATAATCAGAACCAAGTAAGGGGGGCTGTATTAAGTTTTCGTGATAAAACAGAATTGAAAGAAATCATTGATACCTTAGGAGAAGTAAGAAGTTATTCCGAAGAACTCAGAGCACAGACGCATGAATATACGAACCGGCTTTATGTACTTTCAGGGATGCTCCAGCTTGGAAATTTTGAAGAAGCAATTGAATTGATTCAAAAAGAGACACAGACGGTAGAAACGCAAAATAAAATCGTATACGACCAAATCAGCGATAAAACGATACAGGCTATTTTATTAGGAAAGATAGGGAAAGCCTCCGAGTTAAAAATTAATTTCCTGATTGATGATTATAGTTCCCTGTCCGAAATGGCAGATTATATTGAACCGACAAATTTGATTACTATTTTAGGCAATGTGATTGATAACGCTCTGGATGCTGTGAGAGAGACAGAAAACGGAACGGTCCAGTTTTTCTCAACGGATATCGGTCATGACTATATTTTTGAAGTAGCTGATAATGGAGTTGGAATTGGTAAAAAAGATATCCATCGTATTTTTCACCGCAGATTCTCCACAAAGGATAAAACAACGCGCGGGTATGGATTAGCTATGGTTAAGGAAACAATTGAAAATCTAAACGGCAGAATTGAAGTCAAAAGTAATCTGGCTGAGGGAACCATTTTCACCATATTTATTCCCAAGCAACAGGCGAAAAAGACGGGGTGATGAATGTATGATACAAACGCTGATAGTAGAAGATGATTATCGTATCGCTGAGATTCACAGTGAATTCATCGAACATCTCGACAATGTAAAATTGGTTGGCAAAGCATTAAATGGAAAAGAAGCAATTGGATTTGCAGAAAAATATCCAATTGATCTGGTAATTCTGGATCTCTATATTCCAGATATTTCAGGCTTGGAGATTTTAGAGGAATTACGAAAAATCCAAGGAGAAATTGATGCCATTATTATTTCAGCTGCATCCGAAAAAAATATGATTCAGCGGACAGTTCGTAAGGGTGTTTTTGATTATATGATTAAGCCGATTAAACAGGAGAGGCTCATTGAGTCCATTAAACGCTACCAGTTATTTAATGAGCGTTTTAGTAATGAGGAGACGGTTAATCAGCATTTTTTAGATAATCATTTTGGGTTAAAAGGAAGTATAGAAATAGAAGCGCAGCGGACACCAAAAGGAATTGATCCTTTAACCTTAAATAAAATTAAAAAAAAGATTGATCAAACTAAAGAAGGAGTAGCAGCAGAGAAAATGGGAGAGCACATAGGTGTTTCCCGCACAACAGCCCGGCGTTATCTGGAATATCTTACTTCTTTGGGAGAAATAAAGGCAGACTTGGCATATGGGGCTGTTGGCAGACCGGAGCGCAGATATTATCGGTTATAAAACAAAACTTCACTTAAGCTGAAGTTTTACGGCAGTTTATATGAAAAAAATTGCAGGGCAGCTTCCTCTGCAATTTTTTTCTTTTTAAAACAAATGGATAGCGTGAACGAAATGAACAAAATAAACAGAAAGAAATCATTGTGATTAATTTTGAAAACGTTTACATAAATGTGATGCATCCTCTATAGTGTTTTTAAGACAGAAAATAAATTCATAAAAGGGGAGAAAGAAGAATGAAAAAGTTGTTACTTATTGCCTTATTCTTTTTTATTATCGTACTAGCTGCTTGTGGAAACAGTGATGATGCAGATGCTGGCGAATCAGGTGATTCAGGAGAAGGCGGAAGCTGGGAGCCGGAAGAAAGCATAGAAATTGTGGCACCGGCCGGAGCAGGGGGCGGCTGGGATACGACTGCGAGAATGGTTGCTAAAGTATTGGGTGAAGAAGGAATGATTGAAGAGAATATCGGTGTTGTGAATAAAACTGGCGGCGGCGGAGCTGTAGGATGGTCCTATATCGCTAATTATGAAGGAGATCCGCATAAGTTATTTGTTGCCTCCCCGCCGATTATATTGATTCCATTGAATGGGCAATCGGAATACGGTCATGAAGACTTTACACCGCTATCGAATCTAATTGCTGATTATGGCGCATTTGCAGTTCGGGAAGATGCGGAATGGGATGATTTAAATGATCTGTTCGAGGATATGAAAGAGGATCCGGAAAGTGTAACCGTTGTTGGTGAATCAGCTCCGGGAAGTATGGATCATATCCAATTTGTACAGATTGCAAAAGCTGCAGGGGTAGATATAACAAAAATCAGATATGTTTCTGCGCAAGATGGAGAATCACTTACGCAATTGCTGAATGGCAGTGTCGATGTATATTCTACAGGGATGGCTGAGACGGTAGAGCAAGTAAAGGCAGACAATATTAAAGTACTGGGTATTACTGCTCCTGAAAGATTAGAAGGAGAGGTTATCGAGGATTTCCCAACGGCAATAGAACAAGGAATTGATGAAACGTTTGTTAACTGGAGAGGCTTCTTTGGACCTCCAGGAATGGATGAAGCTTCGATTGCTTATTATGAGGATAAATTTAAGGAGTTGAGTGATTCAGAAGCATTCGCAGAGATTCGCGACCAGTTTGGCTGGGATGAAGAATACATGGGGCATGAGGAATACAAGGCATTCTTGGATGAACAAAAAGAACAGGTGCAAGTATTGTTAGATGATTTAGGTTTAAATAACGAATAAGATGCGCAAAGCCAATGATTCGGTATCCATCTGTTTCATTGGCTTTGCCGCCAATTAATTGGATTTGAGGTGATTGCATTGTTAAAGTCAATAAACAGCCGGGTAAGTCTGGTGTTGCTCGTTATTGCTATTGTCTATTTGATTTTCTCGTATCAGCTGCCGTCCTACGCTTATACGGAGGTAGATGCGGATGTTATTCCAAAAGCCTTGGGGTGGCTGTTAGTCTTTTTAGCAATATTATTATTTTTTTCAAAGGATAATGAGACAGAAGCGCAGCGACAAAAAAGAAATATACCTAAAAAAGAAATCGGGATGCTTCTCGGCGTTGGCGCACTCATATTTATATATATTTTCCTTTTAGAAATACTCGGGTTTATTTTGGTATCAGCACTTTTTATTTTTTTCTGTTCGCTGTTTTTAGGGTATAGAAGCCATATCGTTAATGGTATTGTCTCTATTGCATTTTCGGCTTTTATTTATTTTGTTTTTACTTCGCTATTACAGATATCTTTACCATCAGGAATCTTACCTTTATAAAGAGGGAGGGGAAATTTTATGGGAGCTATGGAAGGAATGTTAACAGGGTTACAAACAGCATTTAGTTTGCAAAGTATTTTTTTCGTTATGATAGGGGTATTTATTGGAACGTTTATCGGGATGCTGCCTGGTTTAGGTCCAATTAGTGCAATAGCTGTGATGATACCAATTACATTTGGAATGGACCCGACGGTTGCATTGATTATGATGGCAGGTGTTTATTACGGAGCCATTTTTGGAGGGTCTACATCATCTATTTTATTAAATGCTCCAGGTGTATCCGGAACGGTAGCTACTTCCTTTGACGGATATCCAATGGCGCAGCGCGGAGAAGCAGGGAAAGCTTTAGCGATAGCGGCGATAGCATCGTTTGTCGGCGGAACGGTGAGTGTTGTGCTGCTTATGCTGCTGGCTCCGATGCTTGCAAGCGTGGCTATTTCCTTCTCTCCGGCAGCTTATTTCGCTTTGATGCTGTTGGGATTGACTGCGATTTCGAGCTTATCTGAAGGCTCGACAATAAAAGCATTAATTTCTGCTGTAGCTGGTTTTATGGTCGTCACGGTAGGAATAGATGCTCAATCTGGAACGCAGCGGTTTACATTTGAGAATACAAATTTATTAGACGGTCTTGACTTCTTAGTAATTGCGCTTGGGTTATTTGCTTTGGCAGAAGTGTGTACGTTGATATTAAATAGAAAAGATAAATCGATTCAAAATGCACATAAAATCGGCAGTTTGAAATTAAGCAAACAGGATTGGAAGGATATGACCGGGCCCATGTCCAGGCATTCTATTATCGGGTTTATCCTGGGAGTGCTTCCTGGTGCAGGAGCAACGATTGCATCATTTATTTCCTATATTACGGAAAAAAGAATCTCTAAAAATCCAGAAGAATTTGGAAAGGGTTCTGTCAAAGGATTAGCCGCTCCGGAAACATCCAATAATGCTGCAACCAGCGGCGCATTTGTACCGCTGTTAAGCTTGGGGATTCCTGGATCTGGAACAACAGCTGTATTATTAGGCGCTTTCTTAGTACTGGGCGTACAGCCTGGACCACTATTGATGACCGATCAGCCTGATATATTTTGGGGGGTCATCGTCAGTATGTATATTGGCAATATCTTTTTGCTTATACTGAATTTACCGTTAATTCCTTACATAGCAAAGATATTAATGGTGCCCCGACCGCTGCTGATTTCATTGGTTGTTATGTTTAGTATGATTGGCGTTTATGCAATCAGCTTCAATACGTTCGATTTATACATGCTGCTGCTATTTGGCGTCATCGGATTTTTAATGCGGTTATTTTCATTTCCTGCGCCGCCATTTATATTGGCATTTATCCTGGGAGGAATGCTGGAGCAATCCTTCCGTCAATCGATGACGATATCGAATGGAAGTTTGTCTATTTTCTTTCAAGACCCGATTGCTCTCAGTATTTTAGCAGTAGCGGCATTATCTTTATTCATTCCATTGATTTCAAAAGTTAGAAAAGGAAAGAAAAATAATTAAAAACCGGTTCTGCTTCATATTATATTTCCGGGTCAACCTAAGCAAGAGCAGCGTAAAATCCTGCTCTTGCTTATTTTAAAGAATAAAAAAAGTCAGACAGACTCATACTGTTATAGAACTGTAACAAAAATTAATGCTTGAAAACTTGAAACAGGGAAAGCATGTATGATTGAATGGAACATGACAAATCAAAAAAGCGAGGGATGTTTCAATGAAGAAACTGTCACTAACAATATTGATGATAATCACCATGCTTCTAGCAGCATGCGGAAATGATGATAACGAAGGCGAGCAAGAAGGCGCTGAACAAGGACAAGAGCAGCAAGAACAGGGAGAAGAGCAAGCCGCACCGCAAGAGCCGGATCCGGTAGAATTCTCTGATGATGAATTTTTAGATAAAGAGGAACCAGTTGTTGTTGTAAATGGAGAAGAAGTGAATGGAGCAGCGTATAACGCAGCTTATTCTCTAGTAAAATCAATGTCTGCTCAATACGGTCAGGATGTTTCAGATTTAGAAGCAGTACAGGATCAAACGATTGATTATCTTGTAGAACAAGAGCTTATTATGCAAGAAGCAGAAGATGCCGGTATCGAGGTAAGTGATGAAGAAGTGCAAGAAGAAGTAGATGCGGCGAAAGAAAGCGGCGGAGAAGAAGGCTTTCAACAATCACTGGAGCAGTTAAATTTAACAGAAGAACAATTTGCACAGCAGCTCAGATTTGATTTAGCAACACAGCAATATATGGAAGAAGAAGTAGATACAGAAGTAACAGATGAAGAAGTGCAGGAAATGTATGATCAGTTATCTGCACAAATGGGTGACCAGGAAATGCAAGACCTGGATGAAATTAGAGATGATGTGGAACAAATGGTTATCCAGAACAAACAGCAGGAAGCTTATACCAATAAAGTAGATGAATTAAAAGAATCTGCTGAGATAGAGGAACAAATTTAAAACTTTCTAAAGATGAAGCAATTTATTTTTAGAAAGCAGCAGAGAGAATTTTTTCTGGGAAGGATCGTCAGGGTCGGCGAATGATTGCCTGATACCAGACAGGATGAACCTTTACAGAAGAAAAAAATCTCATGAATAAAAAAGGAAGTGATTCTCCAAAGGGAGAGCACTTCCTTTTTTTCTTATAAAAAGCTGCTGATAGCATCTACTAAACTGTACGTACCGAGAAAGAAAACAACCGCAGTAACCAGACCGCCAATGATATTTAACCATAATGGATTTACGTATTTCCCCATTGCATTTTTCCTGTTCACAACTACCATGATGAAAACTGCAATAAGCGGCAGGATGATTCCATTTAATGCTTGTGCGACAAGCAATACTTCTAGAGGTTCAAAACCAATTGCAGAAGTGATAATTCCTAAAATAATGACGACACTAAAGACCGTTTTATATTTCTTATTAGCAAATCCGCCTTCCCATCTCATAAAGCTGCTTACAGTCACCGCAGCGCCCATAGGAGAAGCAATAGCAGATGAAAAACCGGCTGCAAAGAGACCGATACTAACAAATATTGGAGCTAAATCTCCCATCAGGGGCTCTAATGGGGAAGCAAGCTGTACCACGCTTGTCACCTCTGTACCTTGGATTAATGCACCAGCTGTAATTAATATTGCTGCGGTAATAATACCGCCCACTGTAATGGAAAGGATGGTATCTGTTCTTACTGCTTTTAAATCCTTTACATTGTTCCATTTCTCACTCACTGTAGAAGCATGAATAAAGAAGTTATAGGGAACAACGGTAGTACCAATTAAAGCAATAATCATCAGAATAGATCCGTCTGGAATCGATGGAATAAATGCTCCGTCAAGAACGTGGAGAACGTCAGGTCCGGCGACAAACATCGTGGTAATAAAGGTGATACTCATAATAACGATTAAAAAAATCATGACTTTTTCAATAAATTTATAACCGCCAAGTAAATTGAGCATTAAAATAATAATTCCGATAATTGGCGCAACATAATTTTCAGAGATGCCGGTTAAGTAAGAAACACCTAGAGAGGTTCCTAATAAATCTCCGCTTATGTATGCGGCACAGCCTACACAAACCGCAATAAGGACAATCCATACGGATGCGAATTTTAGAATTTGATTCTGGAATAATTCGCGAATGTTTTCTCCTAAGCCCTGTTTTGTTACAATTCCAATTCTGGCTACCATTTCCTGCAGGAAAATCGTCGCTATAATGGAGAAAATAACTGCCCATAATAAAGCAAAACCAAATCCTGCCCCTGCTCTTGTCGCAGTCGTTACTGTACCGGGGCCGATAAAAGATGCTGTAATGATAGCACCCGGTCCAATGATTTTGAGCTTCTCAACTAATTTTGATTGCGCCAAGTAAAACGCCTCCTTTGTATGATAAGCAGGAAGGGGAAGCTCCCTTTTCCTGCTTACTTGGCTTGCCCGCCATGAACATGACCGGCCAATACATACAGCACGGCTGTCGATACAAAATGTGCTGAATTTTGATTGAAATCCTGCTGCGGATAGACCTCTACAAAATCCATCCCGCAAAGGCCGCGTTTAGCAAATTCATAAATCATTGTCAGAAGCTCATAGGAAGTCAATCCATTTCCGTCCACTGGTCCGCCCGGATTGAAAGCAAAATCAAGCACATCACTGCAAATCGTCAAATAAACAACATCAACGTCCTTGGAAGCCATCTTATAGATTTCATTTGCATATTTCTTTAAATCACTTTGCTCGCGGATGTCATTGATGGTTATCGTTACAGCGCCGGCTTCATTTGCATGCTTGCCTGTTTCCGGTTTATTACGCGGGCCTTTGATTCCTGTATGAATCAAGCTTTCGTTACGTACACCTTCCGTTTCATATAAGCGCATAAAAGGGGTGCTTCTGGCGAACTTATCTCCTTCATGATGCGGCATATTATCATAATGGGAATCAAGGTGAATAATACCTACTTTTTTGCCTGTGTTGGTCAGGCCTTTTACAATCGGATAAGTAATACCGTGGTCTCCGCCAAGTCCGACTAGAAACTTCCCGCTTTTCCACAGATTTTCTGCAAAGTCCTCAATTCGATTCATGGTTTCCGGTACATCATGAGGAACGATGCTGACATCGCCGACATCGCCTAAACTTAGATGGTCTTCTACATTGATATGGTCTAATTCCGGCAGATATGTACTGTATCTGGCAGAGGATAAACGAATTTGCTTTGGACCAAGCTCACAGCCCGTATAATCTCCCCATGTACAGGCGCCTTCCCAAGGTACGCCATAGATTAGTACATCGGTATCAGGATTCTTTTGGTTTGTCAGATTTCTCGCTCCTAACAGCGGCGGTGTATTGCCATAAATATTTGTGCTCATTATCATTCTCCTTTTTTGAATAGAATTCGTTTTATCTGTTAATTCTTAAACAATCATAGAAAATAGATTGTTTATCAAGCCACCGGAATAAGGACAGATTTAAAAATATTCCTTATTTTATATATACACTTCTGAAAAATATATAAACCTTAATTTTCGCTATATAAAAAGCCATTAGAGGATTTCCTCTAACGGCTTTCCATGAACCTATTCTGCTTGGTTAAAATAAATACCTTATTTTTCAATAATGTAATCTATAGCGTGTAATAGCTTCGTCATCTGTTCCTTTGTCCCAATGGAAATCCGTAAATAGTTTTCCAGCTTTGGTTTATTAAAATAGCGGATTAGGAAGCCGGCCTGCTTCAGCTCCATAAACAGTTTCTCAGCCTCTATCCCTGCCGGTGAAGCAAGCACAAAATTGGCTTGAGAAGGAAGGACATGGAAGTCTCTTTTCTCTAATTCCTGCCGAAAGTACTCTCTCGTTTTAATAATTTCGTTTCTCGTTTTTTCAAAATAAGCAGTATCCCGGAATGCTTCCATAGCGCCGGCAATGGCTAACCGGTCAATCGTATAGGAATTAAACGAATCTTTTACCCGCGTTAATCCGTCAATCAGATCTTTATGACCCATCGCCATACCTACACGGAGGCCGGCAAGCGAACGGGATTTAGACAGGGTTTGTATAACAAGTAAATTCGGATAGCTGTCTATCAGGGAAGCAGCTGATGCTTTAGCAAAGTCAACGTATGCTTCATCCACAATCACAATCTGATCAGGATTATTTTTTAAGATTTCTTCTATCGCTTCCAGCTCCATGTATAAGCTGGTCGGTGCGTTCGGATTGGGAAAAATAACGCCGCCTTCTGCGTTAAAGAGTGATGGGGGAGAGATGGTGAAATCATCCTCCAACGCCACTTCCTCTACATCCAGCTGATAAAGCTTTGCATATACAGGGTAGAAGCTGTAGGTGATATCTGGGTATTTAATGGCCTTCCCAGGTTCAAAAAAAGTCATAAAACTAAGCGCAAGCACTTCATCGGAACCATTGCCGATAAAAACCTGTTCTTTTTTTAATCCATAGCAGCCTCCAATTTCCTCTCTGAGATTATCGACAGCAGGGGAAGGGTAAAGCTGCAATTTCGTCCTTGCCTCCTCCTCAATCGCTGCAATAACGTTTGGAGAGGGGGGAAAAGGGTTTTCATTCGTATTTAATTTAATAATGGATGAATCATCTAATTGTTCCCCGGGAATATAAGGTTCCAGCTGTTCGATTAAAGGATTCCAAAATCTACTCACGGTGCTGTCCCTCTTTTTCAATATGGCGTTCGTTCAATATTTTTTTAATATCTTTGGAACTTACGCCTTGCTCCTCCATTAAAACAAGGGAGTGATACAATAAATCAGCTAGCTCATTGGTTAATTCCTCTTTATCATTATTTTTTGCGCCGATAACGACCTCCGTCGACTCTTCACCGATTTTTTTAAGAATCTTATCTAATCCTTTATTAAACAGGTACGTTGTATAAGCGCCTTCCTGCGGGTTTTCTTTACGGTCTTTGATTTTGTCGGTCAGCTCATTAACGATAGAGAATAACGGTTTTTCTGTTTCAGATAAGGTTGTTTCAAAGCAGGTCGTTGTGCCTTTATGGCAGGCAGGGCCAAGCGGCTGTACCTGGACAACTAAAGCGTCCTGATCACAATCCACTGAAATGTTTTTGACTATCTGCTTATTTCCGGAAGTTTCCCCTTTATTCCAGAGCTCCTTACGGCTGCGGGAATAGAACCAGGTTTCCCCGGTTTCTAATGTTTTTACTAAAGCAACCTCGTTCATATAAGCTAAAGTCAATACTTTTCCCGTTGCGTAATCCTGAACAATAGCCGGAACGAGTCCATTTTCATCGTATTTGATTGAAATCTCCATTATGCTTTCCTCCTCATTGGTATTCCTTGTGAGGATAAATATTCTTTTAATTCCGGAATAGGAATCTCCTCGTAATGAAAGACAGATGCAGCAAGTGCAGCATCGATACCTTCTGCAAAAACTTCTGAGAAATGCTCTATTTTACCTGCGCCGCCGCTGGCAATCACAGGGATATTGACGGCATCTGCAATTTTCTTGGTTAATTCGATTTGAAAGCCATTTTTTTCACCGTCTGCATCCATGGCATTGACAACCAGCTCGCCTGCCCCGAGTACTTCTCCGCGTTTCGCCCATTCCACTGCATCTATCCCGGTATCTTTTCTTCCGCCGTTAATAAATACATGGAACGCACCATCTGCTGTTCTTTTTGCATCAATCGAGAGCACGATACATTGACTGCCAAACTTATCAGAGGACTCCTTAATTAATTCTGGACGCTGCACAGCTGCACTGTTTACCGAAACTTTATCCGCGCCGGCATGAAGCACACTGTGAATATCCTGGGTGGTACGGATACCGCCGCCGACCATAAAAGGGATAGCAATTTCGCGTGCAACTTGTTCAACGACATCCAGAAAAATGTTTCGCTCTTCGTTGGAGGCAGTAATATCGTAAAAAACAAGTTCATCTGCTCCTTCACGGTTATAGCGGGCAGCCAATTCCACCGGATTAGCAACGTCCTTGATGTCCTGAAATTTCTTACCTTTAACGACCCGGCCTTTATCTACATCCAGACAGGGGATAATGCGTTTAGCGAGCATGATTGTCCTCCTCTACAACGTCTTCCAGTTGAATAGTACCATCATATAGCGCTTTTCCAATAATTGCCCCGTAAAGGTCAAGTGCCTGAAGGCTGGCAACATCCTCTTTTCGGGAAACCCCGCCGGAAGCAATGATATTCATATTGGTTGCTTCCTGCATCGCTTTCAGCTCCTCCAGATTCGGTCCGCGCAGCATGCCATCCTTTAAAATATCCGTATATACAATCGTTGTTAAGCCGGCTGCTTCTAATTCCTTCGCAAGGTCAGCAGCTTTTTTATCGCTATTTTTTGTCCAGCCATCTGTTGCAATATAACCATTCCGAGCATCGAGAGAAACTGCGATTTTATCTCCATATAATTGAATTGCTTTAGTGAGCATGTCCCAATCAGTGATTGCAGAGGTGCCGAGGATAACCCGGGCAGCACCGCCTTCCACGTACTCTCTAATCGTGTCCAGGGAGCGGATACCGCCGCCGACTTCAACAGGAATGGATAATGCCTGAATGGTTTTAAGGATAATTTCTTTATTTTGGGGGTCTCCTGTTTTAGCTCCGTCTAAATCGACCATGTGGAGGAAGGTGCCGCCTGCTTCCTGCCATCTTTTGGCTGTGTCCACCGGGGAGTCATTATAGGTTGTCTGCTGATTATAATCGCCCTGCTTTAAGCGGACACAGTTGCCATCTTTCACATCAATTGCTGGAAAAATGATCATGAAATCATCTCCTCATAATTTTTCAATAATGCAATACCGATATCCCCGCTTTTTTCCGGGTGAAATTGCATTCCTGTTATATTTTTATCCTGCACGATTGCTGGTACGCGTCCGCCATAATCGGCACTGGCGACCAATGTTTTTTCTTCCAGTTCATCAATTGCATAGGAATGGACGAAATAAACATATGGATTTTCTCCGAGCTGATGTAATAAGCGCTGAGGCTGATTGGATTGCAGGATATTCCAGCCCATATGCGGCACTTTGACCCTGTCTGAAATACGTTTTACCGAACCGGATAGAAGACCAAGTCCTGTACATCCGCCATTTTCTTCGCTGAATTCATAGAAAAGCTGCATCCCAAGACAGATGCCTAAAATTGGCTTGCCGCTTGCCGCTTCTTTTTTCAAAATCGTATCTAATTTGTAGCGCTGTAATGCTTCCATCGCATCCTTGAAGGCGCCGACGCCTGGAAGAATAATGGAATCCGCCTGATGGATTTCTTCCGGATCCATGGTCAATTTAGAGTTTTTCCCTAATTTATCTAATGCAAATTGCAGGCTTTTAATATTTCCTGCACCGTAGTCAATAATGGCAATCATATCCCAGCCTCCTTTTAATCTTATAGGCTTCCTTTCGTAGAAGGAACACCCTTTATGGTCGGGTCAATGGATACCGCTTCACGAATTGCTCTGCCCAATCCTTTGAAGATGGATTCAATCATATGATGTGTATTGGTTCCGTATAAAACTTCCACATGAAGGGTCACCTTGGCATGGCTGGTGAAGCCAATCAGAAACTCTTCCACTAATTCGGTATCGAAATTCCCGACTTTGTCCTTTAACCCGTCTACACGATAAACTAAAAAGGAGCGGCCGCTGATATCGATGGAAATGGAGGAAAGAGATTCATCCATTGGTGTTGTTGCTGTTGCATAGCGTTTAATGCTTTCCTTTGTTCCTAATGCTTCATTAAATGCCTGACCAAGCACAATGCCGATGTCTTCTACCGTATGATGCTGGTCTACCTCTAAATCTCCGTCACATGCGACCTGCAAATCTAATCCGCCGTGTTTGGTAAAGAGAGTCAGCATATGATCTAAAAAGCCGACCCCTGTTTTTAATTCTGATTTTCCTTCTCCATCTACGTTAAGAGCAAGGGATATATTCGTTTCTTTGGTTTGCCGTTCTTTTTCAGCTTGACGCATCGTTGTTCTCCTTTCGAATTCGAATTGCATTGGCGTGGCCGGTTAAGCCTTCCGCTTCAGCAATTGTGATAATGGTATCAGCATAATCCAGCAGCCGTTCCTTTGAATAATGAATGGTGCTCGATTTTTTCATGAAGTCATACACACCGAGCGGGGAGGAAAAGCGAGCGGTCCCATTTGTCGGCAGCGTATGGTTAGGGCCAGCAAAATAGTCACCTAAAGGTTCGCTGGAATACGGACCGATAAAAATAGCTCCAGCATGCTTAATTTTCTCCACTTGTTCTTCCGCATTATTTCCCATTAATTGCAGATGCTCCGGAGCAATCGTGTTAATTAATTCGATTGCTTGTGCTTCATCCTCGCAGATAATAATTTTTCCGTTTGTCTGAATCGATTCACGGATAATAGCTGCCCGCTCCAGTAAAGGAATTTGCCGCTCAACCTCTTTTTGTACTTTCTCTGCATAAGCAGCATCTGTTGTCACACAAATTGAGGCAGCATCCTCTGCATGTTCCGCCTGGGATAATAAATCAGCGGCAACGTAGGAAGGAGGGACGGTATTATCAGCAAAGGCACAAATCTCACTTGGACCTGCAATCATATCAATGGCAACATCGCCAAACACCCATTTTTTCGCACGGGCGACAAATGCATTCCCGGGTCCAACGATTTTGTCAGCTTTAGGGAGACTCTCTGTTCCATAGGCCAGAGCAGCAACAGCCTGAGCGCCGCCAATTTTGAATACCTGATCCGCACCGGCGATTTTTGCTGCTGTCAGTACAACAGGATCAATCGTTCCGTCGGGGCGGGGAGGGGTTGTAATCACAACCTGCTCGACACCGGCAACGACAGCTGGAATCACATCCATTAATACCGTGGAAGGATAGCTTGCTTTTCCTCCGGGAACGTAGACTCCGACACGCTCCAGCGGGGTTATTTTTTGACCAAGACGAATGCCGGGCTGCGGGCTGAACTGAAAACCTTCTTCTTTGGTTCGTCGCTGGTACTGGCGAATGTTTTCCGCAGCTTCTGTTAATGCTTGAAAGAGAGCTGGCTGTTCAGATTTTACTTTATCAAAGGCAATATTCCATTCCTCATCAGAAACGAGCAAGGAGGATAAATCAGCTTTATCAAATTTTTTAGTATATGCAAACGCTGCTTCATCACCGTGCTCCTGTACAGCACGGATAATTTCCAAAACCTGCTCATCTAAATTTCGCTGCATCAGCTGTGTTGCTTTTTCAGTATTTACTGCATTTTGTTTATATGTTTCATAACGGAGAATTTGCATTTTTCTCAATCACAACCTGTTCCAATTTTTTTAGTACATCTTGAATTTCTTTTGAACGTGTTACGAAGCTTGCTTTATTCACAATAAATTTTGTACTGATGGTTTCGATATCTGCTAATACCTCTAATCCATTTTCATGCAGGGTGTTTCCTGTCTCGACAATATCAACGATGTAATCCGCAAGTCCAATTAATGGCGCCAGCTCAACGGATCCATTGAGATGTACGGTCTCAATTGTCTGATTACGTTTGTCAAAAAATTTCTTGGCAATATTCGGATATTTGGTGCCAATCGTTAACGACTGATTATCAGGTAGAGAGACTCCTTTTTTTCCGGCGACAGAGAATTTACATTTTCCAATCCCTAAATCAAGAATTTCATAAACATCTGCTTCTGTTTCAATAATATTATCTCTGCCGACAATCCCGATATCCGCAGCGCCTTTTTCAACATAAATCGGAACATCCATCCCTTTTAAAAAGATTAACCGTAATGTCTTATCTTTATTAAAAAAAACGAGCTTACGGGTTTTTTCATGAAACCCTTCAAAATGGATTCCTGCTGCTTCTAGTAAATCAATCGATTGCTTTGCAGGGCGGCCTTTGGCTAAAGCGATAGTTACTGGCTGCATCATTTAACGTCCTTTCTAAAATACCAATCTAGTAATTCCTGATTTGTCTTAAACACTGCTGCTTCTTTTTGTTTACTATATACTATCTCTTCGGATTTTACGAGTATCTCCGGTGAATCAGAGCGATTTTCCTTTTTATCGAACGCCTTTACAATGACTGTCTGATTTGCTTCCCGGAACAATTCGGCGAGTTGAAAAGCATGCTGGCGTTCAGAAGCTTCATAACGAAGCTGGATTATCTCAGCTTCTGTAAAGATGCCAGGGAGCAGGTCAACAAGCAAATCAACCTCAAAAGCAAAGCCGATTGCCGGCGTTTCCTGATGAAAGGAGCGGGTTAAATAATCATAGCGTCCTCCCATCATAATGGGCTGGCCAAGCCCCTCCGCAAAGCCCTGAAAGATAATGCCGGAATAATAATTCATATGGTTGATCAGGCCAAGGTTGATCGAAATATAGGAATCCACCTGATAATCCTGGAGAAGCTGGTACACTCTTGATACATAGTCCAGTTCTTCACGCATCTTGTCTGATGAGATAATATTCTCCGCTTCATCGATAACAAAGCTTGCATCTCCGTATAACATTGGAATTTTACGAAGCTTTTCAATTAAGGCAGCCTCCAGTCCCAAGTCTTTTAAAAAGGGAACAATCTCCGAGATGTTTTTCGACTGAATATATTGATCCAGTTCTTTCTGCTGCATGGCGTCCAGGTCAGCCTCGCGTAATAATTCTTTATAAAAAGCAGCATGACCAATTTCTATTTTAAAAGAAGGAATCTCTAATTCTTTTAAGCTGGTTACAGCTAATGCAATCAGCTCTGCATCAGCTTCCGGCGTACGTTCTCCAAATAGCTCTACACCTGCTTGTGTGCGGGAGCGTTCTTCTGTCGTGGAACGGAAAATATCCAGCACATAGGAGAGGCGTCCGGTTGCTACTTCCTCCTGCAAATTGGTATAATGTCTGGCAATCGGGATGGTTGCATCCGGCCGCAGTACGAGCACTTTTCCAGAAGGGTCGATCAGCTTCAGCATATCGGCTGTATTGACGGTCCCTTGAACATCGTTATATAAATCATAATTTTCAAAAACGGGTGTCTCCACCTGCTGATATCCAAATTTAGAAAAGCGGCCGGTTAATGTATGGATAACATGACGTTTTTTTGAAAATTGTTTCGGGTAAAACATGTTATGAAGCAGTTGTTTATTTCTCATAAAATTCTCCTTCGTATTCAACACTTTATCAATTTAATGCTTTATCTAATTAAAGTTATTTAGTATTATAGTAATGTTCAGAAAAAAAGTCAATGAAAGGAGCATAACTTTTATGTACGATTTTCATATGCATTCAAGCTTTTCGGCAGATTGTGAGGCAGAGATGGAGGAGATGGTTCAGGAAGCAATAAACAAAGGGATGGAGGAAATTGCGTTCACCGAGCATTTAGATGTGGACTACCCGGATAAGGAGTGGGATTTTAGCTTTGATACAGAAGCTTATCAAAAAAAATTAGAAGGGCTGCGGGAGAAGTATCAGGACAGGATTAAAATCCGCAAGGGAATTGAGGTAGGTGTGCAGCCGCATGTGCTTAAGGAAACTTCCGATTTTATTGAACGGCTGGATCCGGAATTTATCATTTGTTCCATGCACTCTGCGAATAAACAGGATTTGCATTCCGGTGAATTTTTTGAAGATAGAACCGTAGATGAAGCATATCGTATTTATTTTGAAGAGTACTATGAATGCCTGAAAAATTTTAAAAACTATCATATTTTAGGCCATCTTGATTTAGTCAGCAGATATGCCTCTGGGGGCTGGGAGCATGTGCCGCAGGATATTATGGAAGAAATATTAAAACTGGTTATTTCAGAAGGCAAGGGAATCGAATTAAACACATCCGGCTATAAATATGGCATGAATGCACCGCTGCCAAGTAAAAATTTATTGCGCTTATACCGTAAGCTTGGCGGAGAAATTATCACATTAGGTTCTGATGCGCACCGTCCGGAAGAGATTGCTGCTCATTTTGAAGAGGCTAAAGAGATATTAACAGATTGCGGTTTTTCTTATATATGCAGTATGAATGAAGACGAGGTCCAATATCACTCCATAAAATAAAAAGGCAATTCAGCGGGGGTGGCTGCAAGTAGAACTAATTGGTCGTTACTGACTGTTAGAACTTCCGCAATGAAACACCGTATTTCTTGGTTTAGGAGTCGGGATTCTTACAGTCAGTTACACTGCGTAAATTAATGACGCTTTTTCAACACTTCTATTGAACATGTAACCGTTTTAACAGAAATGTGTTACGATAATAGTAGGAATATAATACGAAATAGGGAGGAATAGGGATGAGTATGAATGTATTAGTAGCTTATGACGGCTCCGACCTTAGTAAAAAAGCAATAGAAGAAGCCAAAGAGCAGGTGAAACTTGCTGAAGATGCCGTTGTACATGTTGTTACCGTAATCTCCAATGGAGGGCCAACGGTGAATGCCGCTCTTGCCCGCACTTTTATGAATGATTTGGCAGAGGAAGCGCGCCCTGCCATCCAAGAAGTATATAATGATCTGGAAGCGGATGGGATAACATGTGAAACAGAGGTTTTGATAGATTATTCTTTCCGTAATCCGGGTTATAAAGTAATTGAATATGCCAAAGAGAAGGAAATAGATTTAATCGTTATAGGAAGCCGGGGGCTTGGCGGAGTAGGAAGGCTTCTTCTTGGCAGTGTCAGTACGCAAATCGTTCATCAGGCAGCGTGTAAAGTGCTTGTTGTGAAATAAAGGATAAATAAAAGTCTCAAGCTCCCAGGATATTTGTTCGTGGGAGCTTGAGACTTTTATTTATAAGGGTTGAATCAGGTTTCAGGCCATTTTTGCCCAAACGATTAGTGGAAGCAGAAATCATATCATTCGATCAGCGTAGTATGGCAGCATATTTTCATGTCTATGAAGAATAGTACCTTAAAAAAATCACTTGACCACTAAAAGGCATCTATGTATAATTTTAATCGTAATCGTTACGAAACGTAATCATTACGCATTATGGAAGGAGTGTTTTTTATGAAGAAGTTTTGGCAATTAGGAATTATATTAGGCTTAATTAGTTTCCTGTTTATAGCTGGCTGTCAGTCCGGAAATGAAGAAGCAGATAATCAAGATGAAGGGACAGCCAGCCAGGAAGAGCCAGAAGGAAATCATGAAGAAGAAGAGCATAACCATGATTATGATGACGAAGCGGTTTCCTTCGAGGATGTGCCGGAAAATATCGAAATTGAAGGGTTATCCGACCATTACCATACAGGCGATGTTTTTAAATTAGAGGCAGTAACAGAAGAGGAAGATTTGGATCATTGGCACTGGTACATACGTGATTCTGCTGAAGAGGAATGGACGGTGGCAGAAGATCAATACGGGGATTCTTATATGGGTGATGCAGAAGTAGATGGACAGGAAGTTCTTGCGGTTCTTTACGATGATGATCATAATCCAGTTGCCAAGTCTCCGGTTACAGAAATTACGATTGACGACCATGAAGGCGAGGATCATGAGCATGAAGATGGTGAGGAAGGCGATCATGACCACGATCATGAGCATGAAGATGACGACCATCATCATTAATCATATTATGAATAGAGGGCAATAAAGACTTATAAGCAGAAATGAATTATCGGACGGGATATTTTTATGAACGGATTGCCCAATAATGATTGAAAGCAAATAGAATGCTGTTTAAAAAGCAGATTCTATTTGCTTTCTTTTTATAGATACCCATGGCGGAGGAATGAACAGAGGGCTTCCTGCAGGTACTTATTTTTCAATCATTATTTTCTTAAAATTTGTATTTTAATTCCTGATAAAAAATATGCCAATGAAGTAAAAAAATAAACACATAAAGTAGAAGAAATGGTGTTCCAGCAAAGGAAGGATGTTATAATAGCTATGTACTTCAGAGCATGAGATGTACTTAGATTTACAACAGAAATTGAGGGAAATAAATGAGAAAGAAGATTGCAGGTATTGTCCTGGGTCTCCTGGTTATCTGCGCCATTGCAACAGGTATTTATTTTTACCAGAACGATGAAACGCAAGCAGAGGAGTATACCGGTGCACCGACGATTTTTATACATGGTTATAAAGGAACGGAGAATTCATTTGGTCATATGCTTGACCGTTTTGAAAATATGTACCAATGGGGAAATAAAGGATTTATCTACTATGTGACAGAGAACGGAGATATTGTCGATTATAACTTAAATAACGGGAGATATGCGCCCATGTTTGTACAGATTGTTTTAGAGGATAATCGTGCAAGCTTTGAGGAAAGTACAGAATGGATTGCGGCAGTGCTTCTTCATCTAAAGGAAAATTATCGAGTGGAGGAAGTTAACCTGGTCGGACATTCTATGGGCGGTATTCTTGCTGTGAAATATACGATGGAATATGCAAGGAATGACTATCCATCTGTTAATAAACTTGTAGCCATCGGCAGTCCATTTGATGGTATTTATAATGAAAGATATTTTGAAATTCATCAAGATGCAGCTGCAGAAGATTTGAAACCCGATTCGCATGCGATAAATATGCTGCAGCAGAATATGTTTCCTGCGGATGTGGATGTTTACAGCATTGCCAGTACAGGTGATTCCGTTGCTGTTCCGGAAAGTGTGAAGGCACTGAGGAGTATGATACCCGAACAAAATTTCAAAGAGACGATTATTGATGACCCGCAGCTGACACACAGTGCCCTGCACGAAAGTATGCAAATTGATAAATTGATTCATAGCTTTTTGTGGCAAGATTAAAGTGAATCAACTACAATGGTATAGGATTGATTTATCAAATGATCTTACTTCAGTTATGCGGAAATGCTCAACTGGAGTAAGATGAATGCCTGTTTTTAACAAAGTAGGAAAAGAATGAGAATATAAAGGTCAAATAGAGAAAAGATTTTGACAAATTAAAGGAATGATAGCATGAATAAATACCATCATCTTTATGATCAATTAATTCAACATACGAAAAAAGAGAATGTATTGATGAATGAGCCGATTAGAGAACATACGTATACGAAATTAGGCGGGGAAGCGGATTTTTACATTACTCCGTCCACTTACGAGGAAGTGCAGGCGATTATTCGCTTTGCTAATCAGGAAAATGTCCCATTTACAATGCTTGGAAATGGTTCTAATCTGATTGTGAAGGATGGCGGCATCCGCGGGATCGTTATGAACCTGCAGCAGCTGTCAGCTATTTGGAGAGAAGAAGATAAAGTTATCTCTCAGAGCGGAGCAAGAATTATTGATGCTTCCCGTTTTGCTTTAAATGAAGAGCTTGCCGGTTTAGAGTTTGCCTGCGGTATTCCAGGTTCCGTCGGCGGAGCGCTATATATGAATGCAGGTGCATATGGCGGAGAAATTAAAGATGCGCTGGAAAGTACGGTAGTTGCGACAAAGGACGGCGAACTGCTGACATTAACAGCAGAGCAATTAGATCTCAGCTATCGCACAAGTAACATCCCGGACAACGGTTATATTGTGTTGGAAGCAACATTCGCGTTAAAGCCCGGGAACAAAGAAGAAATTAAAGAAATGATGGATGATCTTACATATAAAAGAGAATCCAAACAGCCGCTCGAGTACCCGTCTTGCGGCAGTGTGTTCAAACGCCCGCCCGGTTTTTTTGCCGGTAAGCTGATCCAAGACTGTAATCTTCAAGGGAAGCAAATTGGCGGAGCAGAAGTCTCCACAAAGCATGCCGGTTTTATTGTAAATAAACAAAATGCAACGGCTTCCGAATATATTTCCTTAATTCAATTTGTTCAAGCGACGGTAAAAGAGAAATTTGATGTGCAGTTAGAGCGGGAAGTGCGGATTATTGGCGAGGATGTGGAAGGATAGCCTCATGGCACAGGTTCTGGCTGTGATAGAGGATGGCTGGGATAAAAAGAAAATTTGACATGCCTTTTATCTATTCTTATAATATGAAGTGTTATTTTAAACTTCAGGCAGAGGTTCTTAGCTTAAACCCTCTATAAAAAACTAAGGACAACTTGCGATTATCAAGCCGTGTTCCTTGGGAGCACGGCTTTTTCTATGTGAGGAAGTTTTGAACTGCAAGGTAATAGAAAATAACTGATTTCTGTTATCGTAATATATCTAAAGGAGGTGACGAGTATGGCAGGAAGAAGTGAGAAGGATCTTCAAGGAATTGAATTGCTGGGGAATAAAGAAACGAAATATGCGTTTGATTATACACCTGAGATTTTAGAAACATTTGATAATCAGCATCCAAATCGTGATTATTTTGTGAAATTAAACTGTCCGGAATTTACAACGCTTTGTCCGATAACGAATCAGCCGGATTTTGGGACGATTTATATCAGCTATATTCCAGATATCAAAATGGTAGAGAGTAAGTCTTTAAAATTATATTTATTCAGTTTCCGGAATCATGGTGACTTCCATGAGGACTGTGTCAATATTATTATGAACGATTTAATTGAGCTGATGGATCCGCGTTATATTGAAGTAAGAGGAAAGTTTACGCCCCGCGGAGGTATTTCCATCGACCCGTATTGCAATTATGGAAAAGCGGGGACAAAATTTGAAAAGATGGCAGAAAACCGGTTAATGCAGCATGATATGTATCCGGAAAAGATTGATAATCGATAGAGGGAAACTAAGATCCTTGCACCTTTGAAGAGAAGGGAACAGGAGAATGTATATTTATTTCACTGCCGTTTTTGTCGGCCTATTATTATTATCGAATATTTTGTCGGTTAAATTATTTGAAATGGGAAGTATTGTATTGCCCGCTGCAGCGATTGTATATGTGATTACTTATTTGATGACGGATGTCATTGGGGAAGTTTATGGAAAAAAGGCAGCTCGGAGAACGGTCCAGGCTGGTTTTCTCACACAGGTGCTTGCCATGGTATTTATTTATATTTCCATTCAGCTTCCGCCGGCTGCCGATTTCCAATCACAGGCTGCCTTTGAAGAGATTTTTAATGGGAGCTTCCGGATAATTTTAGCAAGCCTGGTTTCTTATTTTGTCAGCCAGCACCTGGATGTTTCCATTTTTCATACGTTAAAACAGCGGCATGGAAGGAAAAAGCTGTGGCTGCGTAATAATTTATCAACGATGACGAGCCAGCTCTTTGATACCGTCCTATTTATTACGATTGCTTTTTGGGGCGTTGTCCCGACATCTGTTTTACTGGGAATGATTGTCTCGCAATATATTTGGAAGTTTACCGTTGCAGCGGTTGATACACCATTTGCGTATCTGCTTGTCCGCTGGGCGCGAAAATATGAAGAAAAACATCAGTCGGAGTTATTGAAAGCTTCCTGATGAAGGAGAGGAAGTTTCATAAATTCTTATTTTGCATAACAGGAAAAAACCAGTCAATCCGGCTGGTTTTTTTAATACATTCGTAATATACGAAATCCTTTGCTCCCCTAAGAGCCTTTTCCTCTTATATTATTGCCTTTACGGAATATTTTTCCTTTAAATTATAAGTGAAACTTCAAAATTAAAATATTGATAGGTAACCCATTTGAACCCGTTTAACCAGAAACATAAAATATCTATAAAAACCTCAGCCGAAGCTAAACATGGCTGGGGAGGATTAAATATTTTTCGCTCACCCTCTAAAACGCTGCAAAAAGGATTGAACACGAGGGTTCTCTGAATGCTCGATGACCTCACTTGCTGCACCTTGCTCTGCGATAACCCCTTCATCTAAAAAGAGTACCTTATCCGCTATATCCAGGGCGAAGTTCATTTCATGCGTGACAAGAACCATCGCCATATCATCATTTTCTGCAATATCACGAATAACATTTAGCACCTCTCCGACCAGCTCCGGGTCAAGTGCAGAGGTAACCTCATCAAATAACATGATTTTAGGACGCATCACAAGGGCACGGGCCATGGCTACCCGCTGTTTTTGTCCGCCTGAAAGCTGACTTGGATAATTATCCAGTTTACTCCCGAGTCCTACACGCTCCAGCATTTCTATCGAGCGCTTTTTTACTTCGTTTTTTACTTCGTTTTTCACATGCATAGGCGCTGTCATACAATTTTCTAAAATCGTCATATGCGGAAATAGATTGAAATGCTGAAATACCATTCCAATCTCACCGCGAATAGAGCGCAGATGATTTTCATTCGCATGCATCCATTTTCCGTTCTTCTCCATTTTCCACAAATTGCGGCCGTCTACGATAATGTCTCCAGATGTTGGCTGCTCTAATGTCATCAGCATCCGGATAATTGTTGTTTTCCCTGATCCGCTTGGACCAATGACAGCGACTTTTTCACCTGGATATATATCTAAATCAATCCCCTTCAATATCTCCACATTCCCAAAGGATTTATGAACATTTTGATAGGTAACGATAGGTTCTGGCATTATTGTATTGCTCCTTTGCACGCATTTTTTATTTCAACTTACTAAAAAAGAAACTTCTATCATAAAGAGATTTCCGAGTGATTCTCCGTGATAAACTTTAATAACATACATACTAGAGTTTATACTAAGTCCCAATATGGTACAAGCAAAGGGGAGTAAGTGGTTTCTTATATTGGAGGCGCAGTAACTTACAGCAAAATAGAAATTAATTGAAAAGGCATGCATAGTTTAATAGGATAGAATATAAGAAAAGATGATGGAGGTATATTATGGGGTCCTATATCGCAGTAATTGCTATTTCGGTCATTGTGGTTGCAATGGTTATTATTTTATCCTTGGTTACATTATCAAAAGGGTATGGCTATAAGCATAAAATAGATCCGCTTCCTGGTGAAGAGGAGAAGAAGAATAGCGACGGTAACGGCAATGAGGAGAATCAGAAAGAAGAAAAGAAATAAGGTTATCTAGGAGAAAGCCATGAAGAGTATGGGATTATTTATGATTGCAGCATGTGCAGCTGCCGGTGTTTTATTTACTGTCTGTTCGCTGTATTCTACAAACCAAGTAATTTATGTAGCAATGGATGGAAACGATCAAAATGAAGGTACATTGGAGTCTCCCTTTCAGACAATTGCTAAAGCCAGCTCGGAAGCGGAGGCGGGCGCTACTGTATATATTCGGGAAGGGACGTATAAGGAGCCGCTGATCGTCCAGCACAGCGGCACGAGGCACAAGCCAATCTCCTTTCAAGCGTTTGAAGGGGAAGAAGTTATTATGGACGGCGAGAGTTTGAATACTGTGGATGGAAACCGTGCACTTGTTGTTCTGGAGGATAAAAATTACATAAATATAGAAGGATTGACTATCCAAAATGTAACGACAGATGCAATGGATGAAACGGTAATGGGGCTTTTCATCAGCGGTTCCAGCAGCCATATTACAGTGAGAGACAACTTTGTCAAAGGAATAAAAACGTGGCATGAGGAAGGGAACGGACACGGGATTGCGGTATATGGTACGGATTCAATGAAAGATATAAATATCATAGATAATATCGTTGAGGATTTAAAGTTAGGTACCAGTGAATCGATTGTGTTAAATGGTGATATTGACGGGTTTACGGTAGATGGAAATAGCGTTCAGTTCAGTGATAATATTGGAATCGATCTGATAGGATATGAAGGTGTTGCCAATAATCCCGCTGCGGATTATGTCCGTAATGGGACGGTCCAAAATAATACAGTCCACCATATTTCCTCTTCTACAAATCTGGCGTACGATGGCGAGTATAGTGCGGCGGCTATTTATGTAGATGGCGGAAAAGATATCCTGATTAAGAAAAATGAATTATATGAGAATGATATAGGTATTGAAGCTACTTCGGAACATGCCGGGAAATATGCGGAAGGTATACAAATTATAGATAATCTGATTTCAAATAATTATTACACTGGAATTGCTATTGGCGGCTATGATGAAGAGAGAGGCGGCACTCGTGATACGCTGATTACGAAGAATATCCTGTATCAAAACGATACGAAAGACTTAGACGGCGGCCAGCTTCTGGTGCAGTATAATGTGCATGATAATGAAATAAAGGAAAATGAATTCACTGCCGGTCCATCGCGTATTTTTATTGCGAATTTCTTTCAGGAAAACAGAGATAATCGTTTGATTGAAAATATTTATTATAGAGAATCAGAAGAAGAAGGCATCTGGATTTGGAAGGGTGAAGAATATCGTTCTTTTTCTGCATTTACAGAGGCTTCCGGGGAGGAAACCTCGCAATATATTGCGGAATAAAACGGGCTGTATTGTCTGTTTTAAAGGGGCATCTCCTGCTGTGAAAAACAGACGGTAATCCAAGCCATATTTTTTCCTAATCCAATAGAGAAGTTTTAGACCTCCCAAAATAGGTAATATTTTTATAAAGGAGGTTTCCAAAGATGGCACGAAAGAAATACTATGTAACAGTGGATACGGAGGAAATCCGAGAGGTTTCGCTACCTGAAAACGGAATTGAGTATGAAATATATGCGACACCGGAAGAGGTAAAAGAAGTGGAAGTTTTATTTGCCAGAAAAGAAAAAAATGCAAAGGATGCCGTTAAATTCGTAGGAAAACCATTTGATGAACAGCCTGTCGATGCCAAACGAGATAATTACGAGGGAGATTTGATTGCCCTCTACCGCAAATTATATGATATTGGAACTGATAAAACCAAGAGCGAAATCAAGGAACTTCGTCTGTTTTAAAATAGAATGATAAAAAGAAATGCAGGCAGAAACTTTTTTTCTGCCTGCATTTCTTTTTGTGAAATATATTCGAATATAATAAATCAGACCATCTTATTCTTCTTCAACAGGAGGACGGTACCCCTGCTGCAACTCAGAAATGCTCAAACCAAATGTCATTTGCAGATGCGGGTAATCTGTAAAGCTATTAAAATCTCCGCCCCATTCAAAACCTAATTCCTTTGCAATGTCTGCAACTTCAAACCAATCAGACTCTCCATTGTTATTTCCATCATAATGGATATCCCAAATAACCTCTCCATCATGATTACGAATCGCATAATCGACAGCCAGCCCATAATTATGATAGCTTTCCCCGGCTCTGGCATGGGTAACAATATCTTCTTCATTTTCTCTGCCTCTGGCGTACAGTGTTTCCTGCTCTTCCTCTGTACGCAGACCATCTGTAATAACGACCTCTATATCTATATCATCTGCACGATCAATTAACGTATCCACCGCTTCTTGGACATCGGGATGAAGTTCTGATACTGTTTCTTCTCCATCCACTCTTTCATAAGAAGGGGTTGTCTGCTCGTAAAGCCAGAACAGCAAACCTATAAAAAGAATAATGGCAATCCAAGAAAGCGTAAAATGCTTTAAAGCTTTCATTCGATATTTTGGGCTCCTTTAAAAAGAATCTCTAGCTCTATCATAACATGTACGGGCTTTTGGTGAAGGATTGAGCAGTTAGCGAAATCTGGCAGTTTTGCAAATTGATTTCTTCGCTGATCTAGACATATAATGAGATAAACTTGACAGAAATGGAGGGAAAACAATGTATTATTACCTCATCAGCTGTTTGATTGGCTATATTTTTGGCTGTATTCATGGATCGCAAATCGTTGGCAAGATAAAAAAGCGGGATATTAAGGGGGAAGGCGTAAAGAATGCCGGAGCATCGAATACAACGATTCTGCTAGGCTGGAAATATGGGATTGTTGTTGCGCTTATCGATATTTTTAAAGCGACACTTGCCATTTTGCTTGTTCTCTTTATTTTAAATGAAGCGGGAATGTCGGCTGAGAGAATTTCGCTATCTATTTATTTGACGGCTTTATGTGTTATTATTGGTCATAATTATCCAATTACGATGAAATTCAGTGGCGGTAAGGGCACGGCATCGTTAATAGGCGCACTAATTGCCATTGATTGGCGGGTTGCATTAATTGGAATTGCTATCTTATTATTCTTTACCTTTGCAACGGACTACCTTGTTATTGGTGTGCTGTTTATGTATCTTTCCTTTTTAATTACAACCTATTATTTCTTTGGGAATGGACCTGCGCTGGTAGTGATTTTTTTAACATTGTTATGTATATACAAACATATGGAAAATTATCGCCGTATTCTATTAAAAGAAGAGACCAGGCTATCCAGTATGTTTAAAAAGAGTGCTTAAAGAGAAGGATTTAAAAAGGAAGTTTTTTAAGAAGGAGCGTGGACGAATTGGATATTTTATTATGGATTATCATTATCCTATTATTTATCGCAAGCTTTCTAGGAATTATTTTCCCAATGATTCCATCAGTTATCGCGATTTGGGGCGGATTTTTAGTCTATTATTTCTTTATAAACAGTGACTCCCTGACCTGGTGGTTTTGGACAGGAATGATAGTTATCACAGTTATTCTTTTTGTAGCGGATATTATCGCCAACAGTTATTTTGTGAAAAAATTTGGCGGGAGTAAGGCAGGCGAAAGAGGAGCTGCGGTTGCTGTTATTGTCGGATCATTTATTACACCGCCATTTGGAATTATTTATGTGCCATTTTTTACGGTTCTTGCTATTGAAATGATACAGCGCAGGACAGCAAAAGAAGCAATCCGCGCGTCGATTGGTTCTTTTTTAGGGTTTTTAGGCGGATCGGTTGCGAAAGTAGTATTGCAGCTAATAATGATTGCCTGGTTCTTCATTGCAATTTGGTTTTAACTGGACAGCATATATGAAAAAAATCGTCAGCTTCTTGACTTTCATCAGTGAGAACTATATATTAAAAGCATAGTTGAAATGTTGACGGAGAATAGTACGTTGTAAATGTCTAACACAGAGAGAAAAAGAATGCTGAGACTTTTTCTTAGACAGACAAGGGAACCTGCCTTCTGAGTTCGCCATATAAGGAGTTCTGCTCTGAAATTGGCGCGGTTTTGGACCGTTATCCAATAAAGTGTATATATATGCTGGACGCGTCTATAAAATAATAGATGGCAGCTTATATATAAACAAGGGTGGTACCACCACTAAACCTCGGTCCCTTTTTTTTGGATGGAGGATTTTTTGCGTTTACATGGAAATTTCAAATAATAGAAGAGCAAAATAAGAAAGAGGTGCTTACTTTTGGGTAAGAAGAATAAGCAATTTGTAGAAAAAATTACAGCGATGGAGAATGATTTCGCACAATGGTATACAGACGTCGTCAAGCAGGCGGAGCTTGTGGACTACGGTCAGGTTCGCGGAACGATGATTATCAAGCCATATGGCTATGCAATTTGGGAAAATATCAAAGATGAATTAGATCGTATGTTTAAAGTAACAGGGCACACCAATGTGGCCTTCCCGCTTTTTATTCCTGAAAGCTTACTGCAAAAAGAGAAGGATCATGTAGAAGGATTTGCTCCCGAGGTTGCCTGGGTAACCCATGGCGGAGATGAGGAATTAACAGAACGTATCGCCGTGCGTCCAACCTCTGAGGTGCTTTTCTGTGATTATTACTCAAAAAATATCCATTCTTATCGTGATTTGCCAAAGCTGTATAATCAATGGTCTAACGTGGTTCGCTGGGAAAAAACAACACGCCCGTTCCTGCGTTCTTCTGAATTTCATTGGCAGGAGGGCCACACAGCGCATGCGACAGATGCCGATGCGACAGAAGAAACAAATCGGATGCTTGAAATTTATGCCAAGCTGGTGGAAGACTATCTAGCAATTCCTGTTCTAAAAGGAAAGAAAACAGATAAAGAAAAATTTGCCGGAGCTGAATTCACGTTAACGATTGAAGCGTTGATGCATGATGGAAAAGCCTTGCAATCCGGTACTTCTCATCATTTTGGTTCCGGATTTGCAGAAGCATTTGACATTACGTACCTGGATGAAAACGGTGAAAGCCAATTTGTGCATCAAACTTCCTGGGGATTATCTACCCGGATTATGGGTGCATTAATTATGGTACACGGAGACAACCGCGGATTAGTAGTGCCTCCAAAGATTGCTCCGACACAGGCGATGATTGTACCGATTGCGCAGCACAAAGAAGGCGTACTGGACAAAGCATATGCCTTACGTGACCAGTTAGCTGATATTGCCCGTGTTGATATTGACGGCAGTGATAAAATGCCGGGCTGGAAATTTAATGAATATGAAATGAAAGGTATCCCGGTCCGTATCGAAATGGGGCCAAAGGATATTGAAAAAGAACAGGTTGTTCTTGTCCGCCGTGATACGGGAGAAAAAGAATTTGTCGCCTTAACCGATGTAGAAGAGCGTCTGGCTGCCTTATTGGATGAAGTACAGGCAAACCTTTATAAACGTGCGCTGGAACATCGTGTAGAGATGACACATACTGCGAAGGATATGGATGAATTTAAAACAGAAATCGAAAAAGGCGGATTTGTCAAAGCAATGTGGTGTGGAGATGTTGCTTGTGAAGAACAGATTAAAGAAGAAACATCCGCAACCTCCCGCTGTATCCCATTTGAACCGGAAAGCGTATCGGAAACATGTGTATGCTGTGGTAAAAAAGCAAAAGAATTAGTTTACTGGGCCAGAGCTTATTAATCATAAATAAACAGGTGAGACAAATCTCAGCCTGTTTGTGTAAGAAATAATAAGCACCCGCTTTTACATAAAGTTAAAAGCGGGTGTTCTCTATTACTCACCCATTACATCCGCAATTTCTTCTTGCAGCTTATCGAAAATATCCTGATCGATATCGGATACTTCATCACGATAATATTGATGTACAGGCTCTGCAACCTCTCTAAATTCTTCAATCTGTTCATCTGTTAATTCAATGATTTCTGTCGGACTATCCGTATCTGCTTCAATCGCATTGATACCCTCTTGGTTTTGCGCCGTTTGCTCCTCAAATACCCAATTCTGCATTTCTGCTACCGTTTCGTCGACTACTTCTTTCACATTATCATCCAAGCCGTTATACCAATCTGTATTCACTGTTGTCATGGCAACATAGTTATTATGGTTAGAGACGGTAACGGTATTCTGTACTTCATGGAAGCTCGCTGATTGAATAAAGAAAATGGGATTTTCTTGTGCATCTACCGTTCCGCGGTCCAGTGCTGTATATAATTCATCCCAGCTTAGTGATTGAACAGTTGCTCCATAAGCAGCATATGTTTCACGCATAAGCGGTGATTCCTGAACACGAATGTTTAAACCGCTCCAGTCGTCAGGAGATTCAATCCCGGCGTTACTGGACCAAGCCATTGCTCCTTCTGTCCAGTAAGATAGCGGAGAAATACCATGTTCTTCATACTTGGCACGTAAATCCTGATTCAATGCTTCACTATTTGTCAATACTTCCTGTACCTGCTCTTGATCAGAAGGGAAGAAATAGTGCAGAGAGAAGATTTGTCCATCTTGTACCTGGTTCCCGGTGAAGCCTGGAGACATTACAGCCAGCTCAACTCCGCCCTGCTGAAGTAATTGGGCTTGATCCACTTCACTGCCCAAAGCACCGAACTCCAGCGGTTCAACGGTAATCGCTCCATCTGTTTTTTCGCTGATACGGTTTGCGAATTCCGCGGCGTATTCATATTGAACCTCGCCTTGAAGCTCTTCCGTTACAAACTGCCAAGACTGCTCTTCAAATTCTCCATTGCCGGTATCTCCATTACTTTCTCCATCATCGCTTCCTCCGCACGCTGCTAATAATAAGCTGAGCGCTATAATAGAGGAAAGCATCCATAGAAATCTCTTGTTTAAAATAATAAATACCCCCTAATTTTTATATATAAAACAGAGATAAACCTGTTTTATTAATTAATAAGTACTAATGATAATTGCGGGAAGAAAATTAATAGCACACCAATGAGTAATAAAATCAAAATATATGGCGGTGTACTTCGAATTACTTCCAAGTATGGTTTGTTAAATACCGCACTAGCGGTAAATATATCTACGCCAAATGGCGGTGTTGCAGAGCCTAATGCTGCCTGGAAGGTAATAATAATTCCAAGGTGGATGAGGTCTACTCCTGCAGTTTCTGCTGCCGGTATAAATATTGGTGTTAATACGAGAATCACAACAATCGGATCAACAAACATACAGCCTATAAAGAAAAAGATACTGACAACAATAAGTACATAAATAGCACTTGGATCCGTTCCTAACACTGCTTCGGATATTTGCTGCGGAATTCTGGCGTACCCAAGCACCCATGAGAATAATTGACCGCCGGCTACCAATACAAATACGGCTGATGTAACTAGCCCGGTGGAAAGGGCAATACTCGGAATCTTTTTTAATGGAATGGTCCGGAAAATAAAGACTTCTAGAATAAATGCATAGAGTACCGCAATACCGGATGCTTCTACCGGACTGAATATCCCTGTATAAATACCGCCGACTATGATTACTGGAAAGGCTAAAGGAAGTAAAGCTTTACGAAAAAATTTCCAGCGTTCTCCCCAGCCCTGGCGCTCAGCAAGCGGAATATCCTTTGCCTTTGCATAAATCACACTATAGATGGCAAAAGCGAGAAAAACCATTATCCCTGGAATAATTCCGGCGATAAATAAATCACCGACAGATACACCTGAACCTGCTGCTAGAGCATAAATAATCATGCCGATACTTGGCGGAATGAGCAGGGCAACATCGCTTGCGTTAATAATTAATGCAATTGCACTGGAATCTTTATATCCCGCCTTCAGCATTCTGTCCCGCATCGGACGCCCGATTGCTACCACGGCTGCTTGGGTGGAGCCTGAAATTGCCCCGAATACGGAGCACGCAGCTGCAGTCGTTACAGCATAACCACCGCGAATATGACCAATAAAGGAACCGATAAAATCTAACAATCTATTCGATGTTTTCCCCGAAGTCATAATATCTGCTGCGAATATAAATAAAGGCACACATAGTAAAACAGAAGATGAAATTCCTGTTAGTAACTGTCCCATCAGTAAATCCATATTTAAATTTGGATTAAAGATAAGCATCACAACAACAGGGGCTAACATTAATGGAATCATCATCGGAAAATTCAAAAATAGTAATACAATCATTATCGATAATAATGTCGCTAACATAAGTTTTTCCTTTCTGCACGTTTTCAGTTTACAAATTAATATCTTCTAATTTAATATCCTGCTTTTTTTTCTGATCATTGTAATCTGGAGCATCAATCCCTATATACACGGTATCCTTTGCCTTCGCAGTAAAATTGATATACGTGTTTCGTAAATATTGGATACCTGCTGTTAAGAAGCCAATTGGAATGAATACACCCATTAGATATCTCGGAAGCTCCAGAGAGGTAGTAACAGCACCTGTGTTATATTCAAACATTACAAAGCTGTAAGAGAAGTATGCAAGTATAAACATAAAGATACTTGCAACGAAGTTAATGATAATCATCATTACTTTTCGTACTTTAAAAGGGGCGAAATCATAAAACGCTGACATACTGATATGTCTTCCTTTTCTTGCTGCATAAGCAATCCCCATAAATGTAGCGATAACAATTGCAAATTGACTGACTTCATAAGCGAAATAAAATGCACCTGAATTAAAAACTTCTCTGGCAATAACATTGCCGATAATCATAAAAGAAATCAGTATAATAGCGAAGCTCAGAATAAATTCTTCCAGCTTCATAAAGGCTTTATCAACCCATTGCAAAATTTTCAATATGCTTTTCCTCCTATATACATCGTGTTCTAACGGATCATAAAAAACATCTTTTGTATTTAAGAAATCCATTTTGTATGTATCTTTTTAAATTGTCTCTAATAAAGACTTATCAACTTAATAAGTCAATTATTTTTTATCACGAAGAATCTTCTGTAAACCTCCCGCTGAATGAAGTTTTGTTTTATCACGGAGAACCGTCCGTAAAACTCCCGCCTCAAAATAAAGCGTAAAAATAAATTTATTTAGGCGGGAGATAACGGACGCTAACTCCCTGAATCACTCAACTAACATTCAGTGGGAGAAGAACAAAAACTCCCACTGAATGAAGTTTCGTTTTATGTTACAGAAATGTTTCAATATATTCAAATGGGCTATAAGGCGATTATCCTTCGTAAGACGGGATAACGCTGCATCTAGGATATATAGCAGTTATTAACAGCTATATGATACCAAATACTCTCTGATAGTTAAGAATACGCTCTAGCTTCTTCGGAGAGACTGTGCAGGAATAGTGCTCATTTGTTGAATCGTCATGCAATATGTGTTATAAATATACATGTTGATTTATATATATACATTGAGTGAGGGAATAATAATGAAAGCAAATTTAAAAAATGAATTAGATAAAGTGATACATGATTTAACAGATTTAAGCGATACAATTTTTAATCATCCAGAGTTGGGAGATCAAGAATTTGAATCAATGAAGCGGTTAACAGATTATTTAACAGTACATCAATTTGACGTAGAAAAAGGAATTGTTGGCCGTGATACTGCATTTAAAGCGACCTATTCAAGCGGAAAGCCTGGTCCTCAGATTGCATACTTAGCTGAGTATGATGCGCTTCCAGGAATCGGACATGGCTGTGGACATAATTTAATTGGAACCATGAGTGTCGGAGCAGGCGTGGTATTAAGCAAGCTGATCGATGAAATTGGCGGAACCGTTCATGTATTCGGTACGCCTGCTGAAGAGACAAACGGAGCAAAAGTGCCGATGAGTGAGCAGGGTGTATTTGAAGGGGTAGATGCTGCGATGATTTTACATCCCAGTGATGTTTCGCAGGAGAGCGGTGATTCCTTGGCAATGGATGCGATCCAGTTTGAATATCATGGAAAAACAGCACATGCTGCAGCTGCTCCGGAAGAAGGAATTAATGCATTAGATAGCGTACTGCAATTATTTAATGGCATTAACGCATTAAGACAGCATGTGAAATCAGATGTCCGTATTCATGGCGTCATTCCTGAAGGAGGAGAGGCTGCCAATGTGGTGCCTGATAAAGCAGTTGCTCAATTCTATGTCCGCGCAGCGGATCGCTCTTACCTGAATGAGGTTGTGGAAAAGGTGAAAAATATTGCTGAAGGCGCCGCTTCCATGACAGGAGCAACATTAGAGATATCCAATTATGAATTAAGCTACGATGATATGACAACAAATAAAGTGTTATCCGATCTATTTACAGCAAATTTAAAAGAAACAAGCAGACTACCTGTGCACGGTTCAAAGGAAAGCTATGGCTCCATTGATATGGGAAATGTCAGCCAGGTCGTTCCGGCAATCCACCCTTATATCGGCTTAAACAAAGAAGGGTTGATTGGGCATACGAAAGAATTTGCTGACCAGACGATTACAGAAGACGGGCACTTGGCTTTGTACGAAGGAGCGCTCTCTCTAGCAAAAACAGGCTATGATTTATTAACAAATGAAGAAGCTTTGAAAGCAATGAAAGAAGAATTTAATAAAAATAAAGCGCAGGCTTTGGTCTAACTAGTTAGAAAACAGCGGAGAAGGATGTTATCCTTCTCCGCTGTTTTCCGATTTAAGAAGTGCTTCGATATCCTTTTCCATCGTATCCGGATTTTTTTGCGGACCAAATCGTTTTGCAACTTTTCCATCCGTATCAACGAGGAATTTCGTAAAATTCCATTTGATCTGTTCGCCTAATATCCCTTTTTGCTCGGTCGTTAAAAAATCAAAAAGCGGATGCACATTTTTTCCTTTTACGTCGACTTTGGAAAACATTTGAAATGTAACCCCGTAGTTCAACTGGCAAAATTGGTTAATTTCTTCGTCTGCTCCTGGATCTTGATGACCAAATTGATTACAAGGAAAACCGAGTACTTCAAAATTCTGATCTTTATACTTTTCATATAGTCTTTGTAAGCCTTCAAACTGAGGGGTGAAGCCGCATTTGCTTGCAGTGTTTACGATGAGCAGTACTTTCCCTTCATAATCTGACAGCGATTTCTCTTCGCCTTCCATTGTTTTTGCTGAAAAATCATAGATAGTTGTCATATTACTTCACCTCGAAAAAAATGATAAGATGTACATGCATTAAAAATAATTCCAATTGTATTATAGCAAGAAAGGGCGTTTATTTGTGACTAAAATAATAAAAGATATTCCATTAAAGACGGATGAAAAAAATGCTTATTTACGTTATCTCACTACTACGGATTTACCCGATATTTTAGAATTGCAAACGATTGTTTATGAAGCTTTAGAGGATAAAAAAAGGCTGGAGACGCTGGATGAAAGTGAATTTCGGACGATATTAGAGGGAGAGCCGCTGATGGTCGGTATCTTTCATCAAGACAGGCTGATTGCTTTCCGGGCTTTTCTGAATCCAGCTGCTGATGAAGAAGGGCTAGGAAGCGATATCGGCTTGACAGAAGAAGAATTTGCAGAAATCATTTATTCAGAGATTTCCAATGTACATCCAAATTACCGGGGCAACCATTTACAAACCCAAATGGGCCGATTCATTATGAATCAATTAGATACTTCACTTTTCCGTTATGTCTTAGCTACAGTAGCTCCCGGAAATATTCCAAGCATGAAAGATAAATTTGCACTGGGGATGCGCATTTATAAAGTAAAAGAGAAGTATGGCGGAAAGCTGCGCTATGTTTATTGTAATGATTTAAAATTAAAAGAAATCAGGGCGGAAAATCAAACGGAGATAAATATGAACGATATTGACGGGCAAGAGAAGCTGATTGAAGAAGGTTATATTGGTGTAGAGATGAAGAAGTCAGATAGGGAATGGACAATTACTTATCAGAAATAAGAAACAGGCTGGGGAATCTAAATTCTCCAGCCTGTTTTCATATCTATATGATTAAACCGTTGTTGTTTCTGGAAGTGTTTCCCCAATCGCTGCTAAGCGGGCTTTCACTTCTTCTGTGGATAAATCATGTTCTTTCACATAAAGGTTACGTGGTGTCACCCGGCATTCATGCGTGCATCCGCGTAAGTATTTATGTTCATTTTCCTCAGAAGCAAGCATTTGTCGATTACACTCTGGATTTGCACAGTTTACATAACGCTCACAAGGCTCTCCGTCAAAGTAATCCTTGCCAATGATGACATGTTCTTTTTGGTTAACAGGAACGCTGATACGCTCGTCAAATACATACAGCTGTCCATCCCATAACTCGCCTTGAACTTCCGGATCCTTTCCGTAAGTAACAATGCCGCCATGTAATTGACCTACATCATCAAAGCCTTCATCCTTCAGCCAGCCGCTGAATTTCTCACAGCGAATGCCGCCTGTGCAATATGTTACGATTTTTTTATCTTCAAGCATTTCTTTGTTTTCTTGGACCCACTCGGGCAGTTCACGGAATGTCTTGATATCTGGGCGGATTGCGCCGCGGAAATGTCCCAAATCATATTCATAATCATTGCGGGCATCCAATACGATGGTATCTTCGTCCTGTAATGCTTCATAGAATTCTTTCGGTTCCAAATATTTTCCGGTTGTTTCTAACGGGTTAATATCATCTTCTAAACGCAGTGTAACTAATTCGTTTCTGGGACGGACATGCATTTTTTTGAAAGCATGCTTATCATGAGCATCTACTTTGAATGTCATATCTTCAAAGCGAGAATCTGCATGCATATGCTCCATATAGGCATTTGTCTGTTCCACTGTCCCTGAAACAGTTCCGTTAATGCCTTCTTCAGCTACTAAAATACGTCCTTTTAGCCCAAGCTCGTTGCAATATTTAAGATGCTCAGCCGCAAATGCTTCCGGATCCTCAATATGCACATAATTGTAATAAAGTAAAACGCGATATTCTTGATTTGTTTCCATTTGGTTTACCACCTGTTCATTTATATTTGCAAGATACAAATGAGTCTGGTTTCGTTTATTCATTTTTCGTCTTGCAATTCTTTATTTTAGCATGTTTTATTGCTTGATTCCAGTCCATAAGACAAACGCGCCTCTCATTATTTATCTCGCTGTAGACGTGAGCATAGTCAATCTGAACTTTTTCTCCATAAGATGGAGTATCTATGAAGGAAGGAGATGAAATAATGAGCGAATCATCTAAAGACCCAATGATGTCCAATAAAGTGGTTGAGGTAATGGTAGACAGTATTTTCCGTAAGAACGGGATTAAACCAGAAGAAGTGAAAAATAACCTTTCTGAAAAACAGCGTGAAATGTTAAAAGAAATGGTGACGGATTTAAAAGCGCAGGTAGAGGAGTTTCAGGAAAAGAAGAATGAGTCTAAAGCAGAATAATTTCTATCTAAAATGTGAAGGAAATATATGATTTCTTCACATTTTTTGTGCTGCTTTCCCAAAACGGCAGCATTGCATATTCCCTAAAAATTGGACTAGGTGATTTTGTTATTTTCCGTGTTCTTTGTGCTGGTGTACAGGAAGTATAGTTATCAATACCATAAATTAATTTAGAACTTTAAGAAAGGAGTGTTAATCGATGTCTGTCTACAGAAGTAAAACAGAAGGGACCAACCGTTTCCACGATGACTTATATGGAAACGATTATGCATGTCAACCTGAAGAAAATGCCTGTGACACAAAAGATAATCAATACGCACCGGCTTATTATGATAATTCCTTCAGCCCGAATTTTGGCGAGGCGAGTGTTGTTCAAACTGCAGATGAATTTTCGTATATGGAACAAGAATCTGCAGAGGTTATCTGGGTTAAAGAATCCTGTAATATTAATGTGAATTCAACAGATACGCAAATCGGCGCATCCTTACAAGCAGCACTGCAATTAGCTATTTCCATTGTTATCCGTTTATCCATTGCTGATTCTGGAGATGAGGAAGCGGTAGAACAAGAATTAATGCAAACAATCAGTGCCAGCCAGGTAAATAAACAAAAAATATTTATCTATAATACAAAAGATGCAACTGTGACAACAACCGACACAGATATTTCTGTTAATATTCAGCTGCTTTTACAAATCCTCATCGCTTTGGTAATCATGATTGATATTCTGTAATCCAAATTTGGTATAGAAAGGAGTGTAGACGAACATGATGCACAAAAAAGAGTGGAGAGCCCTAGATTATTGTGATGACGAACGAAACAACCAGGCAGAAGTAGAGGAAGCAGCCAAACAAAAGAATATAACGAAGCAATCCTCTGAGGAATGGATTATCATTAAAGACTCTGAGGGAGTTACAGTAACAACGACAGATACGCAAGCAGCAATCAGTTTACAGGTAGGGATTGAAGTAGCTATTGCTGTGGTGCTCAGCATTACATTGGCTGATTCAGACAAGGCAAAGGCTGTTTTCCAGGATTTAGAACAAGTGATGAAAACGAAACAAAGCAACCGTCAAAAAACTATTGTTGAAAAATCGAAAAATGTAAATATCACTACTACCGATATTGATATTGCTATTAATATTCAGTTATTGATTCAGCTGCTGCTGGCAATTGTAGTAAGTCTGGATATTTTATAAGAACATTAATTGCGAAAAATAACGGTACGTTTTTTACCTGAGCTCCCTTTATAAAACTGTTAAAGGGAGCTCTATTCATTTAAGAATAGATATACAGAGCTGCGGTATTTTATACTTTTCATAGGTGAAAACTATGCATAATTCCTGTTTTTAGCAATTTTAAAAATTAATGGATTTTATAGTGTAGAACGCTATCGTCATATGAAAACGCTTCTTCCGTTGAAAAACATCGAATTTTGTCTAATAATCTTCATCGATATTCACTTGCATTTTTTTATGAAAGGGGTTAAAATAATACTTGCAAAAGGTAATTGGAGTTACAAGAATACTTTACGATCTCTTTTTCAAGACGGTGTAAAAGTATTTAAGTTTCAATGACTTTGCATATCTTGTATAAGGAGGTCATGATAATGACTGGTAAAGTAAAATGGTTTAATGCAGAAAAAGGTTTTGGTTTCATCGAGCGTGAAGACGGAGATGACGTATTTGTACACTTCTCTGCAATTCAAGCTGAAGGATTCAAAACTCTTGAAGAAGGTCAAGATGTTGAATTCGAAATCGTAGAAGGCAACCGTGGCCCGCAAGCTGCAAACGTTGTTCGTCTTTAATTCGAATGATATAAAACGCTGGATAAGCCAGCTAAAAAACCTCGAATGTTTTCTAGAAACATTCGAGGTTTTTTCTGAGGAAAAAGTTTTGTTACAGTGTCATTTCCGCTTCATATGCAAGCAATTTAATCAATGCTTGGGTGCCGCTGTCAGCTTCGCCCATGTCAGCTAATTCTTTATAAAGCTTTAATGCCAATTCCAGTCCAGGTGCTGGCATTCCCATATTATGAGCTGATTCTAAAGCTATTTCCATGTCCTTGATAAAATGCTTTACATAGAAACCGGGCTCATAATCCCGTTCAAGCATTCTCTTACCTAAGTTGGATAAGGAGAAGCTGGCCGCAGCTCCGGTAGAAATAGTGGCGAGTACTTCCTCCGCATCTAAACCTGCTTTTTTTGCATAGATAATGGATTCACTGACCCCAATCATATTGGTCGCAATCGCAATTTGATTTGCCATTTTAGTATGCTGCCCAGCTCCTGCAGGTCCAAGTAAGGTAATTCTTTCTCCCAGGACACGAAAGATAGGTGCAATTTCATCATAAGCTTCTTTATCTCCGCCGGTCATAATAGCCAATGTGCCATTTTTTGCGCCGATATCCCCTCCAGAGACAGGAGCATCTAAAGCGGTCAAACCTGCTTTTTTTGCTTCTTCATAAATTTCGATTGCTAAGCTTGGCTTAGATGTCGTCATGTCAATGACATAAGCCCCTTTATTTGCATGGTTTAAAATACCTTCATCTCCAAAATACACTTTTTCCACGTCTTCTGGATAACCAACCATTGTAATAATGACATCACTTGCTTTTGCCAAGCTGGCTTGTGTATCATGCCAGGCAGCTCCAAGCTCCAGTAACTCTTCTGCCTTTGATTTTGTTCTTGTGTAAACATTAAGCTTGTAGCCTGCTTCCATTAGATTTTTTACCATGCTTTTCCCCATTACACCTAAACCAATAAAACCGATAGTAGCCGTTGATGCCGTTATCATTGTCTCTCTCCTTTGTATAAATGTTGTATCTAAATCTTGTCATGAAAATTCAAAAAACGCAAATAATTATTAAGAAAAAACAGCTGAATTTCCAATAAATTCTTTTCACTCGTTAAAATATACTTGGCAACGATTGCCTTGCATCGAATTTTTCCATTTACATATAGTATAAAACGAAACTTCAATCCTAAATAGATAGAAGGGGAGGATAACGATGAGAGTAGATACGGTAAGGCTAAAGCAGCGGCTGCTTGCGAGACAAGAGGAGTTAATTGAACGAATAAATCAAAAAACAGAAATGAAATATGAATTTAGCCAAGAGGTGTTAGGTGAATTATCCAATTATGATAATCATCCTGCTGATACAGGAACGGAGCTTTTTGAAAGAGAAAAAGACAGTGCTCTGCAGCGACATGCGGAATCAGAATTAGAAGAAATAAATAATTCCATTCATGCGATGGAAGAAGGAACCTATGGAATTTGCAAGGTGTGCGGTGAAAATATTGAACCAGAGCGTTTGGAGGCATTACCGACTGCAGATTGCTGCGCCGAACATGAAAAACAGCGGACATTTCATGGAGAGACACCGCCAAAAGAAGTATTTAAAGTAAGAGAAGATGGCGGAGAAAATAGTTGGGAGGATGTCCAGCAATATGGAACATCCAGCTATACTCCGGATTATCATGACGGTGCAGGGGTGCCGGAAGATGGGGAAGAGAGCTCTGATGATATAGAGGTGGAAGACTTTTTGGCTGCTGATATAGAAGGCAAGTATACAGGCGTGATGCCTAATCATGAGGCGTATGAGGATGAATTGGATAGCGAAGAAGAGTAATTCACAAAAAAATCCGGACGTGACCCTGCTTCTGAAAGTCAATTTGTCCGGATTTTTGAGACTGCATGTTTACATCTGGATATTTATTAAAATACACCCATATACTCAATGGATTCCAATATGCTTACTAAGATATCTAAAATAAAAAAGTGCTGCAGTATTGTAATGATAGCGATGGTAATTGCTAATGATATGACGGTGAAATAAAAGCTTTGCTTGTTTTTTTCTTGGATAAGCGCATATAACATATGAATAACTGGATTAATGTAAATTACAAAAGTAAACAGAACAGTAACAATGAACATTCCAAAAGCCAGCCCCCATGGAAAATTCCCGGATGATCCCCCTTCTAGTTGAAGCATCCACAAACCAAGTTCCATAACATTGATTTTAGCGATTCCAAGCAGGGATAATAGAGCTATTACAACAAAAAATCCAGTGAATGGTACAAGTGTTCCAGTAAAACGGGTGAATTGTTTTGTAAAAGACATGGGATGCTTTGCCAATTTAAACGTAATAAAATTTGCAATTAGTCCAGTAAAGAAAAGAATAATAAAAATAAGCATCCCTTTCAAAATAGTAGAAAAAATAGGCAGATAATTACTTAAGGAATCGTCACTAAAAGATGCTGCAGCCATCGCGTCATTAAATAAAGAGTTAATTAATCCATAACAGAATAAAGTGGCAGCCAGCGTAAGGATAATTGCTGTAACAATCGAATTAATCAAGTGCTGTTCATTATCCTTAAAAGCGACATTCGGATTTTTAATCCGGGTAATAAAATAACTCCAATATTGATTTGAACCTGTTTTTACTTTTTCAAGTGTTGCATTGAATTGCTGTGATGTTTCTGCAGTGGATGCATTTTCCTGTTGTGATGTCTCTGTATGTACCTCAGGAGTATTTTCTTTAGATGGATCCTCTGTTGCTGTTTTTTCTTGTGGATGCAGCGGTGAACCACATTTTGTACAAAACTTTCCTTCCTCCGTTTCCTGATTACATGCTGGGCAAATCAAAAAATCACTTCCTTTTCCAATAATTCAGCAAGATAAATCTTGCTTTGAAAGTTAATTATATACGATTTTTCAGGGAATCGGTAGGGGAAAATAGGTTTATTCTCCTAATATTTCCTTCTGTGTATAGAAAAAGCAGGCTGCTGATATTCAACAGTCTGCTTTTTCCGTTGCTATAGATAGCTTAGTAATTCTTATACCCGCATTCAGTGAGATCACTCCTCGTTGAAGAAAGTGTTCCTTTATGCTGTTTATTGATTTGCTTCTGGTTGGTTGGCTTTTAATTCATCCATTTTTAATGTAATGGAATGCAGTTCTCCATCACGTGCAAATTCGATTTCTACATGTTCTCCAGCCTGCCCTTGATCAAAAAGCTCTTTGCGAAGCTCGATAATGGAAGTGACTGGATTCCCATTTATTTTTGTAATGACGTCAAATTGTTGCAGGTTCGCATTGTCTGCTGGTGAACCAGATTGAACATTTGCAATGACCATGCCGCCTTCTACATCTTCAGGAAGCTCGATTTCTTGCTGGTATTGAGGCGGAACCTGGCTTAATGGCGCTGTAGAAATACCGATTAATGGACGGGAAACTTCACCGTCTGTTTCCAGTTTTTCAACAACTGGCAAGGCTTCGTCAATAGGAATGGCAAAACCGATGCCTTCTACTTGGCTTTGAGCAATTTTCATGGAGTTGATGCCAATCACATCACCGTCTGCATTAACTAATGCGCCGCCACTGTTACCAGGGTTGATTGCTGCATCTGTTTGCAGTACTTCTGTTACCCAATCCGGAGCGCCGTCTCCGTTTGTATCTACTTCAACATTACGATTTAAACCGCTGATGATACCTCTTGTTACACTGTTATTAAAGTCCATACCAAGCGGGTTACCGATTGCCATAACCGTTTCTCCTACTTCAATATCTTCACTGGATCCTAAATTTGCAACTGTATCAACATGCTCTCCATCAATTTCAAGCACAGCTAAGTCTGTTAATGCATCTGTTCCAAGTACAGTGGCATCTACCTGATGTTCTTCATTCAAAGCTACTTGAAGCTGTTCTGCGCCTTCTACAACATGGTTATTTGTGATAACATACGCTTTTCCATCTTCTTTTTTATAGATGATTCCTGAACCAGTACCAGCTTCTTGGCTGTCCTCCCATAAATTTTGCTGCTGCATATTAATAACGCCGACAACAGCTTGGGAAACTTCTGAAATATCAGCAGAAACGTCTGCATCATCAGAAGCTATCGTAGGGATAATAGATTCTGAAGAGGCACTGGATGACGCAGTTTCTCCTCCAGAGGAATCCATTATGCCCTCCGAAGCCGGCAGCAATTGATTTCCTAAGAGCAGGACAACAAGTACGGAAGAAATAATTCCTCCAATTGCTCCGCTAAAAAAACCGCGGAACCAGCCTTTCGATTTTTTTTGCTTTGGCGGATTGGTTTCTGATGAAGCGACATATGTTTGCTGCTTTTCATCGGTTGTTCTATTTTGCTCTGATCTATTATTATCAATTGTCGATGCTTCATCAGTCAAAGGCTCATCATTCTTTTCAAGGTCACCCGATACATTTTCATTTCTTTCATTTTCATAATCGTTGTTGCTCATTGTAAAGCACCTCCAAGTTATTTGATTTAATTTTATTATAGTACCGACCATGGGAAATCCTTTGGTATAATTGTGTAAAAACTGTGTAATCTTAAATCCCGTTTGTCAGAAGCAGGGTGTTCATGTAAAAATAAATAGTATAGAATGAAAGATTGTTGAAAATGGGGATATTCTTTCTTCCTATATTAGAATTACCCGATTTGTTTTTTTTAATAAACGTGAAAACGCCTGAAAAAATCAAGTATATTGCTTTATCACGGAGAATCGTCCGTAAAACTCCCTCTGAATAAAGTTTCGTTTTATTGCTGGAGTCTGCCGAAGCGGCATCTTGCCAAATCCGCAGTTGATAAACTACAATTTAGTACAGGATGAAAGAGGTGGGAAATACATGTCATACCATATTGGTTTAGTAGAAGATGATAAAAACATACAAGATATTGTTGTTGCTTATTTAAAAAAAGAAGGGTATCAGATAACTGTTCTGGACAATGCAGAAGACGGCTGGACATTATGGGAAAATAATCCACCGGATATGTGGGTATTAGATATTATGCTCCCGGGGATGGATGGTTATGAATTTTGCAGGAAAATTCGTAATGAAAGCGATGTTCCCATTATTATTATTTCAGCGAAAGATGAGGAAATCGATAAAATTTTAGGTCTGGAGCTGGGCAGTGATGATTATTTAACCAAGCCATTCAGCCCGAGAGAACTGATTGCCCGAATGAAAAGGCTGTTCAAACGGGTGCAGCCAAAGTCTTCGGAATATAAAGAACCGGACGATCGGGTAAAAGTAGATCAGCTCCTTGTGTATAAAAATGAACGGAGAGTATTTTTTGAAGGAATCGAATATGAAACAACTGCAAAAGAATATGATATGCTGCTCCTTTTAGCAGAGAACCCTAATCGTGCTTTTTCTCGTGAAGAATTGCTGGTAAAGGTATGGGGCGATGATTATTTTGGGAGTGACCGTGCGGTAGATGATTTAATGAAACGGATTCGGAAAAAGATGGAGCATATTCCCCTTGAGACAGTATGGGGATTCGGCTATCGTTTGAGAAAAGATGAGGAAGCATAATAATGAAATTACAATCGCAACTAAATGCTGCTTTTACAGCGCTGCTGCTTGTTATTATGACCACTGCGGGCCTGGTTATTTACTCGCTGGTATTAGATGTGCTCATCCAGGATGAACAGCGTCAGCTTGCAGAAACAGGAGAATTACTTATCAGTTTTCTATCGGAACAGTATGATGATGCAAGTGAATATCGAAATATTGATGACTTCTTGAAGGATCAAGAATTGCAGCTTTTCTTATATGACCGGAACTTAGATACAGTTTTATTTTCGACCATGTCTATTTCGGTTGTGAATGAGTTTTTTCAGGAAAATAATTTTGAGGACAACGAAGAAACACTGTGGCAGCATGGAAATGACCGTTTCGTAACGCAACGAATTATATTTTCTCCGGAGCAGTCCGGGATGGAATTGATTTTATTAACACCCATCAACGATTTACGAGCCGTGCAGCAAAACTTTTTCTTCCGATTAGCGTGGGTATTTTTAATTGGAGCTCTGGCGGCAGTCATTTTAAGCTATTATATGACGAATAAATTGGTAACACCATTATCCTTGCTGAAGAAAGAATTGAAGAAGGTGGAAAACCGCCAATTTGACCAGATGAAGCGGATCCGAGCCAGCGGAGAAATAAAAGAAGTGGAACAGAGTGTCTACGAGATGTCACAGACATTAGAGCAATATATGAAATCGCAGCAGACCTTTTTTCAAAATGCGAGCCATGAGCTGAAAACACCATTGATGACAATCCAAGGCTACGCAGAAGGAATCCGTGATGGTATTTTTGATGAAAAAGATACCGAGAAAGGGCTGGATGTCATGGTCACAGAGGTAAACAGGCTTAAGAAAATCATCAATGAAATGATTTTACTTGCCAAATTGGACTCTCAGCCGGATGTGTACGAGGAGACAGAAATCGATGTGCAGGCTTTTGTGGACGGGATTGTGAGCAAAGCATTGCCAATCGTCAATGAAAATAAATTGGACCTTCATCAGAAGGTGGACGGCTCCATAACGATACATGCAGATGAAGAAAAGCTCCTGCGAGCTGTTTCCAATGTGGTATTTAATGCAATCAGGTATGCCAATAAAGAGATTTCTATCCATGTATATAAGAAAAAAAATATGATTTTCTTTGATATAGAGGATGACGGAAAAGGGATTACCGAAGAAGATTTGGATAAAATATTCCACCGGTTTATCAAAGGAAAAGGCGGAGAAACGGGACTGGGACTGGCGATTGCACGTGCAATTATTGAACAGTCAAACGGGAAGATATATGCCGGGCAGTCGAAAAAATTAGGTGGAGCGAAGTTTACCATGTGCCTGCCTGTTTCTAGTAAGCCGAAAGGAAATAAAAAAATAAAATCTTAATGAATGATAAAAAGACTTCTTTCTTTGCCTGATTGGGCGTGGAAGAGGTCTTTTTTATCGCAGCCCCAGTGTAAATCTCCGCAGAAAAAGCGATTTTCTTTTTCCGCCGCAGGCATAAATATGACTATACTTTGGTCTGCGCCTGTGGTCCCGCAATTAGCAAGGCTTCTTTAAAGGGAGCTAAAGACAAGTCTCTGGAAACCCAGTATATTTCTATAGCGGCTGCTTACGTTAAAATTATATCTGCTAAGTCATCCAGCCATTTTGGTGAAAATCCTTCATGAAATGATAATATAAAATACATTGTTATAATAATACATGAGCAATCAACACATCCTAAAGAAAAGAAAAACAATTTTACAAATTTCCTCATTATATGATATAATAAATTGGTTTTACATTCGATATGTTAGAGGAGCGTACTATTTATGCAATTAAGAAATGATATTCGTAATATCGCAATTATTGCACACGTTGACCACGGGAAAACAACGTTAGTGGATCAGCTATTAAGATATTCTGGGACTTTTCGGGAAAACGAGCACGTAGACGAACGTGCGATGGACTCTGGAGATATAGAACGTGAACGCGGGATTACAATCTTAGCGAAAAATACAGCTGTAAAATATAAAGATTCAACAATTAATATCCTTGATACACCAGGTCACGCCGACTTTGGCGGTGAAGTGGAACGTATTATGAAAATGGTTGATGGTGTTGCCTTAGTCGTGGACGCCTACGAAGGAACCATGCCGCAAACACGTTTCGTATTAAAAAAAGCTTTAGAACAAAAACTGACACCAATTGTGGTATTAAATAAAGTTGACCGTCCAAATGCCAGACCGGCAGAGGTCGTTGACGAAGTATTAGATTTATTTATTGAATTAGGAGCGGACGATAACCAATTAGAATTCCCTGTTGTTTATGCATCTGCGTTAAATGGAACCTCCGGATTAGAGCCGGAAGATCAGCAGGAAACAATGGATCCAGTCTTTAATACCATTATGGAGCATATTCCGGCTCCAGTTGATACAAGAGAAGAGCCGTTACAGTTTCAAGTAACTTTACTGGATTATAATGACTATGTCGGCCGAATCGGAGTTGGACGTGTGGTCCGCGGTTCTATCAAGGTAGGACAGCAGGTTGTTGTATTAAAAGAAGATGGATCACAAAAATCCTTCCGTGTTTCCAAATTATTTGGTTTCATTGGTTTAAAACGGGTTGAAATCCAAGAAGCTGTTTCTGGTGACATCGTAGCTCTGGCTGGAATGGAAGACTTAAATGTCGGTGAAACGGTATGTCCGGCTGAGCATCCTGATCCGCTTCCATGGCTGCGTATTGATGAGCCGACCCTGCAGATGACCTTTGTTGTAAACAACAGTCCATTTGCCGGAAAAGAAGGGAAGTATATTACGTCCCGCCGTATTGAAGAGCGTTTATTAAAAGAATTAGAAACCGATGTAAGCTTACGTGTGGAACCGACCAGTTCACCAGACGCCTGGACTGTTTCCGGACGCGGAGAGCTGCATTTGTCTATTCTTATTGAGAACATGCGCCGTGAAGGCTATGAGCTTCAATTGTCTAAGCCGGAAGTAATCATCAAAGATATTGACGGTGTAAAATGTGAACCGATGGAGCGGGTCCAAGTAGATGTTCCGGAAGAACACACAGGAGCAATTATGGAATCCTTAGGAGAACGTAAAGGCGAAATGCTTGATATGGCTAATCAAGGAAACGGACAAGTTCGTATTGAGTTTAAAGTGCCATCCCGCGGTCTTTTAGGATATACTACAGAATTTATGTCGCAGACACGCGGTTATGGTATTATTAACCATACCTTTGAGGCATACGAGCCTGTTATTAAAGGACAGGTCGGCGGCCGCCGTGAAGGTGTGCTAGTTGCATTGGAAAAAGGGAAAGCATCTACCTATGGAATCATGAACTTGGAGGATCGCGGAGTTATCTTTATTACTCCCGGAACGGAAGTTTATGAAGGGATGATTGTCGGAGAGCATAATCGTGAGAATGACTTAACGGTTAATATCACAAAAGAAAAGCACTTAACTAACGTGCGTTCAGCTACAAAAGACCAGACATCCACTATCCGTAAGACAAGAGATATGTCTCTGGAGGAAGCCCTGCAATATTTAAGTGAGGATGAGTATTGTGAAGTAACACCAGAAACAATCCGTCTTCGTAAGAAAATCTTAAATAAAAACGAACGTGAAAAAGCAGCGAAAAAAAGTAAGTAATGAAGTGGAAGTACAAGCTGACAGAAAAGCCGGTTCGATTTTTACTAGAAATAGTAAGAATTGAACCGGCTTTTTTATATTAGAGAAGTATATAATTTTTAACGCAGAAGAATTCCGAAGCTAACACCAAATTGAATGTAGTTTATCCCCATGGATTTTGATGAAGAACCGTCCATATAAACTCCCAAGGAGTGAAGTTTCGTTTTATGCCATCTAAATAGTCAGTCAGCATAGAAGAAAATATATATGATTATAATTTATTTTGTATTGGAGTAAACGTATAAGAAGTACTACTATTATAATTATAGAAAAAATATGTAAATTAAAGAGAAACAGCTGATAGCATATTATATAAGTTAAAGTCTTCCTGATTTGTATCGAAAAATTTCATTTGAAGCAGGCTTGTATCACCACTAAAAATTATTGGAGGGATAAAATGGCGGGATTAACGAAGGGCAGATTATTTAGCAATGAATTATTAGAAGAAATTAGAGACAGGTTCGCCTATATTGATATGGATCCGTTGACACAGAAAAAGCGGGTGTTTTTAGACAATGCCGGCGGTTCTTTTCGGTTAAAAACTGCCAATCAGAAATTTGCTCAGTACGACTTGATGCCTGACCACCCTTTGCGCAATCATGACACAGCGAAATTTTTATTCGAAGTGGAGCAAAGAGGCATAGAAGATGCAAGAACGATATTTAATGCAAAGCAGGGGAGTATTGCCACTTACTTTACTGCGTCTCAAGCAATGTTTGCAGCAACCGGTGTCATTGCGGAAAATATAGAGGGAAGCAATATTGTGACAACGGAATTAGAGCATCCGTCCGCTTATGATGCTGCCAAGTTTTATGCAAATAAGCTGGGAAAAGAATTTCGTGTAGCTAAAACAAACCGGGTAACTGGAGGTGTGGATGTTGCGGAAATCACCAGACTGATTGATGAGAATACAAGCTTTTTAAGTGTGATTTATGCATCTAATATTTCAGGTACGATTTTAGATATTGAAATGATTGTAAAGGAAGCCAGGAAAATCAAGCCGGATTTATACATTATCGTCGACGCTGTGCAGCATGCTCCGCACGGTATCATTGATATCGAAAAAACCCCTGTAGATGCGATTAACTTTGCACCATATAAATTTTTCGGGGTAAGAGGAAGCGGTTTTGCATATATTTCCCAAAGGGCAGCAGCGCTTCCGCATCAACGTTTAGCTGGAAAGGATGACAGTGATCTGCAGCTGGGAAGCTCCACACCGGGTCATTTTGCTTCTCTTAGCGAAATTGTCGATTATGTCTGCTGGATAGGGAGTAAATTTTCGGAGAAACAGGATAGAAGAAGGCTGTATGAGGAAGGAATGACACGGATCGCTTTACATGAAAGAGCATTGCTGGAAGCGATACTTCATGGCACAGATAAAGTAAAAGGATTAAGAAATATCCCTGGCGTTACCGTCCATTTAGATGATGAAGATTTATCTAAGAGGGATCTGATTATCGGAATAACAATTGATCACTTAGATTATCAAGAGGCTGTTCGACAATATGAAGCGGAGCATATTGTGGTTTATGAGCGTGCTGCTTCCAGTATTTATTCTAAAAGAATGTTAGAGTCTTTTGATCTCGACGGTGTTGTAAGGGTATCTCCCCTACACTGCAATAGTGTGGAGGAAATAGAAGCATTTCTGCGTGTTACACAAAAAATAGCGGAAAGAGTTAAAACAGTAAGTTAACAATTAAATTTTTGCTTGGTGCTCCTCATTCAAGTAAGTGATTCTTTATTTATGGCAGTATGAGTGTCCGCCAATTCCCCTGCTGAGCAGAAGGGAAAAACGGTCACTCCTTTTCCTGCTTCATGTAAATCTGAAATACTTGCTTCTCAGCGCTCTGCAAAATCATTTTTTACAGCGTATTAAAACTCACAGATGATCGATTTTTTTCTCCTTGATAAATGAAATAAAATCTGTGCCGACTTTCGGAAGCGGCTGTGTTTTTTTATAATACAGCATAATATTTTGACGGGCGTTGTCATCATCAATTTTGTAAAAGCATAATTTATTGGTTGCTTCTAAGTAATGCGTGACGCTGGCCCGAACGAAAGCGATTCCCTTTTCATTACTGGCAATGTAATAGGAAGTCAGCATCTGGTCAAGGTACATGGATATGGTTGGTGTGAAACCGGCATTTCTACACATTTTTAAACTTCGCTGGTTTAGGTCATTCCCTTTTTTTAATAGCAGGAAATCTTCCTTCTGAAATTCTTTCAGGTTTATCTTAGGATATCGTTCACTTAAATAGTTTCCATTAGCTATATTTTGAAAGGTGATTTGATAGTTACGAAGCTTATTATTTATTTCATAGCTTGAAGGCACTGCCAGTAAAATATGTTCTTCCGCCCAGACAAAGGAATCAAACATTTTAGAAATGTCCTTTTTCTCGACATCGATTATCATATCAACAATCCCTGTGCGCAGACATTTTATCAGATCATCCGCATTGGCTTCCAGAAGATTTACCTTATAATCGGGATATTCTTCCTTAAACTCTTGAGCGATTTTCGGCAGGATATGTGTGCAAAAGAAGGATGCGCCTCCAACACTGATGGTACCTTGATTATCCTCTGCTAAGTGATTAAAATAACTCCTCATTTCTTTTTCAATGTTCATAATAGTCTCGATGGATTCAATATAATATTCTCCAGCCTTTGTTAATTGGATGGGATTGCTGCTTCTATCGAAAATAGGAAGACCTATCTCTTCTTCCACTTTTTTAATCGTTGCACTGAGTGCCGGCTGAGAAATATATAATTCGCCGGCAGCTTTCGAAAAGCTCTTATTTAAATATACTGCATATACATATTCCAAATTTTTCAGCATTTCATTCCTCCTCAAATTATGTATAGAGAAATACCTATAGTGTTATAAATTATTTCGTATTGGAGTTCGTATTTAAGATGGGATACTATTATAACTATAATGAATTTGCAGATATTTTGTAAAGGTATACTATTTTTCAATTATAGAAAAGAGGGTTAATCATGGATTTGATAGAAGAAAAGTTTTTAAAGCTTGGTGCGGAATATGCTCCTGGTCAAGAAGGACGCCAGAAAACGAATGAAATCGATGTTCCTTTTGAGAAAATTCCCGGTAGGCCGGTGGACTTTTCACATGGGGATGTGGATGCTTTTCAACCAATTCCGGGCTCTTTAGATGCCTTTGTGGAAGGAGTTCATCTTGGAGGGAAGCAGGCCTACACAGAATATCGCGGGGGGATGGATATCCGGGAGAAGCTAGCTGAAAAGCTTGCTGATTTTACGAACACAAGCATTGACCCGGATCAACATGTTATCCTAACATCTGGAACCCAAGGAGCATTATTTCTAGCAATGGGATCAACGGTGGCCAGAGGAGATAAGGTTGCTATTGTAGAACCGGACTATTTTGCCAATCGGAAGCTTGTTGAATTTTTTGATGGGGAAGTCGTTCCTGTCCAGCTGGATTATTACAAAACAGACACATCAGCCGGTTTAGAGCTAACGCAGCTGGAGGATGCTTTTCAATCAGGAGTAAAACTCTTTTTGTTCTCTAATCCAAATAATCCGACGGGTGTTATTTATTCCCGGGATGAAATTCAGGAGATTGCCGGTTTAGCAGAGCAATACGGGGCAACCGTGATTGTTGATCAACTCTACTCGCGGCAAATTTTTGAAGGAAGGACGTATACTCATTTATGTGCGGAGAACCGGATTGATCGAGAAAATGTCATTACGATTATGGGACCTTCTAAAACAGAATCACTTAGCGGATACAGGTTAGGGGTCGCTTTTGGATCGGAAAAAATGATTAACCGAATGGAAAAACTGCAGGCTATTGTATCATTGCGCGCTGGCGGATATAATCAAGCCGTCTTGAAAACATGGTTTTCTGAACCGGCAGGCTGGATGGAGGAGCGAATTAAAGCGCATCAGGCAATCCGTGATGACCTGGTCGCCAAAATACGTGCAGCTGAGGGGTTTCAGGTAAGAGCGACAGAAGCGGGCAGTTATTTATTCCCGAGAATTCCGGAACTGGGTATTTCAATCAATGAGTTTGTGAAAGCACTTCGTCTTCAGGCTGGTGTGACCGTAACACCAGGAAAGGAATTCGGTCCACAATTCGGTGACAGCTTTCGGATAAATTTTTCACAGGATCATCAAGCGGCGGTAGAAGCAATGGAACGTGTTATCCAAGTAGTGGAGGCGTATCGAAATGCATCCATCAAATGAAGGGAATAATCTGATTCCACAGGGGAAATACCTTCCTGCATCCCGGTTTGGAAATATTATTTATACAGCCGGGATGACACCAAGAAAGAATGGTGTGCTGCTTCAGAGCGGAAAAGTTATTGCAGCAGAGCCTGTATCAACCTATTATCCAGCAGTCAGACAAGCAGCTGCAAATGCCTTAACTGCTGCTGTAAACACACTTATGGAGGGAGAACAACTCATGCAGATATTATCACTCACCGTTTATCACGGAGAACCGTCCGTAAAACTCCCGCCTCAAAATAAAGCGTAAAAATAAATTTATTTAGGCGGGAGATAACGGACGCTAGCTCCCTGAATCACTCAACTAACATTCAGTGGGAGAAGAACAAAAACTCCCACTGAATGAAGTTTCGTTTTATGTGAATGCAGAGGAAACATTTCAATCCCATTCAAGTCTGGCAAATGCTGCTTCCGAATATTTATCTGAACAATTGGAGGAGGCGGGGATAGGCAGCAGGGCAGCAATTGGTGTATCCTCGTTACCGGGAAATGCACCTGTTGAAATTCAATTGGTTGCTGGAGTGAGCTTATAAAGAATATACTGGAATTGTTAATTAGAGCAAGCTAAAAAATGAATGTAACTTGATGAAATCTCCTTTATCGAGTTACATTTAAAGCCAAAAATGAAAACGCTTTAATTAACGAGGTTAAATGAAATGATGACGGGTGGATGACATCGAAGCAGAAAAGGTTGAAAAACAAAACTAGACTTGCTTACACTTATTTCAGTCATCCATCCTACGCTTCTTCGGATTGTAAGCAAAGCTAATGATGAAATACTGCCAAAATCAGCCTTTTTTAAAATCTGAAAGTTTGTTTAAACATCATAAACAATGGGGGAGTTACCATGAAAAAGATTTTATTAAGGTTAAAGAATGTCGGTCCAGGCGCTATTGTAGCAGCTGCTATTATCGGGCCGGGAACGATAACAACAGCCAGTCAGGTTGGTGCCCAATTCGGTTTTATCTTGATTTGGTCCTTGCTGTTCTCCGTTATTGCTACCATGGTCTTGCAGGAAATGACCACCCGCTTAGGAATTGTTACAAGAAAAGATTTGGGCACAGCTTTTAGAGAACAGTTTGAAAATCCTTTATTAAGGGTGTTGACAATCATATTAGTTGTCGCTGCTATTGGAGTCGGCAACGCAGCTTATGAGACAGGCAATATCGTCGGCGGTGCTATCGGTCTGACCACCTTAACAGGTTTCCCTATCCAGACATGGGGCGTAATTATCGGTATTTCAGCCGGGTTGCTGCTCTGGTTTGGCACATACAAAATACTTGAAAAAGTTTTCGTTGTATTAATTGGTTTAATGGTACTCAGTTTTTTAATTACGGCAATTGTAGTTAAACCTGATTTATCGGCTATTTTCGAAGGCGCATTTATACCGACAATTCCGGATGGTTCTGTTATCCTTGTGATTTCCTTAATCGGTACAACGATTGTTCCGTATACGCTTTTTTTGCAGTCAGCAACGGTTCAGGAGCGGTGGAAGGATAAAAGCGGGATAGGGGAAAGCCGGTTCGACATTGTTACATCGCTGATTGTGGTCGGTATTGTTACGGCCTCGATTGTAATCACTGCCGCAATGGCTTTTCCTCTTGGCACAACAATTGATAATCCAGCTGAAATGGCTATTCAATTAGAGCCGCTGCTTGGTTCTTGGGCAAAATATGTATTCTCGATTGGTATTTTTGCTGCAGGTGTTACATCAACGATGACGGCGCCACTAGGAGCAGCCTATGCTATTTCAGGAGTTTTTGGCTGGGACAGGAATTTAAAATCCATGAAATTCAGAGCCATTTGGATGGTTATTATTTTAATTGGAATCATTTTTTCAGGTTTGGGATACAGTCCGATTGAAATTATTGTGTTTTCTCAATATGCAAATGGCTTAATTTTGCCTGTTATCGTTCTATTTTTGTTGTTTGTCATGAACAACCGCCGAATGCTGGCCGAGAACGTCAACAAGCTATGGATAAATATTGCAGGCTGGGTTGTATTTGCCATTACGGTACTTTTGGCTTTATTATCATTTAATATAATAGGTTAGCTGGAGGAATTGCTATGCAAAATATCATCTTTCAGCCGTTAGGAGAGGGATACGGGTACAGTTTTGCGAACAGGTTTCCTCCCGGCTAAATAAAAAGATCAGGAGCTTTTGCCTTCTGCTAAAAAAAGAGCGTATTAAAGGTATTGTAGAATGGGTTCCTGCCTATGATTGCGTTTCTGTCTATTATTTGCCGGACCAGCTTACGTATCATGCAATCTGTGAAGAATTATCCACTTTATCCAGTTATGCATCACGGGATAAAGTGGAGCAGAGGAATCGGATATTTATTCCAACTTTGTACGGCGGGGAAGCTGGTTCTGATTTAGACCATGTCGCCGTTTCTAATCAATTAACAAAAGAAGAAGTGATTGAGAATCATTCAGGTACAGATTATCTTATTTATATGATGGGATTTCTGCCGGGCTTTCCTTATATGGGCGGACTGTCTAAATCCATTTGCACACCGCGGCTGGAAAGCCCGAGATTACATGTGCCGGCAGGATCGGTAGGAATCGCCGGGGAGCAAACGGTGATATACTCATTACAGTCCCCGGGCGGTGCAAATATTATAGGACGTACACCTGTCACCTTGTTTGATTCTTCCCAAGAGAATCCATTTTTATTTCAGGCAGAAGATAAAATCCGCTTTGTTTCGATTACGGAAGAGGAGTATGAAGCAATAGAACAAGCGGTAAAGAACGGCAGCTATAAAGTGAGAAAGGAAGTGTTCCATGATGAAACAAAGAAGCATTGATTTAAACAGTGACTTGGGGGAGAGTTTTGGAGCTTATACGATAGGTCTTGATAACGAAATTTTGGAGGTAGTCACCTCTGCAAACATTGCTTGCGGCTTTCATGCCGGAGATTATAATGTTATGGGAAAAACCGTTAAAATGGCTAAAGAAAAGCAGGTAGGGGTTGGAGCCCATCCAGGCTTTCCAGATTTGATTGGTTTTGGCAGAAGAACCATTCAAGTGGATCCAGATGAAGTTTTTCATTTAACAGCTTACCAAATTGGTGCTTTAAAGGCCTTTTGTAATATTCATGAGGTGCCTATGCAGCATGTGAAACCGCATGGAGCTTTGTTCAATATGGCAGCGAAAGACCGGGAGATTGCTGAAGCAATTGCGAAGGCGACAGCTCAAGTAGATGAACAATTAATTCTCTTTGGGTCATCAGGAAGTGAATTGATTCGTGCGGGAAAAAAATACGGATTAAAAACAGCCTCAGAAGTATTTGCTGACAGAACGTATCAATCGGATGGCTCGTTGACAGCTCGAACAGAAAAAAATGCAATGATTACAGAGGTAGAAAAAGCAATTGAACAAGTACGCAGTATGGTTTTTGAAGGAAAAGTCACCTCCGTTGATGGAGAGGAAGTCCAGGTGGAAGCCGACACCATCTGTGTCCATGGAGATGGACAGCATGCCCTTCTGTTTGCAAAGGAATTGCGGCAGCGTTTGGAACAAGAAGGGATTCGGATGAAACGTGTTGGAGAATAAAGCGGAGCAGCAGCCGCTTTTTAAAGTAATTAAACCGGGACTGTTAACAACCATCCAAGACTTGGGAAGAACCGGCTTTCAAAAATACGGGGGTGTTGTCTCCGGAGCAATGGATCCATTCGCTTTCCAGACAGCCAATCTCTTAGTGGGAAATAGAAGAGATGAGGCCTGTCTGGAAATAACCATGATGGGTCCGGAGCTGGTTGTATTATCGGAAGCAACGATAGCTATTTGTGGCGCAGATTTAAGTCCTATGATAAATGGCAAAGCCGCACCGATGTGGAAATCAATCCAGCTTAAAAAGGATGATTATGTGACGTTTGGCGCTCCTCAATCGGGGGTGCGGACTTATTTATATGTTTCGGGCGGGTTTGACTCACCAGTAGTTATGGGTAGTAAATCAACTTACCAAAAAGCTGGAATTGGGAAGCACGTTGAAAAGAAAGATACGATTTTCGGTTATGCGGTGAATGGAAAAGCAGGAGTTGGATTAATGCATACAGAAATCCCCAGGTACCGCAAGGAGGTAGAGCTTCGTGTCGTGAAAGGCCCACATACGGAGCGATTTACAAAGGAAGGAATAGATAACTTTTTCAATAACGTACATCTTGTTAGTCCGCAGGCAGACCGGATGGGGTATCGGCTTCAATCCAAGGCTATTGCTCATAAAAATGGAGCAGGTATTTGGTCGGATGCCATTCCGTTTGGAGGTGTGCAAGTGCCGGTGAATGGCCAGCCAATCATATTGATGGCTGACCGGCAAACGACTGGGGGATATACGAGAATTGCTACAGTTATTTCTGTTGACCTTTCCAAAGTAGCTCAGCTTGTCCCGGGCGGCAAAATTTGTTTCCGGGAGGTAGATGTCGAAGAGGCACAAAAACTTTATAGGGAAAGAGAACAGTTTTTACTTCAAATAAAATATTTTTGCAGAGGTGATAGCAGTGTTAAAGGAAAGAATGGCTATTCGAAAAGGAGAGTGGGCTAAACCCACAGCAGGGCTGGCTCCAACTCATGTACAGGCAAACCTGGTCATTGTTCCAAAGAAGCATGCGTATGACTTTCTCTTATTTTGTATGCGAAATCCGAAGTCTTGCCCATTGATTGAAGTGACGGATGCTGGCTCCTATACACCTGTAAGCTCTGCGCCGGATGCAGATATCAGAACGGATATTCCGAGATATCGAATTTTTAGACACGGGAAGCTGGCAGATGAAGTGATGGATATTACAGAAGAATGGCGTGAGGATTTTATCAGCTTTTTGATTGGATGCAGCTTTACCTTTGAAAATGCTTTAAGGGCGGCTGGAATTCCTTTGAGGCATATAGAAAACAAACAAAATGTTACGATGTATGAAACCAATGTGCCCTGTCATGGGGCAGGGGACTTTCAAGGGAATCTGGTGGTTTCCATGCGTCCGATTCGCGCAGATCATGTGCCCGCAACTGTTCAAATCACATCGGCCTTCCCAACGATGCATGGCGCACCGGTACAGGTTGGTTATCCAGAGAAGCTGGGAATCAAAAACCTGCAGGCCCCTGAATATGGTGATCCTGTAGAAATAAAGGAAGATGAAATTCCAGTGTTTTGGGCGTGTGGTGTAACACCGCAGCTTGTAGCACTTCAAGCAAAAATTGAAATAATGATCACACATGCTCCAGGACATATGTTTATTACAGATTTGCTGGATTCTGAAATAGGAAGATGAGTTTGTAGAACGATTGAAGCTGCCAAAAGCGCCTAATCACTTTAAAGATTACGGCGCTTTGAATCATTTTGCTGGATTCATTGAACATATCTCTCATCAAAATATTCAATATCATCGATGTACCATTTATTATCTATTTTCATCATCGTAATATTGTCGTACAGCTCGTATTTGGAATCCTGATCAGGAATATCGGATGGCAAGGTGATACGAATCTCTGTGCCTACGATTTTATCGTCCTGTGTCAGCCAGGATGATACGCCTTTTCTTCTGGAAGCTTCAATTTGAGAATAGCGGAATCCGTCACCCGTATTTGTTAGAAAAAAAGTGATATTTTCAGGAGTTTCTTCATAATCCGGATTTCCTTCCATGCTGTTTCGGATTTGATAGGCAACTTTTCTGGAAAAATCACCTGAAAAATATTCGCCCAGCTGATCGTCAACTGTTTCGATGACCTCTTCCGGATCATCTGAATCAATAATAAGGTCGCCGTGATTTAATTCATGAATAAAGTCTTCCAGTACGTCCAGGCTTCCCACTTCTGCCTTGTCATGAGAATCAACGCAGCCAGATAATATAATAAAGATACATAAATATAGCACAGACCCAAAAATATTTCGCAAAGCGTTCCTTCCTTCCTTTCTGCCTTCCTTATCTGTCCTTTCCTAATCTTTCTAATTCTTCTCCATTTGAGTCATACTCGGTAATCCAATAGACATGATATTTATCCATTAACGTATCTAAGCTCTCTGCAAATTCTTTATTTTTATCAGCAATTGGCATGCTGTTTTCATTGAATTTCTCCAAAGCAATTTCTGTTTCTGATTCCGTACTGTCAGGGTTTAACTCATCAGCAAGCACTTGGAATAATGCTAATAAATAAGACTCTCTGTCTAATAGTAATTCGTTTAAATCATTAACAGCACGATATTCCAAATCTGTCTGCTCCAGATAGTCAACACTTTTTGTTAAAACAGGCAATATATCGTTTTCGATAATAAGTAACATTTCTTCGGCATCCTCTGCCCAATTAAGAGAGGAGTATGTAGAACTATCTATCTCCCAGTTCTCCATCCAATGATTATAAAAGGCAATCAGTTCATCGCCTTTTTGACTTTTATTAAAACAGCCGGAAAGAAGCAGTATGCCAGCCAATCCAAAGAATAGCCAAACCCTTTTCAACAAAGCCACCTCCTTGCATTGCTAAGTAATAACAGCGCAATACAGAAACAAGATACAGCGTACCTTTTATGTACAAAAATAACGAATGTTTTCATGATGTAATAAATAATAATAAGAATATCGGAACAAGAAAAGAAACAACCACAGCACTGAGTGTCATAGATAAAGCACTGATGGCGCCTTCCATTTCACTGTCCTCTAATACTTTTGCCGTCCCTATTGCATGAGAAGCCGTTCCAATACTGAGTCCTTTAGCAATGGGATGCTCAATCCGGCAAATTTTTAAAATAACAGGCCCAAACATTGCTCCGCTGACACCAGCTAACATAACGAATACAGCAATTAGGGAAATATTCCCGCCTGCTGTGTCCGTAATACTGATCGCAATAGGAGCAGTTACAGATTTAGCAGCAACAGTCTGAATCAGCCAGTCATCAAAACCTAATAGCTTTGCTCCTGCTATTCCAGTAAAAACACCGGTCAGAGAACCGGCAAATATACCGATACCTATCGCACCTGCATATTTTTTGATTAAGTGAATTTCTCTGTATAAAGGAACAGCCAGAGAGACAACGATAGGACCGAGAAAAAGATCAATCCACTGCCCGCCAATCATATAGGTTTCATAAGAGATTCCTGTTAAGGATAAGAAAATGACCATACTTGCCGTACAAAGGAAAATAGGCATGGTAAATGGGCTTGGTTTCCTTCGATATATCCTCTTGGATAACCGGTACAGGATAAACGTTCCTGCAATTGCCGTTATCCCAATAAAGAAATTAGTCATAGGATTTCACCTCTTTTTTTAAGATGAAATTTGTTACAATCCCACTGACACCGATAACAATAAAGGTACTAACAATAACCAATAGAATGGTCAAGCTGCCTTTGCCATAAAAAAAGGTTAAGTACTGGATAATTCCAATGGTAACCGGGATAAAGAAAAATGGGATATCTTTTAAAAGAAAATCAACACCAGCCTGCATCCACGTTAAAGGAATTATTTTGAAAAATAACAGGCTGAAAAGCAGCAGCATCCCAATAAGACTGCCGGGAATACTCAGGGAGAAGAAGCCTTGAATAAGCTGGCCAATAAAATTAAAAAGAAATAAAATACCAATTTGTAAAATCATTATGAAATACTTCACTATAAACCTCCGTTGTTATTCTCCATTTTGAACAGCCTTTAAAAAAGAAAAGATACTAATCATTTTATCAGAAAACGTGTCATTCGTTAAAGGGCGTTTTGAAAGCATATTTCCTTTCTTGAAAATCTTGATAATCTGGAACGCGACCCGTTGATGAAAAAAGATTTTTGTTGTCTGTCCCTTCTAAATAGAAAAAGTAGGATTGCATAAAAAAACAGCCCGGCAAAGCGCTGGCCAGGCTGTTTGTAATCTTAATATTATTACATGATCATCATTTTGTTAATCAATCATATTACTTTTCTTGCTCTTAAGATAGGCTTTATGAACACGCGGTGCAATCCATGGCCGGAAAGTATATCCTAACAGAATAAAGATAGCCGGGAAAATCGCCAGTATAAGGAATCGGTTGTAAACAACAGACCATACAATACCGCCGGTCGCTTCTCTTAGAATATCAATAGCATACGTGAACGGCAGGAATGGGTGAATAGCCTGGAAAAATTCCGGCGCTACTTGGATTGGAAACATTCCGCCGCCGCCTGATAATTGCAGAATCATAAAGATAATCGCAATCGCCTTTCCGACGTTTCCAAATAAGGAAACTAACGTGTATACGATAATCATAAACGCTAACGCAATCAAGACGCTAAAGAGTGTAAAGTAAACAGGGTGTGCCATATAAGCATCGAGTATAAAGATATTGCCGAGCGAAACAATGACCGCTTGTAAAATAGCTACAATCAAGAACAAGGTCATTCGGCCAAGATAAATATCTCTTAAGCTGAATTCTTCTCTATTTTTATCTTTTAGATCCGTTGTAATCAAATTACAAAGCAGTAATGCACCAACCCATATTGCCAGCACAGTGTAGAATGGTGTGTTGGCTGAACCGTAGTTCGGGATAGGGAATAATTTTTCTTCATCCAGTTGTACCGGACGGGAGAAATACTCTGTTTCATCACTCAAGTCATTCTGCAATGCAGCAATTAATTCCTCGATAATTTGATCGTCTTCCATCTGTTTTATCCGGTCATAGGCATTTTGAATATCCTCTTTGTATCCTGGCCAATCATCACGGATAAAGTCGGCCATTTCCCCAATAGCTTCCTGCGCTTCCGGTAAATTATCCTGCACAAGGGAATTCAAATTCTCATATTGGGCAATTAAATCATCCATATCGTTTGTAACAAAGCCGGCTAAATTATTTATTTCATCTTCTAAATGCGGCATATCATTCTGGAAAAAGCCGCTTGCCATATCCACACCATTTTTAAATTCAGGGAAGTGTTGATTTACAGTATCAGAGACATCACTGAATTGTTCTTCATAATATGGTAAGTTCTCATTTAAAAGGTTTAAATAATATTGGGAATCATTAACAACTGTTGCTGCTTCCGATAAATAATTAGAAGCTAAATCAGTATATTCCAATGCGGCACTTAACTTGGAATCTGCATCATTTAACCTATTTTCTAACGTAGTGAAAGCATTATTCACAAATGGTTCTAATGTGTCCTCGTTAAAGGTTTGTAACGTATTCAAATCATTTATGGCGTTATCCTTCACGTCTTCTAACTGGCTAAGGTCTAAATTTCCGTTTTCCAGAAAATCAATGACATTATTTAAATTAAAATCGCCGCTTTCAAGAGCCTCTTGAATGTTATCCAACTCCTCTTTATTCTCCGGAGTTTCTAATAAAGCAAGTGAGTTCTCCGTGCTTGTAATAGAGGATTGAAGCCCTTCAATACTGTCCTGAATCGCTTGAAGTTGCTCTTCTGCATACTCTGCCCGGTCAGGATTTTCCTTCATGGCAATCAATTCAGGCAGTTGCTGTATATTGCTTTTAGCAAGGTCTATATTTTGATCCAATACATTGGAAATTTCATCAAAAGCCTGCATCGTATCGTCATGAAGTTCATTAATGACTTGGTCGATTTCTTCATCACGCTGCTGCGTTTCCGGTGTATCTTCGGATTGCTCTGTTTCTTCTGCAGCATTATCATTATTTTCTTCGCTTTCTTGTTCTGTGTTTTCTTCCGCGTCATTGCTGCTTTTTTCGTTATTCTCTTCGGTACCTTCTTCGGCATTGTCACTATTCTCATCGGTTTCTTCGTTCTCTTCATTTTGTGAGGTATCTGGAACAAATTCAGCATTTGCTAAATCTTCTTTGACCTCATCGAAAGAGGATTGGTAATCAGCTATTGCTTCATTTAACGTAGTTATATCTTCTTCCGTAAAATTATCCGCTTCTATTTTAGTAAGCATATCCTCTAATTCAGCAGAAAGTTCATTTCCTTGCTCTTTTGTTCCGTCAGCAGTACTGCTTAATTTATCTAAGGACTCATTTGATTCCAGACTGTCTGAATTACGAAGCTCTTCTAGCATTTCTTCCAGCTTACCTTGAGAATCACCAACTGAATCCTTTACGTTATTCACAAAATCAGGTGTTACGGATTCTTCTGTATTAAAATCAAAGGAAGGCAGTCCATTGATAATTTCCTCCGCTTCATTGATTCGGCTGTTGACAAGCTCTGATACTTCATCGGTTGCTTGTTCGGCCTCTTCTAACGTGTCCTGTGCATTATCAACCTGGTTTTGATAGTCCTGAATTTGATTATTGATCTCTGGAATACGTTCTTGTACATCTGCTAGCGTATCGCCGGCAGTAATACTTGCTGCATAAGCATCCTCCAGTCCCTGATTAATCGCAGGGAAATATTGCTGGATAGAGCTGATTCGAGTTAAAGCATTTTCGATGTCAGGCATGGATTGATTTAATTCAACCACTGCATTTCCAAGCCGATTGATATCATCCAGATGAGACTGGGCAGTCAGAATCTGATCTCCGCCTTCCCGAATGTTCGACTCGTACTCCTGTAAGCTGTCTAATGTATCTGCATAGTTCTGAATCGTATCTTGATCTTCGTCTAACTGAACAATAAGGTCGCCTGCTTCATCAATATCATCAATGTGATCATGCAGATTATAAACAGCATCTCTTATTTTTTGCATGGTAGGCAGATTTTCTTCAAGCTCTATCCCTGCGTTATTAAATTCTTCCAGCAATGTTTTTGCCGTTGTCTGCACAAATTCATCATTAATGGTTTCTGTGATTTGTGTAGCTCCGGTGCTGGTCATTTTAGGAGCAATGGCATTGACCTTTTCATTCACTTTATATTGGACGATGGCGCTTCTTGGTTCTTCATTAAGTATACTGGCTACATCCTCCGAAAAGCTTTCAGGAATATGAATTGTTGCAAAGTATTCTCCTGTATATACCTTTTCATCTGCTTCTTCAATGGAATCATCGAACTGCCAGCCTAACGAATCATTTTCCTTTAAGTTTTCTATCAGTTCGTCTCCCATATTAATGGATTGGTCTTCCACTTCCGTCCCGGTATCATCACTGACTACGCCAATTTTGATTCCCTCTGTATTGGAGTAAGGGTCCCAGGATGCTTTTATATTAAACCAGGCATAAAAAGAAGGGAGGATGGCTAACCCAATAATTAAAATAAGAACAGAAGGAACCCGAATGATGTTTTTCATATCTTGTTTAGTAATTTTAAAAGCTTTTTTCAAAAAAATTCTCCTCTTTTCTCGATCGGGTAAATAAAAAATTATAAAATGTGTTATTATTTCAGAATCAATGCTAACATCTATAGTTGATATAAAAGAATAAATATGTTGTCTTCCTCTGGCGGTTGCACATAATAAATTCAATGTAGTTTCTCACCTATAGATTTTGGTTATGTGTCTTATTTTATGCTTTATACATACAGATTGAAGTATCCAATGGCTGCCAGAATCAGTACTTTTAATTTTTTAATGTTCATCTTTTACTAGAAGTATGGTATCATAAAAATAAATGAATGACAATCAGTCAGTTTTAAAATTTTCAAAAGGGGGCATAGTAGTGGCTAGAATATCAAATAAAAAAGAGCTTATTTTAGAGAGTGCCTATCAGATTTTTAAAGAAAAAGGGCTGGAAGATACGCGTGTCTCCCAGATTGTGAAAAAAGCCGGGATTGCTCAAGGAACATTTTATTTATACTATAACAGCAAAATGGATGTTCTCCCGGATTTAGCACAGCAAATCATCTCCAATTATACGCAATACCTTACAGAGCATGGAGATATAGAAGCTGGGCTGGATGCTAATTTACGCCTGGCAATAGATCGTATTTTTGAAGTGAACCAGGAAGATAGAACAATCCCTTCGATTGTTTACGCAGGGATTACCAGAAGCGGGGATATCGATAAGTGGAAGGTCATTTATCGTCCATTATATGATCTGATTGCTGACTATCTGAAGGCTGCAAAAGCAAATGGAGAAATCCGGGAAGATATCCATCCGGATTATTATAGTGAATTTGTAATATCTTTAATTGAATCTACGGCAAGAGGCTTGATTTTATTTCAGCATTCTCCGGAGGAAGTGGAAAAATATAAAGAAGAGCTGTCATCCTTTATATTGAATGCTGTGTCTTGGACTCCGATAAAAGTAATTTAAATTAAAAAGACTTCGATTCTAGTATTTTTATAGAAGCGAAGTCCTTTTATTATTCATTCGTATGAACCTTCTTAGCTTAATAATACTTCCTTTTCTGCTTCTAATTGCAATGTGTCATTCATTTCCTTGTTTAAATCAGCAAATAAATCAGGGTGATCGGATAACGAAACACCGTATGATGGAATCATTTCCTTGATTTTCGGCTCCCATTTTGTGAAATGATGCGGGAAGCAGCGCTGAAGTACATCAAGCATGACATCAACAGAGACAGATGCTCCAGGGGAAGCGCCGAGTAAAGCCGCAATCGAACCATCTTCTGCAGTGATTACCTCGGTCCCGAATTGAAGGGTCCCTTTTCCGCCTGTATCGGTATCCTTAATAACCTGTACCCGCTGACCAGCAACTACAATATCCCATTCTCCGCTCTTGGCATTAGGAATGAATTCGAGTAAGTCTTCCATTCTTTTTTCATCTGACAGGAGCACCTGCTGAATAAGATATTTTGTCAGGGCCATTTCCTTCGCCCCGGCTGCCAGCATAGTGGTTAAATTATTTGGCTTGATAGATCCAAATAAATCCAAGTTTGAACCGGTTTTTAAAAACTTCGGTGAAAATCCAGCGAAAGGACCAAATAATAAGGAGCGTTTTCCGTTAATAAACCGAGTATCTAAATGCGGGACAGACATTGGCGGAGCACCGACTTTTGCTTTTCCATAAACCTTCGCGTGATGCTGTTCAACAACTTCCGGATTATTACAAACCATAAATAATCCGCTCACCGGGAATCCGCCAATATGCTTTGATTCCGGGATATTTGTTTTTTGTAATAAAGGCAGACTGCCGCCTCCAGCACCAATAAATACAAATCGTGCTTTATGATAAGAAACTTTGCCGTTGAATAGATTCTTAACTTTCACTTTCCATAATTGATCTTTCGTACGAGTAATCGATTCTACCTCATGCTTAAAGTAGAGCCGTGTCCCGCCTTGTTCCTCCAGTTGATCAAACAGTTTTCGCGTTAAGCTTCCAAAATTGATATCGGTACCTGACTCAATTTTGGAAGCGGCAATAGCCTCATTATCATTACGTCCATCCATCATAAGCGGAATCCATTCTTTTAACTTTTCTTCATCATCCGTAATCTCCATGCCTTCAAATAATGGATTATCCTTTAGAGCTTCTACACGTTTCTTTAGAAATTCCACATTTTTTTCACCTTCTACAAAGCTTAAATGCGGTACGTTTTGAATAAAATCACCAGGGTTTTCTAATATACCCTGTTTCACCAGGTAAGACCAATATTGTTTCGAAAGTTGAAATTGTTCATTTATTTTTATTGCTTTCGTAATATCAAGCGTGCCATCTGCCTGTTCCGGTGTATAGTTCATTTCGCATAGAGCCGAGTGTCCTGTGCCGGCATTATTCCATGCATCCGAACTTTCCCGCGCAGTCTGGTCAAGTTTTTCAAAAACATTAATCTGCCATTCCGGTTGCAGTGTTTTTAATAAGGAGCCAATCGTGGCACTCATGATTCCACCACCGATTAAAATGACATCTGTTTGATTCGTATCTTTCCTCATCATCGTCACAAACCTTCCTAAACTAAAATTCTTGCATGTATACTCTTACAAAATAGAATTCTCTAAAAATAACGGTCCAGCTGTTATTTAAATAAACAGTTACCCATATTAATCTATTATACTCCTTTTTGATAAAAGAAAAAAGATGTTTCACGTAATCGAATGATTATAAGTACAAATAAAGGGTGAAAAGGTCCTGCTAAAGGGGGAAGATGACTGCAAAAAAACTGCGAAAGCTGATCTATTTGCATCAGCGCCCGCAGTTTAAGATGACTTCTTCCGATAAAGGGGAAGCGTACAGCATCGGAAGGATCCTCCGGATTTAATAATTTCAGAAAAAGGAACTTCTATAATATGATAGCCAAGCTCTTTCAATAGATGATTCACCCGTTTATTTTCAGGAAGGCTGATTACTTTTTTATCTCCGATAGACAGGATGTTTGGCGCCATACTGAATTGTTCCTCTTTGGTTACTTCGATTAATGTATAATGCTCCTTCATCATTTGATAGGCAGCTTCACTCATTCCATCCCGGTAAATTAACGCCTGTGCGCCCTCCAGGATATTAAATACACAATCCAAATGAAGAATATCCTCCTGCAATGGAACAGCGGTAACCTCCAGATGAGGGAATTGCTCACAGAGATAATCGATTGCTGCCTGATTTGTGCGCTGGCTTAAGCCAATCCAAATACGATTGTTGTCAAGAATCACATCTCCGCCCTCTATACTTGTGTTGGAAAAAGAAGTATAGTCCAGTTGTTTGTCCCGAAGCCACTTTTTTAAAAGAATGGTTTCTTCCTTGCGAATATCCCGGTCCATATTAGCCGCGAATAATGTATCATGAAGTGTAAAACCAATGTCCCGGGTAAAAACTTGCTCATTTAAATTTGGCTTTGCCGGGAGGGAAATGACTTCGACATCGTTATCCTCCAGCGTTTTTACAAAGAAATCATGTTGTTCGGTTGCTTTTTTTATATCAATATTCTCGGTTGCATAATAAGCCTGTGTTTCATTAATAACCGTTGTAATTTTCATATAATCTGGCGGGACAACGATGACTTGCTGTAATGGGTCAAATTCATTTTGACAGTGAATGATATATTTTTCATTTTCCTTATTATCCATATAGACTGTGCCCCCAATTTTTCCTTAAGGTAACTTGTTTCCGTAAATTTATTATATGTATTAAATGATGAGGATGCAACGAACTTGGTGGGGCGAGTAATCGCAGCAATGATGTCAGAGTAATACGCCGCTGCGAAAAAACACTACGCTTTCCATGGGCTTGTGCTCAGCCTCCTCAAAAAAAGAAGTTCGCTTTTTTTCTACGGGTCTTCACCCTACGCTTTCCCATTCGAGCCTCTGTATTTTTCCTTCGCTAGATAGTTTTTTACTACCCATTTGTAACAAATATAATATTCAATAAACTCATTAACCTGACAACATTGGTAATCGCAGTCCCATACCAACACCAATGCTTAAAAACAAAATTGGTCATTCATACATTATCCGCGGCTTAACTAGCAGTAAAAACTTCATTGATATGTTTCAAGAATCTTTAAGAAATCATACCTTTAAGCAGATATCCTTAGGGTACTAACTTTTAAGCTGATGAGGCAGAAAAACGTTAGAGTGAATAAAATATCGCTTTATCTTATTATGGCGCAGATTGCTAAAAAAATCCATCTATCGTATGTTATGATGAAAATGATAAATTTGTATCGGAAAGAGGATAATGGTTGGAAGATATACGGCACAGAAACAATCGATACAACCTTTGTTGATGAGGAAGGCAATGAGATTAGCGATGCTTATACTGGGATGGAATACAGCGGTCAGGATATCGAACAGCTGGACGGAGAGTATGCCGATGCTATAAAAAAATTAGATTTCAGCTCGGTTGATGATACATTAACCGTAGCGTACTATACGGAAGAAGTGGGTTATGCCATTGCTGATATCATGATTGGAAATAATCCGCTCCAGCAATTAACTGTCGAAGTATTAGCAGATATGAAGGATTATTTGACGATTGAAGAATATATAGATCAATGGATGAGCACGGCAGAGGAATTAGGCTCCGTTGAAATAAATATTTTAGAACAAGAGGAAGATTATGCTATCTTTCCTTCTGGTATGACAGAGGCTACCCCGGAATTTGCAGAGCAATTTCAGGTCAGCAAGGTATATCTTGACGGCAAAGATATTTACACAATCGATTATACCCAACTGAATGACAGTGAAATCGATGATGAAGAAATAGATAGAAGGGTACAGATATTAAAGGAAATGGAGTAATATAAAATATGAAAATCTCCTCGTCACTACAGTACAGTGGATAACGGGGAGATTTTTTTAGATTTCCTTCTTTTTCTTTTTAGAGACTTTTTCATTCGGAATGTATTTTGAAAAGTGTACGGCAAAAATAAGGCATACTAATGCAAGCCCCCATGCAACAACGCCGCTCCAATACAGCTGCAATTTAGCTCCAATATAGATGATAAGAATACTTACTAAAAAAAGAATTAATGTTAAATACCGTTTCATCTTCCTTCCCCCTAAAAATCTGAACACAACGATATATATAATGATGGTTATTATCTAGTTTTTCTTTTCTATTTTAATCTATACCAACAGTATAAAGGATATGTCAATCATCGTCATGATAAAAGCCTTTTTAATATATGTATGCTGCTTTATTTCTGTAAATGATATTTGAACAATTTGTAAATTAATGAATAAAACCTTTTCTAAAGTATATTTTTCTGACCACTTTTGATAAAATAACCTGGTAGTAATGAAATATGAAGGAGAACAAGCATACATGGAATGGAAAAATGTATATCGTGGTTTAATTATGGGTTCCGTAGAGGTTGTTCCAGGAATAAGCGGGGGAACAATCGCTGTATTATTAGGCATTTATGAACAGTTAATTGCATCAATAAGCGGTTTTTTCAGTAAGGATTGGAAGAAGCATCTTAGCTTTTTAATTCCGTTAGGGGTTGGCATGGTTACAGCCATCTTCTTATTTGCCAGAGTGATTGATTGGCTGTTTACACATTACCCAACGCAAACACAATTTTTCTTTTTAGGACTGGTTATTGGAGTAATTCCGTTCTTATATCAAAAGGCAGAAGGGAAAACAAAGTTCCAGGCAAAACAGTATATATTGCTGATTATTGGGTTCATTGTTGTTAGCGGATTGGGAATTTTAAATCCGAATGAGGGACAGGTTATTCAAGATATTAATACAGATACGTATATCTTATTATTTATTGCGGGATTTATCGGCAGCAGTGTGATGATGGTGCCGGGAATTAGCGGATCTATGATAATGATGCTGCTTGGTGTATATCCAACGATAATGGCTGCCATCAGTAATTTTCAGTTTTCTGTTATCATTGTGGCAGGTGCGGGGATTGCACTTGGTTTTATTATTATGAGTAAAATTATTGCTTATTTTTTAAGAAATTATTTTGCAAGTACCTACGCGATTATCATCGGGCTTGTTATCGGTGCCGTTACCATTGTTTTTCCGGGTATCCCGGCAGGCGCTGGAAGTATTATTGTGTGTATCCTTTTATTTATAGGCGGATTAATTGCAGCATTGGCATTGGGCAGATTAGAATATAAATAAAATGGAATGGGAGAGATGATGATGGAAGCAATTAAAACAGAAGCAGCATTTCAAGAAATTATTCAAAGTGAAAAACCGGTAATTATAAAATTCTTTGCAGACTGGTGTCCCGACTGTAAACGTATGGACATGTTCATCGGCGAGGTAATGGAAGAATTCAACGGCTATGACTGGTATGAGGTGAATAGTGATGAAGTGTCTGGATTAGCCGAGAAGTATGAAGTAATGGGCATTCCAAGCATTCTTTTATTCCAAAACGGTGAGAAGATCGCTCATCAGCATAGCGCGTATACCAAAACGCCGGATTCTGTTACAGATTTCTTGAAACAACATCTAGGCTAAAAGGCTTTGACAGCAGGCTTAGACCATGCTTGAATTAAACTGTTTCCCAAAAGGATTGAACGAATAGACAATTCTGCTTGATAAAGCAGAGTGATTTACGTAGGTAATTATTCATTCAGCTGTTTTGGGGACAGTTTTTTTGTATAATTAATTCGTATGCTTTAAATATAAAAAAGTGAAAAAATAACGTACGTTGGACACCCCGGTTAGAGGAAGTGTCATGTTTTCTTTAGAAAGGAGCACAGGCCATGCAGGAACGAATACTTATTGTTGAGGACGAACAAAAAATCAGCCGTGTTTTGCAATTAGAATTAGAATATGAAGGCTACGAAACAATCGTTGCAGCAGATGGCAAACAAGCGCTGGAATATATAGAAGCGGAAGAATGGAGTCTTATTTTATTAGATATTATGATACCTGAATTAAGCGGTCTGGAAGTATTAAGGAGAGTCCGCAGACAGGAGAACGACACCCCGGTTATTTTACTGACTGCCCGTGATGAAGTGTATGATAAAGTGAACGGCCTTGACCTTGGTGCAAATGATTATATAACTAAACCTTTTCAAATTGAAGAATTGCTAGCCCGTATCCGTGCGAATTTACGGAAAACCGTTCAGAGCGGGAGCAGTAATGAAACATTGCAAGTAGGCGATTTACAAATTGACACGGCGGCGCACGAAGTTATCCGGTCAGGTAATATGATTGAATTAACACCTAGAGAATATAATTTATTAGTCTGTCTATTGGAAAATAAAAATAGAGTATTGACACGCGAACAATTAATTGAAAAGGTCTGGGGCTTTGACTATATTGGTGAAACAAATGTGGTAGATGTCTATATCCGCTACCTGCGTCAAAAGATAGATAAAGGATATGATAAAGCATATATTCAAACGATACGTGGCGTAGGCTATTCGATTAAGGAAGGAAGCCAATGACATTACGTAAAAAAATCATTTTATTTTCATCTGTTTTTATGTTTTTGGTGATTGCTATTTCACATACGGCAATTTATTTTCTATTTTACCGAACGGCTTCCAATGGAGAAATCGATCAGCTTCATATCCAGGCAGACGCGTTAGTGTCTACCATTGCCGAAAATAATTCCTTATCGGAAGAAGCAATGGGAGAACTGTTAAAGGCTTATTTGCCAGCGAACGGAATTATTCGAATTATAAATGAAACAGAGAATGATGTTCTTCCTGTGCAGACAAAATCAAATCGTTATACAGACTTGAGTGTAAGTTATACAACATCAGAAACAAGCCGTATTGTCCAAGACGACAACACAGGAAGCAATTTTGCGGTTATCGAAAAACCAATCATTTGGGAAAGTGGCGAAATTGTTACAGTTCAGGTAGCGAATGAACTGGTTTATTTAGATGAAACAATGGGGACATTAACATACGTGCTTTTATTCTCCAGTGCAGTGATACTGATTCCAACTGTTATAGCGAGTATCGTTTTAAGCCGCTTTTTATTAACACCAATTCAAAAGCTAAAGGATACGATGCGACGGAATATCCTTAATAAAAATTGGCAGAAGATTGATGTGGATGAGCGTTCTAAGGATGAGCTTTACGAAATGGAAACCACATTTAATGAAATGATTGACTCCTTAAAAGAAAACTTTGAGAAACAGGAAGCCTTTGTATCCAATGCATCTCATGAACTGAAAACACCTATTCAGATTATCAAAAGCTACGCCCAGCTTATTGAACGTCAAGGAAAGAAGCGTCCGGAATTACTGGATGAATCTGTAGGAGCCATTGATTCAGAGGCTGACCGGATGCAGAAGCTTGTAGAGCAGCTGCTATTATTAGCAAAGCATAAAAATGAGGAACAGAAGCAGGCAGTAAATATACAAACGATAGTAAAGCAGGTTATTCAGACGTTCCAAAAGGCATACCCTGAACGGAGCATTCAGCTGGAAGCCGAAGCTGGAAATTATGAAAGCTTTGGTAATATCGATCAGCTAAAACAAATCCCATATATATTAATTGAAAATGCATTAAAATATAGTGAAGAAGCAGTTCTGGTAACAATGCATACAGATACGGAGAAAACTGTGATTCAATTTAAAGATGATGGGGAAGGTATTGCTCTTGAAGAACAGGAGAAGATTTTCGACCGTTTCTACCGCGTGGATCGTGCCAGAAATCGAGAAACTGGCGGAACGGGCCTTGGATTAGCTATTGCTAAAGAAATCATTGAAAGACATGATGGAGAAATCACCGTGGAGAGTGAAATTGGTCAGGGATCAACATTTACTTGGATTCTTTCCAAATAACATTTTTCTCATCAATTTCTAATCTAGTTATCATGCTTTCATAAAAACTGCTGTTTATACTAGAGAGAAAGGGGGGATAGAGCATGCGTAAAAATATAATCTGGGTGATTGGCGGTCTGATGGTGCTTGGTATTATTGGTTTAACCGTATATCAGACTAATGCTACATCTTCTAATCCGGATCTAAGCAGAGAGGAAATCAGTAACCTTGTCACTGCCCAATATCCCGGTCAACACACAGAACCTGAATTGAGTGTGGAGAATGGGGAACCGGTTTATCAGATGGAAATCACGCAGAATCAAGGTGTCTATTCCTTAAAATTAAATGGAGATACAGGGCAGGTAATTGATTTGACAGCTAAGGAAAAAACAGCTGAACATCATCAAGAGAAAGAAACAGAAAACGATACAGAGCCTGCAAAAGAAGGTGAAAATGAAAATCCAGAATCAAATGAGGACACAGAAACTGCCGAAGAAAAAACAGACAGTAATGCTGATAATCAAGCGGCAGAAAATGATGCTGTGATATCACATGAAGAAGCAATGGAAATTGCCAAAAAAGAATTCCCGGGAGAAGTCACAGATTTGGAAATGGATTCGGATGACGACATTTTAGTTTATGAAATCGAAATTATCAATGGAGAAGATGAAGCTACGATTGAAATTAATGCTTATACGGGGAATATTGTTTCATTGGAAATTGATTTAGATGATTAAAAGTATTATAAAGAAATCCAAACGTATTCTCTTTGAAAGAAATGTGAGAGGTAAACGTTTGGATTTTTAATGAATGAAGAATTTTAGTTGGTAATATGACTAATAAATAGATTCTGTCTCATTCCAAAATAATTCTTTTGGCACATAAGCGTAGCCTTCCATCAAACGCCGGGAGGTTCTAGCTACAGCTGTTTTGTTAAATTGAACCAGTTGACCATTGTCTTTACAGTCGATAGAAAATTCCATAGACCCTGATGGATGGCCAATAATAACTTCATTATAATAAGGATTAGTACTGCATTCATAAACTATGGTTCCCGTCAATTTTGCAGCAGCTGCTGTACAGATTCCGCCAGTAACGGGAAATGTTTTATGCATTTTTTGCATAGACATTGCGCGAGCTGTTAAATGAATTGTTTGATGCTCTATGATATCTCCATGTATATTTGTGTATGTCTGTGACGGAGAAACCATAATAATTTTAGGACTTGATGGGGTTACCTTTGTCGCATCTTCCACACTTTCTACAAAACCTATTTTTTTAGCAGCGGATGAACGGATTATTTCCAAAGTATTCAGCTGCTTTGCTGTTAAATCAGTATGCATCTCTGTTCCAGTAAGGCCTAATTGCTCCGCTTGAATAAATACTGCTGGTGCAGCTATATCAACTATACTGACATTAAAATCTCCCGCTTTTGTATGAAGGATTTCTTTTCGATTACCTGTAGGAAAAAGCTTCCCAGTTTTTGCACCATCAGCATGAAGAAAATTTAAATCTATTTTTGCTCCTTTTCCTGGTACACCATCGATAGTATAGTCTCCTTCAGATACTGATTTTCCAGAGCTGACTGGAACACGAGCTTCAATTATCGTATTTGTATTTGTATTAAAAATCCTTACCTTTGTGTATGGTTTTTGTACAGCAACCAAACCTTCATCGACGGCGAAAGGCCCAACACCGCTTAAAATATTTCCACAGTTTGAATTATAGTCAATTTTCCCTGTTCCAATGCCAACCTGTCCAAATGTAAATTCGATATCTGCATCAGGTCTAGTAGAGACACTTATAATAGCCAGCTTACTAGTTAGTGAATCTGCTCCTCCTAATCCATCAATTTGTCTTTCATCTGTCCCGCCATAGATGGAAAGAATTACTCTGTCTCTAACTTCTGGGTCATCAGGCAAATCGTTTTTTAAGATAAAAACACCTTTGCTTGTTCCACCACGTATAATTACTGAACGTATTTTTTCATAATCTCTCATAAATCATTCTCCTTTGCTTAAAATCCAATTAAATTTGTCGGCCAATAAATATCAAGAGCTGAACTCAACAGGGAGACGCAAATAAGAACAAAAACTACAGAAATCCCGGCTGATAGCAGTTTCATTTTTGATTCGAAAATTAGGAATGTAAATAAGAATATAACTGTTGCTAACAATAATCCTCCGATAAAAATAAGTAATAAGTAACCAATCACCCATCCGATATATTTAAGCGGTTGTAATAAAGGAAGAATTGTTTGATTTTCCTCTTTTTTCTGTTGTTTATAGATTGTAAATACCTGAGCTATGAAATAAACAAACGTTAATATTACACCAGCAACAGAAATATAGAGAGGGAAAAATTGTGCTAATTTACTAAAGGTCAATGCTTCAATTAAAGTGAATGTAAATAAGGAAAAAAGAAATCCGCTAAAAATAAGATTAAGATAATCTTTGTTCATTTTATATTCCCCCTTTACTTTCAAATTTTTTACTAAAACGTTTCATGATTGTTCCTCCTGCAAGAAGAAGCACGATAATAATGGCAAGTGCAATGACTAGTGGATTTGTAAGCCATTCCCATCCGTACCTTTCAATGGATATCCAGTAATATCTTTCAGCAGGGAGGGCGAGCACAAAACCAATAAGTAATGGAGGACGCGGCCAATCTAAGATTGTCATAACGTAACCAAGTAAGCCGATAACAACAAATACAATCAAATCTCCCCATGACATCGTACTTTGGTAGGCACCTACCACTAATAAAACTAAAAGAAAGGGAACAATTTTTTCTCCTGGAACTAAACTGATTTTGGAGATAGGGCGAACTAACAACATACATAATAATGCACCGAAAATATTTGCAAATACGAGCGTCCATACAATAGATAAGGTTACAGGAAGATCGTCAGACAACATTTTCGGTCCTGCTTCCAGACCCATAAGTGTAAGCCCTCCCAGCAGGATTGCGGTAGTTCCACTGCCTGGTATACCGAAAAGTAATGTTGGGACAAGAGAGCCTCCTTCTTTAGCATTATTGGCACTTTCTGGAGCAATTACGCCTCGGATATCACCGCTGCCAAAATAATTATTTTTAACGGTTTTTTGCCCCGCACCATAAGCAATCCAGTCGACAACGCTACCGCCGAGTCCTGGGATAAATCCGATTAGAGCACCAATAACTGCACTGCGAAATACTAAAAATTTATTTTTCAGCGCATCCATAACTCCCTTTAGAATGCCGCTTTGCAATTTAGCGTGACTTGATACACTTCCTTTGTCTGTTAGCATTGTAATAAGAATCGGGAATGCAAAGATAGCCATTGCAACAACGGGTAAAGAAATCCCTTGTGTTAAATAAAGTGTATCCAATGTATATCTGTACTCAGGAACTGCCGGTGCGCTTCCTACAGCGCCAATAAGCAAACCAAGAATCCCGGAGATGATTCCTTTTATTGGTGATTTTCCTGCTAATAATCCTGCCATACTAAGGCCTAACATTGTCAGCATGAATAATTCGGGTGAGCTGAATGAGGTAATTAATGGTCTGGCAAAAGGAATTGTTAAATAAAGCGCAATTCCGCCAATAACACCTCCAATCATGGAGGAGAAAAAGGATGCGCCCATTGCTCTAGAAGCTTCTCCTTTTTTTGTTAATGGGTATCCATCCATAATGGTTGCTTGAGAACCCGAAGTCCCTGGTATACCAAATAGTATGGAAGGGAAGGTATCTCCTGTATGAATTACAGCAATCATTCCAATTAAAAGAGCCATTCCAACATATGGTTCCAGTCCGAAAACGAATGGAAGCAGTAAAGACATACCAACTGTTCCGCTTAAACCTGGCAGTAATCCAACAATGACTCCAATTCCAATACCTAAAAACATATAGATTAGTCTTGAAGGATCTAATACGATCATTAAAGCTTCGATTGCACTTTCAATCATGAAATTACTCCTTTCTATAGCTTATTAATGTCAATATCATAATGAAGTTGTAAATATTCAATGATCCATTTTTTGGTATCTGGTGAAATGGAGAAGGACTGTTCAATTTGATTATTTAATTCCTCTCCCACAAAGGCATCATACCCTTCAAGAATATCCTGTGATTCTTCTTCAAAGCTCGTATCTTCAATTAAATTTTCCATTCCTTGCTGCAGTATTTTTTGGGAATGGTTTGGTGCGTTTTTGTGTACCCAAATAACTTTGTTTAAGCTATAGGAAGCAGCCACGGTTTGCTTATAAGCTTCCCATGCTTCTCCGCTGGGTTCTGTTCCATAGATATCGATATAAATTTCTTCAATAGTAGGAAGCTCGGGAAATTGCGGATCTCTAATAAGATTCCCATCTTGATCCACTTGACCTAAACTATATAAAGGAACAGCATTTCCTTCTTCTACTAAATTTTCTACATTACTTTTATAGGCAGAAGTGGTTTGGTAATCAATATTGCTTTCTCCTTGTTCAAAAGCAACGCGTGATGGACCACGGCCTTCATAACCTAATACAGCTTTGACATCCATCTCTAAAACTTCAAAAGACAGCAGGGTTACCAAATCCAGCCCAGTTGGCGAAATGCCTGCATAATATAGTTCATTCTCTAAAGAAAGCAAGTTTTCCATTCCGTCCTTTGCAAGTTCCGGTTTTGTATAAACAATCCCCCCTGATGGAGCGCCTATTAATGGGGTGAAATCATCTAAATCATAATCTACAGAAGACTGCTCCAATATAAACGGAACGTGTGACGAGGCACTGGAGGTAAGAATATTGAATCCATTTGGTGAACGAGAATTAGCGTATTCATTCGTTCCGGTAATACTTGCACCTCCAGGAATATTTTCTACCTGGACTCGGGGCTCCCCTTCAATATGTTTGGCAAAGTAAGGTGTCATAAATCTAGCAAAAACATCTGTTCCTCCTCCAGCCTGAAAAGGAACAACAAACGAAATCGTTTCTCCATCATAAGAAGTACTTGCATTTTTATCATTCTCTGTTCCTGTTGCTTCCATGGTGTTACAGCCTATTAGCATGGCACTCATCAAGAGTAATAAGATATAAAAAAGATTTATTTTCAAAAGATTCATCCCTTTCCAAATAATAATTGTTTTTATAGTAAACGCTTTCAGAGAATAAGTAAAATAATGATATTTTATTTATCTTCATAAAAAAACTTGATAACCTATGATGTTTTCTACATAATGGGATTTAAATAAATCCAGAGGAGGAATAAGATGGAACAAAAAGATTGGATTTTATTGAAAACGCTTCATGAGGAAAAAAATATGACTCGTACAGCAGAAAAATTATATGTATCTCAACCATCTTTAAGTTATAGACTCAGAAATTTAGAAGGGAATTTAGGGGTAAGAATTTTTTTTAAAACAAAAAATGGAATAGAATTTACTTCTGAAGGAGAGTATTTAGTGAATTATTCTCGAGAAATGCTTAAACAGTTTCAGTTTGTGAAAGATACAATGAGTAATATGAAAGATGAGGTGTCTGGAACCCTGCGAATAGGCGTATCCAGTAATTTTGCCCAGTACTTGCTGCCAAGAGTATTGAAGGATTTTTCTAATAATTTTCCGAATGTTCGGTTTAATGTTAAAACTGGCTGGAGTACACAGGTTATTGAATTTCTTAATAATTCCAGTGTTCATGTAGGCATCTTAAGAAATATACGAGGATGGCATGGAGAAAAAATACTTTTAAAGAGAGAAGCGCTATATCTTATTTCTAAAGAAAAAATAAATATGGATTTTTTACCAGAATATCGCTTGATTAATTATAATACTGACAGCTCATTGAAAGAGAGCATTACAACCTGGTGGGCAGATCAGTTTTCAGAACCTGCGAATATTGAAATGGAAGTAGATCGGCTTGAAACATGTAAAGAAATGGTAAAAAATAATTTGGGTTTTGCTATTGTTCCCGGGATATGTTTGAAACAAGATGATGATTTATACCAGCAGGCAATTTATTTTAAAGATGGAACATTGGTTACAAGAGAAACTTGGCTTGTTTATAACCAATTATTTGAAAATTTGTCAGTAGTTAAGCATTTTGTAAACTATTTAAAACAATGGAATGAAGAAGATTAAATTTATTTATCGTCTTATTAAAGAAAAAAGTATTAGACGTTTATTAAAAGATAAATTATGTTAAAAGCCAAAGCGTGAAAAGGAGGAAAAGAATGACATTATATAAACTTGGTTTATTAGAAGGAGATGGAATTGGTCCAGAAATTGTCCATGCAACTGCTCGTGTAGTAAATGCAGCTATTAAAAAGCAGAAAGTTGAGATCAAATGGGTCCAGCTTCTAGTTGGTTGGAAAGGAATCCGGGAAGCAGGACACCCGCTCCCCGATGAGACGATTGCAGCTTTAAAGCAATGTCATGGATGGATTTTAGGGCCACACGATTCTGCATCTTATCCTGAAAGGTTTAAAGCAATGCGTAATCCTAGCGGTGAATTACGGCATCGATTTGATTTATTTGCGAATATTCGTCCGACAAAAACGTTCCCTGGCATTCATGGAGTAGTGAAGGAAGCGGACCTGATTATTTACAGAGAAAATACAGAAGGTTTTTACGTGGATCGGAATATGTTTCAAGGGGTAGGAGAGTTTCAGGTTACCCGGGATGTTGTACTTACTACAGGGGTCTTCACCAGGCAAGCTATTGAAAGAATTGCTCATGCTGCTTTTCAAAAAGCGATGCAACGAAAAAAAAAGGTGAGCATTGTTCACAAAGCAAATGTAATTCGTATGGGGTCAGGCATGTTTTTGGAAGTATGTAAAGAGGTTGCGAAGAATTATCCAGAGGTGCAAGTAGATGATTATCATATAGATGCAATGTGTGCCCATATTGTTCGGCGAATGTCAGACTTTGATATCATTGTGACGGAAAATATGTTTGGAGATATTCTATCTGACTTAACTGGTGAATTAATTGGAAGTTTAGGGCTTGCACCTTCTATTAATGCTAATAAGGATGTTGCCATGGCGCAAGCAGCTCATGGATCTGCGCCGGATATAGCAGGGAAAGATCTTGCTAATCCAATCGGGATGATGCTTTCTACTGCTCTTTTATTAGAATGGATGAGCAAAAGATTTGCTGATTCCAGATTAAAAAAGGCAGGAGTAATAATAGAAAAAAGTTTATATCAAACATTAGCTGATGGTGTAAAAACAAAAGATCTAGGAGGAAATAAAGGAACCGGAGCTTTCACAAATGAAGTATTGACAAGACTCAAGTCATAAAAAAATTTTATCAACTATACTAAAAAAACAGTATTTTATTTATCTTTTAAGAAGTATTATACTCAGTGTAAATTATAAATAATTTATGGGAGGACAATATGAATAGAAAAGATAACCAGAAATTCGATGTAGTTGTTGTAGGCACTGGAAATGCGGCACTTTGCTCAGCCATTGCTGCGAAGGAAAATGGAGTTAATGTTCTTGTTTTGGAGCGCGGACCCAAGGAGAAACGTGGTGGGAATTCTTTTTTTACAGATGGAGCAATACGTTTTGCTTATCAAGACAAACATGCGTTGAAATCAATTTTAACACAACTAACATCAGAAGAATTCGAAAAAATAAGTATACCAGAATATCAAGAAACTGATTTTCTTCAAGACATTATAGCAGTAACAGAAGGAAAAAGTGATCCCGAGCTATCTAAACAGTTAGTTGAAAAATCTTATGAGACAATTGAATGGATGAAGCAGCAAGGTGTAGGATTCGAACTGAATGAAAACCAGTCATTTGATAACAATGGCGTCCGTCAGTTTTGGGGAGGATTGCCAGTAAAAACATATCGTAAAGGTATCGGATTAGTTGAGGCTTTATTTCAAAAGCTGGAAATGCTTGAAGTAGAGATTCAATATGATTCAAGAGCTCTTCAACTAGAAATTGAAAATAATAAAGTAAGCGGTATCATTGTTGAAGAAAATGGGTTAAGAAAGAAAATTCCTGCAAAGGCTGTGGTCTTGGCATGCGGCGGCTTTGAAGCAAACAAGGAAAAACGTATGAAGTATCTGGGCGAAGAATGGGGGGCAGCGATTGTCCGTGGAAGTGAATTCAATACAGGTGATGGGCTGGACATGGCAATAGAAGCGGGCGCACAACCTTATGGTGATTGGTCAAGCTGTCATGCACATACCACAGATTTTCAAGCTCCAAAAGTTGGTGATTATAAAAAACCTGGTGATATTTATAAGAAATCCTCGTATCCTCTTGGCTTAATTGTAAACGCAAATGGAGAACGTTTTGTTGACGAAGGAGCAGATTTTAGAAATTATACTTATGCAAAATATGGAAAAGAAACACTTCGTCAACCAAAACAAAAGGCGTTTCAAGTATTTGATAATCAGGTACGTCCATTGTTAAGAACGGAATATAATCTAGAAGAAGCAACCTGTTTAAAAGCTGACTCGATAGAAGAATTGGCTGAAAAAATAGGTGTAGACAAAAATAAATTTTTAGAGACTATAAGAGATTATAATGACGCTGTACAGGATGGAGATTATAACCCGGCAATCAAAGATGGTAAGGGGACAAAAGGAATTACACCTCCGAAAAGCAACTGGGCTTTGTCTTTTCAACAAGCACCATTCTATGCTTATCCAGTTACTTGTGGAATTACCTTTACTTTTGGAGGCATTCAAGCCAATAAGCATAGCAAGGTATTAGACGAAAATCAAAATCCAATTCCGGGATTATTTGCTGCAGGGGAAATGATAGGCGGTCTATTTTATGGGAATTACCCTGGTGGTTCAGGTTTAATGTCTGGGGCTGTTTTTGGGAAACTAGCAGGAGAATCAGCAGCAAGCTATGCGGAGCAGTTTGATGAAGTAATCAGTAAATAAGCAGTTGATTTGATAACAACAAAGCTCATATCCAAATAACTGCAATTTCTATTTGAGGGTATTTTCCAAATAACTTATTTCTCATGAAATTCTAATCTTACTCAAAGGGTGTTGTCATTATTAACGGGTAAGATGTAGTTAATAAGAAATAAGGAGGAAAAAATAAATGAATAAAAAAATTGGAATGTTTGCAGGAGCGGTTGTATTAGCAGGAGTTGTCGGAACAGGAATTTACCATGCAGAAGCAGCAAGTTCAAACGAAGGAGAACCCCAAATTGTTGAAGCAGGCAGCTTAAACATGGAGGACGCAACGAAGAAATTGGAAGAGGAATATCAAGGTAAGGTTAAAGAAATGGAACTGGATCGAGAAGGAGATAAGTCCTTTTATGAAGCAGAAATTATTGTCGAAAACCAAGAATACGATGTGAAGATGGATGCTGAGTCAGGTGAAGTGGTTTATGAAGAAATAGACGATAAGGATAGACATGATGATGACAGAAATGATGATGATGTAAATCTGGAAGAGAACCAGCAGGACACAGCGGCAGCAAATGAAAACAATGATAATAAAGAGAATATCATAGCACAAGAAGAAGCAATTCAGATTGCAAAGCAGGAATTTGATGGAGACGTTACAGAAATGGAATTAGATTATGATGATGGCAGATATGTTTATGAACTGGAACTTGTTAATGGACAGCAAGAAGCAGATTTTGACATTCATGCTGAAACAGGAGATATTCTATCTTTAGAAATCGATTATGAAGATGATTGATAAAAAATAAATTTAAAATACAGGTGATAAAAAGGAGGGCGATTTTAGTCCTCTTTTTTGGCAGTTAAAAAAGTATAAACTTTCTTACTACATAAGTGTAACTAAGGTCGTCGCCTAAGGGCTTGGTAACAACCAAGTTTTCTAACGTAAAAGAGTTTCATATATGAGGAAAAAGGGTAATAAAAAATTGATAAATAATTAAGAAGGGATTGATTAGGAGGATTTGTATGAAGAAGGTTACATTATTTATCAGCGAAGGTAGTCAAGCATCGGAAAAGGTAAAAGCATTTCTAGATAAGAATGATGTTACTTATGAACTAAAAAACGTGACAGAAAATAAAATGTATTTAAAGGAATTACAGGAAATGAAGATTTTTGGGACACCGACTCTGTTTATTGATGGTAAGAAAATAGAGGGAAATCAAGAGAATAAAATTCTTTATGAATTAGGATTAGCTAATAATTTGAGTGAGGATGCTTATTTTTTTGAAAATGTGTCCAAAGATGGTTAAGGGCTATGCACGTATCAGCTTTCATTTGCATAAAATGGTAGTAATCTAAAACGTAAATGTAAAGGTTCAATGGTGATGAAAAGAGCCGAATCTACCATGGTCTTAGACGTTCAGGGAATGCCTCGAAAAAAACAACTACCATACAGTATATTTTATAATAGAAATTCCTTTTCCCGAAACGTCATTATAAAAAGGCAAAAGAAGGTGAGAAATGTGCAATATCGAAATTTCCCCCCTAATGGATTTAGTAGAAATAATCCTTATGCACCAGTTTCTTCAACTATTAACCAGCACAATGAAAGACAAGAGCTTACTCCATATGAATTATTTTCAAAACCAGAATTACCGACACAGTATTTAATGTCGCAGCAGCAAATCCAGTCACAGCCAGGTGCAGGCGCCGGCGGAACAAATGAAAATAACCCGTTTAATTTTGATACAATGATTAGCAAAGTAAGTCAGTTAGCAAGTACTTATCATCAAGTTTCCCCGATTGTGAAGCAATTTGGTACGTTTGTAAAAGGGTTCATGTAGGTATATATCAGCCCGATTTAGAAATGATAAGGTTAACCTCCTGCTCTGTGTATCACAGGAGGAGATTCCATTAAGTTTAATTTTATAAAGGGAGTAGAAAATCATGATAGGATGTTTAATTATTCATGGGTATACTGGAGGGCCCTATGAAGTGGAACCATTGGCAAATTATTTAAGAGACAGCACAGATTGGCATATTGAAGTGCCGACTTTGCCTGGTCACGGTACAGAATTAAATTTGAAAGATGCTTCGTATAAAAGATGGATTCAAGCAGCGGAAGAAGAACTTCAGAAACTGATTGACCAGTTTGATACCATTTATGTTATCGGATTTTCTATGGGCGGGATGATTGCTTCCTATTTAGCAGCTAAATATGATATTGCTAAGCTTGTCCTGCTCGCTACATCCGGTAAATATCTATCCTTAAAACAAATAAGCTTAGATGTTGCTGCAGTAGTTGGCGATGGAATACGCGGAACATTAAAAGAAAATGAATTATTCAATCACTATAAAAGGAAAATGGGCGTTGTGCCGCTAAAAGCGCACTTTGAATTTATGAAGCTGATCCGGTTTACCAGAAAATATCTGGATAAGGTGAATTCTCCAGTGCTAATTGCCCAAGGACAGCTTGATGGCATGGTTCCTTATAAAACAGCATATTATCTTGATAAAGAAATTCACTCTGAAAAAAAGGAAGTAGTCTTTTTTGAAAGATCCAAACATTTAATTTGCCTGGGGACTGATAAAGACACATTAAACAATATGGTCTATGATTTTCTGATGGAATCATCTGCATAAAAAATGCTGGGACAAACTCCCAGCATTTTTTTAGTGTTTTTAATAATTAATTTTTGAAGAAAGAAATAACTAGCGCACCTTCACCGCCGTATGTGGAAATAAGCGGTCCTGATTCTTCTATAATAGCATCGTAAAAAGCGTATTTGCTGCGGATTTTCTCAAGTACATTTATCGCTCTTTCTTTATCTCGGCAATAGGTCATCGTGATGATTTTATTCTCGGTATTTTGTGTGTATTCACCAATTTGATCAACGAATCGTTTTAAAGATTTCTTCTCACCGCGTACTTTTTCTGCAACATCAATAGCGCCTTCCTCTGTTGCCTTCATCAATACTTTTATATTTAACGTTTTTGCGATTTTCCCCTTTATTTTTTCTAAACGGCCGCCCAGAACAAGATTATCTAAACTTTTTAATACAAATAAAGTCGCAGTTTGTTCAATGCGTTCTTTTAAATGATGGACGAGATCTTCAAATGCGTACCCTTCCTCGATTTTCTTATTTGCTTCATGCATCAGCAGGCAGATACCGCAGGAAGCCGTCTTTGTATTAAGCACCTCAATAACACGCTCAGGCTCTTCTTCTAAGAGCATATTTTTTCCTGCCACAGCATTTGCGTAGGTGCTGCTTATTTCATTAGATATACTTAACATCAGAATCTGCTTTTCCGGCGGGATTTTTTTATATGCTTCATAAAAATCGGAAGGACTCGGAGCTGCTGAACGCGGAACCTCTCCTAATTCCTTTACTTTCTGATGAAATAATTCAATATCCATTGTTTGCCCGCTTTTGTACTGGCCGTCACTAAAATGAAGATATAACGGAACGATTTCTACATGGAGTTTGTTTTGTAAGAATAGAGGCAGATCAGCAGAGCTGTCTGTCATGAATTGAATTGTCATTGATTCACCTGCTTTAATGCGTATTATTTGTGATTCTTTGTTGAAATAGTAACTTTATTTTTTCGTGATGTACTAAGGATAAATAAAAATAATCCAAATACAATAATGGTTCCTCCGAGAAATTGGGCCCAGGTCGGCGTCTCATTCAAGATAAGAAAAGCAAGGATGCTGGCGCCAATGGGTTCAAACACAATTGCCATGGAAATGGTGGAAGTACTCAACCATTTCAGTGACCAATTAAAAAGAGAATGCCCCAAAAAGGTCGGTATGATTGCCAGGGCAATAAAAATCCACCAATGATTGGCAGGATAAGAGAAGAAACTCTCCTGCCGGATGAGATTAAACAGTGTTAGTATAACCGTACTGATACCATAGACAATAAATGTATAGGTAATTAAAGAAACATTTTTTCGTACATGCTGACCGGATAGAAAATAAATGGTGACAGCGATTGCTCCGAGTAATGCAAGCATGTCCCCGTAAATGACTTCTCCAGATAATTGAAAATCCCCTGAACCGATAATCAATCCGCCGAGTAAAACAATGAAGATGCTGATGATTGCACCAGATGAGAAACGCTCGCCGAAGATAAAGTAGGTCCCGATAAAAGCAAAAATCGGCTGAAGTGATATAAGTACAACGCTGCTGGCGACAGAAGTGTAATTGAGTGATTCAAACCACAAAATAAAATATAGCGCTAGAAAAATGCCGGCAAGAATGGAAAGCCACCAATTTTTTGTAGAAATTCGTTTAAACTCATGCTTGTAATGAAATAAAATAAAAGGCAATAAGAGTAAAACGGCAAATAAAAGACGATAGTTGGCGATAATAGAAGCAGGCGCTTCTATTGCAAGCCGGACAAGAATTGCTGATGTAGATATAGAAAAAACCCCAATGACAACTGCTGCTTTAGGGTTGAAGGCGGACTGACGCATGGTGATAACTCCCTTTTTACATGTTCAATACGATGTATTTTTTCTTCTTTGGTGTTATATAAGTGCAATGTGAAAACTGAATGCAAGCGCATGATAATTTTTTAGAACCTTCGTTGGAGAAGTGAGGAATCTTTAATGAAAAGAAACTGGGAATTCTTAGTGCATACGCATACATAACTAATTACATTTTATCATGATACGAAAAAAAAATCATTTTAATCTGTGTACTGGATATATGGTATATAAGTATGGTATGATTAAGAAAGCATTTTTTAGGGGCCTCTTACCTTATTGAATTGGTTATGCCTTTTTTGTACTTTAAACGTTGATAATGAATAAGCGCTAAAATACGTTATTCGTTTAATTGCTGATGTGGAGTGAAATGTTCATTCAATCAGCAATTTTTAGGTAGTAAATCAGTAATTGTATAAAATATTTGAAGCGGACTTGATTTCAAAAGACTTTGCTTCTTTCACCGGAGTATTGATGATTTTTACTGATTTGTATAATAAAATGAAAAGTATGAGAAACTCTTTATAAGGCCTCTTTTGCAATAAAAAACAAAAAGGAGTCGACGATTACGTGACTAAATTTAACGAACTAGGCGTTTCTGCGCCAATAATGAAAGCTTTAGAAGAAATGGGGTTTGAAGAAGCTACCCCGATTCAAGCAGAAACGATTCCATACGCGCTGGAAGGACACGATGTGATTGGACAAGCGCAAACAGGTACAGGGAAAACCGCAGCATTCGGTATCCCATTGATTAATAAAATCGATCCAAAACTGAAAAAGGTTCAGGGTTTGATCGTTGCACCGACACGTGAGCTGGCAATTCAGGTAGCGGAAGAAATTAACCGTCTATCTAAATTCAAGCGGATACGGGCACTTGCTATTTTCGGTGGTTCTCCAATGGACCGCCAAATTCGAGCATTAAAAGACGGCCCTCAAATCGTTGTAGCAACACCAGGACGATTAATGGATCATATGCGCCGCAAAACGATTCGTATTGATGAAGTGCATACAGCAGTTCTCGATGAAGCAGATGAAATGCTGAACATGGGCTTTATTGATGATATTCGCGAAATTTTAAAAGGTATTCCAGAAGATAGACAAACATTGCTTTTCTCTGCAACTATGCCGAAGGAAATTCGTGATATTGCGACAACGCTTATGAAAGAGCCAAAGGAAGTTAAAGTAAAAGCGAAAGAAATGACAGTAGAGAACATTGATCAATATTTTATTGAGATTCCAGAGAAGTTTAAGTTTGAAACACTAAATAACCATTTGGATATCAATTCTCCTGAATTGGCTATCGTTTTTGCAAGAACGAAAAAACGTGTAGATGAAATCACTGAAGGGCTTCAAGCAAGAGGTTATCGCGCGGAAGGAATCCATGGAGACTTAACACAGGGTAAGCGTATGTCTGTATTGAATAAATTTAAACAGGGACGGGTAGACGTTCTTGTGGCAACAGACGTAGCAGCCCGCGGACTGGATATTTCCGGTGTAACACATGTGTACAATTTTGATATCCCACAAGATCCGGAAAGCTATGTTCACCGTATTGGAAGAACTGGGCGAGCTGGTAAAACAGGGGAAGCTATCTCCTTCATCACACCAAGAGAAATGGCTCATCTCAGCCTGATTGAAAAAACAACAAAAAGTAAAATGAAGCGTCTGACGCCTCCTACTAACCAGGATGCGCGACGCGGACAACAGCAAGTAACCATTGATAAAATGAAAAAGGCGATCGATCAAAAAGATTTGAACCCTTATTATGAAGCGGCGAAAGAATTACTTGATGATCATGATTCCGTTACGGTTATTGCTGCTGCAATCAGCATGATGACAAAAGAAAGAAGAGATACACCTGTACGCATTTCCTCTGCTGCACCAATCAGTGTGAAAAAAGCGAAAGAGGATAACCGTCGTGGAAATAATAAAAAACGTTATTATGGCGGACGTGGCCAAGGTGGACGCAATCAAGGCGGAAGAAACCAGGGCGGCAGAAACCGCAAAAATAATAAAGGGAATTTCCAGCGTAAAAGAAGAGACGACCGTTAATTTAATATCTGTATAAAAAAACATGAGGCAACGTTCTTACAAGAACAATGCCTCATGTTTTTAACTTTGGTGATAAACTTTAGCTCTTAAGACGGAATAATCGCAGCCTTAATGTGTTATAAAGGAACGCGTGATTCCAGTCTTGAAAGAGTATCGCAACGTCAGTAAACAAGCGTAAAAAGAAGCATTCACTTGTCTTTTAGTGAATGCTTCTTTTTAAATAAGATGTTTTTTTATTCAGATAGCTCGGATAATGCATCCTGATCAGCGATAATCGTTACATTTGCATGCTTTTGTAAAATAGAAGCAGGGAAATCTTCTGTAACAGGTCCATTCACTAATTTATCTAACGCTTCTGCTTTTTGTGAACCAGAAACTAAGAGAATAATTTGTTTGGACTGCATAATCGTATCGATACCCATGGTAATAGCTTGTGTTGGTACATCATCGATGGAATCAAAGAAGCGAGCATTTGCTTGACGGGTGGATTCATCCAAGTCAATTACATGGGTTTGCATAGAAAATGGTGTTCCTGGTTCATTAAAACCGATATGTCCGTTTAAACCAATCCCTAAAATTTGAATATCAATGCCGTCAGCTTGTTTAATGGCCTTTTCATAGCTGTTGCATTCTTCCTGTAAATCATTTGCATCTCCATTTGGCAGGTTAACCTGTCCGCTATCAATATCAATATGATTGAACAGAAGATGATGCATATAATAGTAATAACTTTGATCATTTTCTTTGTTAAGTCCGACATACTCATCTAAATTGAAGGACGTCACATCTTTGAAAGAAACATTGCCTGCTTTGTGTTCTTTGATAATTTCTTCGTACAATCCTTCTGGTGTAGATCCAGTTGCTAAACCCAGCACACTGTTTGATTTCTCGTTTACTTGCTCTATCAGTTTTTTTGCTGCCAGCTGGCTCATCTCACTATAATTTTCTGCTCTGATAATATTCATTATGCTCCCCCTATAAGATAAATATAAATTATGATTTATCCTCATTATATAGTTTTTGCAATGCATCTGCCACTGCTTGTACCTGAGTTCCGACAATAATTTGCAAATTATTTTTACTTACTTGCTGAACACCGGGAACTCCTGTTTTCTTAATGCCATCCTGGTTTACTTTATCCATGTCCTGGATTTCCAGGCGCAGTCTGGTTGCGCAATTATCGATAGAATCAATATTTTCTTTTTTACCGAGATGTGTATAGATTGTTTCAGCCATTAATGTATGTTTGTCTTTAGCTTCATTGGCTGATTCAGGATTTGTAGTGGGTTCTTCAGCTAATTCATTATCATCCTGACGACCAGGCGTTTTCAAGTCTAATTTTACGATTAAAAAACGGAACAAGAAATAGTAAACAACAGCAAATGCAAGTCCTTGCAGGATGAGCATATAAGGCTGATTTGCCAATGGCAGCCGGAAGCTCAGGAAGTAGTCTACAAATCCTGCGCTAAACGTAAACCCTGCAGTCCATTGGAAGGCTGCTGCAATGAATAAGGACAGTCCGGTAAGTACAGCGTGAACAAAGTACAATACAGGGGCTAAGAACATAAAGGAAAATTCTAGCGGCTCTGTTACTCCTGTAAAGAATGAGGCAAAGCCAACTGCCATCAATAGTGATGCTGCTTGCTTACGCTGTTTTGTTCTTGCTGTATGATACATTGCAAGCGCAGCTGCTGGAAGACCAAACATCATAATCGGGAAAAATCCAGCCATGTATCTGCCTGTAACACCAGGTTCGCCATTGCCATCCCAAAAATTACCGATATCATTAATACCTGCTACATCAAACCAAAATACATTGTTCAATGCGTGGTGCAATCCCGTCGGTATTAATAAACGGTTAAAGAATCCGTATAGACCTGCGCCGGCAGCGCCTAAATTACTAATCATTGTTCCGAAGCTCACCAGCCAGCCATAAACAACCGGCCAAACAAAAAGAACAGCGATGGAAACGAGCAGCATAGTTGCCGCTGTTAAAATAGGTACAAGACGTTTCCCGCTGAAGAAAGCAAATGCGTCTGGCAATGAAACATGACTGAAGCGATTGTAAAGCGCTGCAGAAATAAGCCCGGCTAAAATTCCAATAAAAACATTTTCGATATTATCAAAAGCCATGTCTACCTGACTTAAATCAATCTGCAGTAAACTAGCGACGCTTTCTGATTCCAATACCTTCGTAATAACGAGATAGCCAACCAGCCCGCTGAGCGCTGCGGCTCCGTCCTTTGCTTTTGTCATTCCTATTGCGACCCCGACTGCGAAAAGAATAGCCAGGGAGGAAAGGATAGCATCCCCGCCGCTGATTAGAAAAGCAGCAAAACGGCTGTCAGCTTCAAAGAAACTGTCTATCCAATGACCAATTCCCATAAGAACCGCCGCTGCAGGTAATACAGCAACTGGTAACATCAGTGATTTACCAAGGTTCTGTAAATATTTCATCATAATTTGTATCCTCCTATAATAATATTTAATACAATTATAGACGAAAAGAATACAAATTGTACATACATTTTTGAGATAGAAAAATGAAATACTTATAATAAAACACCTTGAAAGTATAATTTTTAATATTTGTAATTACAAATATTATGAAGAATTGTGTGTATTATCAGTTATTTAAAGGGCGATATAAAATTAATAACTGAATTTGAATATCAATGATTGAATTTGTTTTATTTGTTATGAAAGTATTTAGATTTGTCCAGGTTGAGCGGGAATACGATTGTGTATTTGTATGAAATAATGATTCGTTTTATATTTATTCAAAACCAGCAGTTTTTTTACATCAGGTAAATAAATTCAAATACCAGTGAATCAGAATATCGCCTGAAAAATAAGAGAGCAGCGCGCCCAAAGCGATAAAAGGGCCAAAAGGAAATGGCTTATTCCGCTGAATGATACTGAAACGAAGTAAAACAATTCCAATTACTGCTCCAGAAATACAAGCCAGCAGAAAGGTTGTAATAATATGAGAGAAACCCAATACAACACCGAGTACGGCCATTAATTTCATATCTCCTGCTCCCATTGCTTCTTTATTCCATAAGATGACGATAAAAATAATCAAAAAACCAGTAAGAGCTCCTGCTACAGAGTCCCACCAAGGGTTTAGCGGTTCTATCAGCCGTACGAGAATAAAAGCAAAAAGGAAAAGAGCTAATAGCTTATTTGGAATGACCATATAATAGAGGTCAGTGATGATGATAAGAATTAATAGGGATATAAATAAAAGAGAGAGAAGCACTTCTGTAGGAGTGGCTGCATGCCAGTAACAAAGGGTAAAGAGAAAGCCTGTGGTAGCTTCTGTCAGCGGGTATAAATAAGAAATGGAATAGCGGCATTTTCTGCAGTGGCCTTTCAGAAGAAGATAAGACAGGATGGGGATATTATCGTACCATGCGAGCTGATAATGGCAGGCGGGACATTTGGAACGTTCATTGGAAAAAGAAATTTTTTGCGGGAGACGAATGCCGACAACCATAAAAAATGAACCAAAAATGGTGCCAAACAGGAAAAAGATGAATGAAGTATAGATTTCCATAAGAAACCTCCTTATTTAATTTTGAGGATAATTGCGAAGTGTTCTTATTATAGCATAAAGCCGGGCCCGTTTTATATTGTATTCATTTTTCACGAAATAAAAAGCTGGTTATGAAAAATTCACAACCAGCTCATTATTCTTATAAAATATTTGCCTGTCCTAATAGCCATAGAACAGCAATGATACCGACAATAATCCATAGCATATTTTTCCGGATAGCCTCTGGCATTTTCCGTTTTTTATTCCATCGATCCGGATCAAATTGCGGGCCGTCGTCATCATCTGCATACTTTCTTTTTCGCGGTCGGTTGCGCGACCAGGGGGAATAACTCTTTACGCCGGCTAAGAGAAGCGGAGCGTAGGTAAAACCGCTGAAAAAACCAAATAAATGTCCCAATATGCTAATGCCGCTTCGTAAAAATGTCATGGCCAACGCAATGGCTACAATGACACCAATGATTTGACTGCTGGATTGATCGATTAAATCTTTTCGGAAAAAGACCATATAAACATAGATTCCGAACAAACCGAAGATTGCTCCGGATGCGCCTAAATGAGCATAGGCAGGAGATTCAATAAAGTAAATAACAATATTTGCTGTCACAGCAGTGCCGATATAGGCTAAAATAAACTTGAATTTACCGAGCATTTGTTCAAGTGCAGGACCGAACAGCACGAGGGAAAAGGAATTAAACAGCATGTGCATGGCCCCGGCATGAAGAAAAATAGGGGTGAATAATCTCCACCATTCTCCTTCTCCAATCCAATAGTTGATTCCCACCCCATAATCTCTTATGTAAGTGCCAATTTGTAAATTTAAAAAATCAATAATAAACCACAGAAATATATTGATCCCGACAATGATGGTTACCACGGGATATAATTCAAAGAATTCTCTGATGCTCCGTTCTGTCCTAATAAACATATTGTGCCTCCCATAGCCAATGCTTTTAAATGAAATAAGTTGTCCTATATACTATAATAATAAGAAATAATACAGATTATGACCATTATAAAGGTGTTACTATAAATAGAAAAATTTTAGGAGCAGTGACCATGATACTTGGAATCGGTGTGGATATCGTTGAATTAGCAAGAATCAAACGATTACTTGAAAAAAATAATCGTTTTTTAGAACGTGTATTAACCAGCACAGAGATGGAACAAGCAGGGCAGTTAGCTCTTCATCGGCGCGTGGAGTATGCAGCAGGGCGTTTTGCTGCAAAGGAAGCTCTGGCTAAAGCAAATGGAACTGGGATTGGAAAACTGAGCTTTCAACAAATCGAAATTAGAAATCATGCCAATGGAGCGCCGGAAATGCAGGCAGAGGGGATGGAGGATATATCTATCCACGTGTCTATATCTCACAGCAGAGAGTATGCAGTAGCACAGGTTTTATTAGAAGAGAGATAGGATAAAGTAAAATGACAGCATTCTAAAAATGCATAATCGCATAGTTTGTCTCATATATTTTATTGCGGTAGGAGGGAACGAATTTGTATATTGTTACCGCGGAAGAAATGTACAAGATTGACCGAGAAACTATTCAAACGATGGGCCTTGATGGAAAGATACTCATGGAGAATGCAGGGAGAGAAGCGAGCAGAGAAATAAAAAAGCGGATAACTAAAGAAGATAAGACAGTTATTTTAATTGGCGGCGGAAATAATGGCGGAGACGGTTTTGTCATTGCCCGTGTGCTTGAAGAAGCAGGTTACGCTATCAAGGTGATCCAGGTTGCGCCGGACGAGAAAATTACAGGTGATGCAGCTCGCCATAAGAAGATTTATCGTCAATTTGGCGGCCAGGTGGCGGATTATAATGAAGGGACGGCAGATACAGTTCTTTCAGAGGCTGATGTGATTATTGATGCGATGCTTGGAATCGGTGTGCGCGGCGGATTAAGAGGCGATATCTTAACTGTAACGAGACAGGTGAATAAACAAGATGCGTATGTGATTTCCATCGATATACCAACTGGGCTGCCGGCAGAGGAAGGCTTCGCGGATTTTCAGGCTATTGAAGCAGATGCAACGATTATGATAGGAGCAGTAAAACAATCGGCTGTCTGTCAGCAAACGTCTTCCTATTATGGTGAATGGATTGTAGCGGATATTGGTTTTCCTGAAAAATTATTCCAAGCGCACACAAAAAAACGCTTGTGGACAACAGCAGATTTTCAGGAAGCTTTTCCAAAGCGGGGCGTCAATTCTCATAAAGGAGATCATGGAAAAGGGCTGATTATTGGTGGAAGTGAGCCGATGCCGGGATCCGTTCTGATGACAACAAAAGCAGCCTTGCGGACTGGAGCAGGGTTATTAACAACGGCTTCTGTGAAAAATGTAATTTCCATGATTGCTGGAAATAATCCGGAGGCTATGTATATTGGCGCATCCGAAACAGATGGCTGTATCACGGGAATCGATAACATTGACTTGTCTGGTTTTGATGCGATTGCTGTTGGCGTTGGTCTGGGCAGAAAAGAAGAAACGGCCAAAGGCATTTTTCCGGCATTGCTCAGGTATAAAGGACCAATCGTTATCGATGCAGATGGTCTTTTTCATCTGAGAGCCTATGCAGCAGATTTTAAGTTAAGACAGGCTCCGCTGATTTTAACACCTCACCCAGGTGAACTTGCTGCTTTAATGGATATATCTGTCTCGGACTTACTTATGGAGCCTTTCCGGCATAGTTCTGATTTTGCCAAGCGGTTGAACTGCTACCTTGTGTTAAAAGGAAAGCATACCATCATTACCGATCCGGATGGTAACCAGACCGTAGAATCAAGCGGGAACCCTGGACTTGCTAAAGGAGGCAGCGGGGATGTGCTGACCGGTATGATTTTAGCAACGGTGATGCAGAGCAAATCGATTTTTGCAGGAATAAATAACGCTTGCTTCTTGCACGGAAAATCTGCAGACTTATTAGTCCAAGAAGAACACTCGGAACAGGATTTGCTGGCGGGGGATGTGATTCAAGGCATTCCAAAGGCAATCCGTACATTTTCTTCATAAAACGGTGTGACGTACTGTTAACAAATCGTTCCCTTTGTTAAATGAGACAAGGGAGATATGCTGATGATAAATAGACGTTTTTTCAGTGTCGTTTTACTATTAGGTGCATTGAGTCTGGTGCTGGCAGCATGTGGAGAAAAAACGCAGGAAGATGTTGTGGAGGAATTGCAGGAGACAGTTGCCGATCTAGAGGGGTATAAAGCCACTGCGGATATGACGATGAATACAGGAGAGCAGGAACAAACATTTTTGATTGATATATGGTATCAGGCTGATGATCAATATCGTGTGAAGCTGGAAAATGAAGCTGAGCAGAATGAAAGTCAAGTCATTTTGAAAAATATGGATGGTGTTTTTGTATTAACGCCAGCTTTGGAAAAAAGTTTCAAATTCCAATCGGATTGGCCAGAGAATAGCAGTCAGCCATATTTGCTTCAATCACTGGTCAATGATGTATTAAACGATCCAGAAGCGCAATTTGAAACAACGGAAGACCATTATATTTTCCGGACGAAAACAAATTATCAAAGCAACAATAATTTACCGGCTCAAGAAATTTACTTTGACAAATCCAGTTATACACCAGCAATGGTCAATGTGTTAAATCAAGATGGGGAACCGCTGGTTAATGTCACTTTTCATGGTTTTGATTTAGATGCAACATTTGCAGAAGATGATTTTACGATGGAGAAGAACATGGAGCAGGAAACAGATGAGGAAAGTGCTGGTGCAGAAGAGGGAGCAGCTGTAGAAACAGCTGCGCAGGAAGTACGGGAGTTGTATCCTACGTTTACAGCTGGAGCAGAAATGGCGGATAAGCAAGAGGTTCCCCTGGAGGATGGAGAGCGAATTATTACAACCTTTGAGGGAGAGAAAAACTTTACACTTGTTCAGGAAATCAGAGAAACAGCTCCAGTGAGCTCAGCTCCAGAAGTAGTCAATGGAGATATTGTGAATCTGGGAGCTACTGTTGCTGGGTTGGAAGATAATGTTTTAAAATGGAGTTATCAGGGTGTTGATTATCAATTGGCAAGTACAGAGCTGACGAAGGAAGAAATGATTGAAGTAGCACAATCTGTCCAAGGACAGTTAACAAAATGATACGGTTAATACAAAAGCAGGCTCTCTGAAAACGGAGTCTGCTTTTGTATGTCCCATTTCCAGTTTAGAGGTATGATTTTAACATATTGGCATATAATTAATAGACAGGTATTTATTTCGTTGCATAAATCAGCTAAAGGATAAAAATCGAATGAAAAATTCAAGGCTTGGTGAACGTTCTTTCATTTTTGAACATAAAATGAAAATTTAATGAAGAAAAATATTGTTTAACGGAGTATTTTCCTCAGCGGCAGTCAGGAAGCCGGGAGAAAAGCAGCGTAAGGGAAAAACGCTCATTTTTAACACTTCAAATAATATAGATACCACAAAATTTAAGGTTTAAAACGACAAATTTACATGATTTTTTTACAAATTCGCCATAACCCCTTTGCAAAAGTATGTTCACAATGCTATCATAATATTAAATTGAATAACGAACGTTAATTGTTGGCGGGGGTGCTTGGTTTTGGCTGAAAATAAAGAAGAAATTTTAGTGAAAATACCGAAAAATTTGCTGAGTGAGGTGGATGGATTAATGAAATATGAGAATAGCTCTGACTTAAGTGATTTCATTTGTGAAGCAACTCAAATTTATTTAAACCATAAAAAAGAAGAACACCTCCAGCGTTTTCATGAAACGATGCAGCGCGGATATGAGGAAATGGCAAGAATTAATCTAACGATTGCTTCAGAGGCTTTTCAAGCTGAAGAAGAGGCTGAAATTACTCTAGAGCGCTCTGTGATCGGGGTGTAACACTTGTGATCGTTCAAAGAGGCGAGGTTTATTTTGCTGACTTATCCCCTGTGGTTGGCTCAGAGCAGGGCGGTGTGAGACCGGTTCTTATTCTCCAGAATGATATAGGTAACCGATTTAGTCCGACTGTGATTGTGGCGGCCATTACCGCGCAAATTCAGAAGGCTAAGTTGCCAACGCATGTAGAGATTGATGCAAAACGTTATGGGTTTGACCGGAATTCAGTTATTCTGCTGGAACAAATTCGCACGTTAGATAAGCAGCGGTTAACGGATAAAATTACAAAATTAGATAAAGAAATGATGGAAAAAATCAATCAATCATTAGAAATAAGCCTTGGCTTACGAGATGTCTACAGTAATAATTAATACTTTTCTGATGCGTAAAAAGACTGTCCTTATATTAGGGCGGTCTTTTTTAATGAAGTTTCATTGGAGAAAGAAAGGAAAGCATATAAAAAGTGGAGGAGGAAGCTCTAACGGGTTCCATAGGGTGAATAATCTCAAGTCTCAAAAAAATACTCCGTTTTCCATAGATCCCGAGCTCCTCTCCTTTAAAGAAGACTTAGCGATTGGCAAGCCGACAGGCGCAGACAGAGCTAAAGTCGCACTTATGCCCAGAGGGTGAAAAGAAGACTTAGCGATTGGCAAGCCGACAGGCGCAGACAGAGCTAAAGTCGCACTTATGCCCAGAGGATAAAATAGAAGTTCGTTTTTTCTGCAGGGATTTATTTGATAAAAGCAGATAGTAATAAGACCGTTGTAACAGACCTCTCCTTGGCAAGAATACCGATGTTTTAAGAAATTATTCTCCTTCGTTAAAAGATATAGTAAAATGAAAAGGAATGAAGGTGGAGGTTGATAACGATGGATACAATCATTTTTGATATGGATGATACATTATATGACCAGGCTGCGACATTTCGAAAAACATGTAAAAAAATGTTGAACGTGGCTTTGTCGGAAGCGGAGTTAAATCATCTTTATCTATTAAGTCGCAAACATAGCGATGCGCTATTTGATGATCAGGTAGCAGGTAAAATTACAATGGAAGAAATGCATATCCGGCGAATCAAAGATGCTTGCGCAGAAATAGGAATACAGATAACAGCAGAGCAGGCTTTAGAATTTCAGGACAGTTACGTCCAAGAACAAGGAAAAATAGAGTTATTTGATGAAGTGGTGGAGCTCCTGGATTATCTTTCAGCGAGTCAGAAGCAATTAGCTGTAATGACAAATGGTGCGGAAGGACATCAGGCAATGAAAATCAAACAGTTAAAGCTGAACAAGTGGATTCCGGAAGAGCGTTTATTTATTTCTGAAACAATAGGGCATGCGAAACCATCCACAGCAGCGTTTCAATTCATGGAGGACAAGCTGGGTTTAAAGAAAGAAAATACAGTGTATGTCGGCGACTCCTTTGCTAATGATATTGTCGGTGCCAAACAGGCAGGCTGGCATGCCGTCTGGATGAACCATCGACAGAGGGAAGAACCGGAAGGAAGAATAAAAGCAGATAAAACAGTAACCAGTGCAGCAGAGCTATATACATTTTTTCGGGAAGAGACGCTAAGCACATAATGGATTAGGTTAATGAAAGTAATTTCATCATATAGAGCCTTGAGGGATTCCTCAAGGCTCTTTTTGTGTAAACTCAAGGGAAGTATTCCGGTAAAGGATACTGCTTCAAAGTGAATATTGAAATTTTCTATATAATGATATGCCAAACTTCTTGATTTTGATTATCGGTCTTTTTGGACACGAAGAATAAGTCCTTACATAAATTATTTATAATAATACCTATTGTAGTGAGAGGAATAGGATGATATACTAATATTCAATTTATAAATCTTTGTAAAATACTCGGGATACTCAAATATAAGTGAGAAAAGAACGCTGCAACTATGGAAAATAGTACACTATTCAGCAAAAAAATAGGTTTTTCTAAAATGAAAATTTAAAAATCTCAAAATATCTGTTAGGTGATGGATAGAAGGAAAGAGAGATCTAAGAAAGCTTAAAAATTACGAGGGAAGGATTTTTTCGTCGTGAATATGCATATGATGTGCTCAGTAGAAATTTGGCGTTAATATTTCTTCCAATCGTAATAAAAAAGAAACGGCAAATCGGGAAGGCTGATTAGAAGTATATTGGTTTTGTAGGGTTATGCTGTATAAAGGAAGGAGAATATTTGTGAGTACAATTGTTGTTATATCAGGAAGTCCTTCAACATTATCCAGATCAGAACGCGTTCTTTATTATTTAGGTGAATTGGCGGAGCAGCAAGGGTTTCGTGTAAAGCATATATCCGTCAGAGATGTAGAAGCAGAAGCTTTGCTGTATGCGAACTTCCAAAGTCCGAAAATCAAAGAGATTGCCGGGGATTTGGAAGCGGCAGACGGGGTCATCGTCGGGAGTCCTGTCTATAAAGCCTCCTATTCAGGCATCCTAAAGTCATTATTTGATTTAATGCCCCAGGATGTTTTACGGGGGACGGTTTCACTGCCTGTTATGACAGGGGGAAGCCTCTCGCATTTATTAGCATTGGATTATGCCTTAAAGCCGCTGCTTGCTACGTTAAAAAGCCAACCCTTAAAAGGGTAATATTTTCAGGATAGTGAAGTTGATAAAACCAAGGATAATCCAATCCTGGATGAAGCCATGATTACTCGGACACATAAACAATTGGATTATTTCCTGGGGAATTTAAAACGAAAAGAATTTGTTTAACTGGTTCTTTTTTCAATACATAAAAGGGTCTGCAGCTAAGCAGGCCTTTTTTTAATGAGGGAGCTTTTGTCAATAAAATGAGAAATTAATAGAAGCGTGTATGCGGGGGAGTGGATAGTGTAACTTGAAAAAATGCTGTGTTTATTTGATATATGGTACAATTGAGGTAAAATGGGAATAGTAGTTTCTGCATACTTAGAAGAGGCTGATACAAAAGTATTTTGACTGGAGTTTTGTAGAAGTTTGTATTAATATGGAAAAATGTTTAGAATTTGGAGGTATCAGGGGATGGATGCAAATCTGAAAGAATTAATGATCAGTAATAGTGATTCTATTGTTGATAGTTGGATGGATGAAGTAGGGAGAATAAAATCAGGGAATTATACAGCGAGTATATCTGATGAACTCTATGAGAATACCAACCGCGAATTTGTGAATGTTATTTTTACAAGTATCCAAAATCAGGGGTCTTCGAAAGTAGTAGAAGAGTTTTCGGAGAAAATGATCAACCTTGGCTGGCCGCTCAGTTATATAACCGATGGGCTGCAGGTTTTTCGTCGTGTTACCATTGAATTTTTACTGAAGCAAGCAGACCAAGTAGATTCCAGTCATTTTTCAAATGTCTTAACAAGCGTAGATGAATGGATAGAACCATTGATTCGACAGCTCGTCAATGAGTATTCAGGAAGCTGGGAAAATATTTTATCTTTACAGCGGGTAGCTTTACAGGAACTATCCGCACCGTTGATCCCTGTTATGGAAGGGATAACCGTCATGCCGTTGATTGGAACCATTGATACGGACAGAGCGAAATTGATTATGGAGAATTTACTGGAGGGGGCAATCAAGCATAACTCCGAAGTTGTCTTAATAGATATTACGGGTGTTCCTGTTGTGGACACCATGGTAGCACATCATATTATTCAGGCAGCGGAAGCGGTCAGACTGATTGGATCTACATGTATTCTTGTAGGCATCCGTCCGGAAATTGCTCAAACGATTATAAATATAGGGATTGATTTAAGTAAATTCCCTACCAGAAGCTCTTTGAAAAAAGGTTTTACCAGAGCGCTTGAAATAACTGGAAGAACTGTTGTGGATTTGCCTTCTAAAAACCAAGGCATTGATGAAATAATGAATGCTCTTAAGGGGGAATAGAGAAAATGCGGATACCTATTTTAAAGTTGCACAATTATTTGCTGATTTCTATTCAGACGGAGATTGATGATCAAACGGCTATTAAATTTCAGGAAGATTTATTAGCAAAAATTCATAAAACAGGTGCAACAGGTGTTGTGATTGATTTGACATCTGTTGATATCATTGATTCTTTTATTGCAAAAGTACTTGGTGATGTTGTGTCCATGTCGGATTTAATGGGGGCGCGTGTTGTATTAACTGGAATTCAGCCAGCTGTTGCAATGACATTAATTGACTTGGGAATACACTTGCAAAATGTCCCGACAGCATTAGATTTAGAACAAGGTTTAGTGAAGTTACATCAGGAATTGGGAGGTTAATATATGAACCCAAGATCCTGTGTCAACATTCATAAAGAGTGGGATATTGTTGGAGCAAGACAGCTCGGACGGGAAATGGCAAAAGAAATTGGCTTTGGAACCGTTGATCAGGCAAGGATTGCTACCGCAGTATCTGAATTAGCTCGCAATATTTATTTATATGCTAAAAATGGACAGGTTTGTTTTGAGTACATTTATACGAACAGTCAAAAAGGAATCTTAATGACAGCTGTGGACACTGGTCCAGGAATAAAAGATATAAGCCGTGTCATGCAAGATGGCTATACGACCTCTGGAGGGCTTGGTGCTGGACTGCCCGGGGTAAAACGCTTGATGGATGAATTTGATATAGAATCCGCAGCGGGGGAAGGAACTAAAATCAAAGCGATTAAATGGATCAGATAATATAATCCTTTTATTTTAGCACCCTTCCTTATTTTATCCAGTACATGCCATTGGTAATCCAGGTGAGAAAAAAAGAAAGAGAAAACAGTTGTGTTTAAAAATCACGAAACACCGGTTTACCAGCTCGGGGAAAGCCTTAAAAAAGAATAAAAGGTTCTTTGAAATAAGGGGGGAGTAACCACAGTGGAAGAAACGATCAGAAAAAATACTGTAAAATACCAGAAATTATTACAAAAATATATTGAAACACAAGATGAGAAATCATTGTATGACCTTGAATTAATCAGCAAAGCTTTTATTAAAAAGAATATCTTGCCGGAAGAATTAATCAATTTGCATATTCAGGCAATGGAGCGGATTTATCCTCAATTATTGGAGGAATATAAGCTGTCGATGGAATTTTTATTAGAAGCTACGGTTTTCTATGGATTGGCATTGCAGGAAGTTGATTATTTAAGACAGGAAAAAGATGTGCTGACTTCTGAAATTTCTGTTGCGGCGAATATGCAAAAGACCTTGCTTGGAACGCAAAGGCCGGAAGTAAGCGGATTAGATATCGGCGTGATTAGTGTTCCTGCTCATCAGATGAACGGAGATTATCATCATTTCACCAAAGGAAGCAATGGGACAATCGGGATTGCCATTGCGGATGTCGTTGGAAAAGGAATACCGGCAGCACTGTGTATGTCGATGATCAAATATGCAATGGACAGTTATCCAGAAGCGACAATGTCACCAAATAAAGTATTAGAAAACCTGAATCGTGTAGTAGAAAGAAATATTGATCCCAGTATGTTTATTACGATGTGTTATGCACATTATTTGCCGGCGGAAAGTAAATTAAGATTATCTTCCGCAGGGCATGAGCCGGGATATATTTTCCGTGCAGAAACGGAAGAATTTGAAGAGGTTCGTGCGAAAGGGATTGTACTCGGCGTGATGCCGGATGCTACTTATCGGGAATATGAATTAGCAATTCAGAAGGATGACCTGATTATCTTTCTGACAGATGGTGTTTCCGAGTGCAGAGACGGCGACCGGTTTATTGAAACAGAAGAATTGTTGGAAGTCATCCGAAAATATATTGATTTACCGGCACAGGAGCTGGTAGAAAATGTGTATCAGTATTTTGAAAAACTGCAGGATTTTCAATTGAGGGATGATTTTACATTAATTGTTCTTCGTAAAGAGGTTTAAAGAAATAAATGCAGGGAATACAATATAATAGTTTATTCTAGTTAAATAAATTTCGTTTCAAATGTTATAGAGAAAATGAATTTATAATGTATAGTCATCTAATCTTATATCTGGATGGCAGAGGGGGTTATTATGAATTTATCAGTAAACGTACAAGAAGACAGCAATGTAAAAGTTTTAGAAGTGAGCGGAGAGATTGATGCATACACAGCTCCGGAGCTGAAAGAAACATTAATGCCGCTGATGAGAGAGAGCGGCAATGAAATCGAAGTAGATTTAGAAAATGTGCAGTATATGGACAGTACCGGTTTAGGAGTGTTTGTCAGCGCTTTGAAAGCCTCTAAGGAAAGCGGAAGCCATTATACGTTGAAAAATGTGCAGGATCGGGTTTTTCGTATTTTTGAGATTACCGGACTTAGTGAGATTATAGAGATCAAAGCAGCGATTCGAGGTGGCAATGAGTGATGGAAGCATTTGATTATATAGAGATGAAAGTACCGGCGAAAGCGGAGTATATTGGAGTAATGCGTCTGACTCTATCGGGGGTTGCCAACCGGATGGGCTTTTCCTATGATGCGATTGAAGATTTAAAAGTAGCTATCTCTGAAGCAGTTACAAATGCTGTAGAGCATGCTTATGAAGAAAAAGAATCTGGTGAAATTACAGTTGGCTTCGGCCTGTATGAAGACCGGATGGAAATTATGGTAGCTGATCGCGGAGGAAGCTTTGATTTAGAAGAAGTAAAGAACGGTACAGGGCCATATCAATCCGATGAACCTGTTGAAAAAATCCGGGAAGGAGGGTTTGGCCTATTCCTGATTGAAGCACTCATGGACGAAGTAAAAATCAACAATAAATATGGCGTAATGGTTATTATGACTAAATACAATAGAGAAGAAGAGGTGGACATGGATGACGACCAAATCTCAACCATTCAATAGAGGGGGAGATGAGGTTTACCAATGGATAAGTACACTTCAGGAAGATCCAACAAATGAAGAATTACAGGAAAAGATTGTTTTAACTTATCAGAATCTCGTTGGATCTATTGCCAGGAAGTACTCCAAAAATAGCGCTATTCATGAAGACCTTGTACAAGTCGGCATGATTGGATTGCTTGGGGCAATTAAGAGGTACGATCCGTCATATGGTAAGTCGTTTGAGTCTTTCGCTATCCCAACCATTATTGGTGAAATAAAGCGATTTATACGAGATAAGACATGGAGTGTCCATGTGCCTCGTCGTATTAAAGAATTGGGACCAAAAATCCGCAAAAGTGCTGATGAACTAACGACTAAAAATCAAAAATCTCCTACCATACAAGAAATTGCAGAACACATTGGTGTACCGGAAGAAGAAGTTTTAGAAACAATGGAAATGAGTAAAAGCTATAAAGCTTTATCAGTTGACCATAAAATTGAAGCTGATTCAGACGGCAGCACTGTTGCTATATTGGACTTAATTGGTAACGAAGACAATAGTCTTAAAAACTTGGAGCAAAAAATGATTCTTGAAAAAGTTCTTCCTGTTTTATCAGAACGGGAGCAGCTTATTTTAGAATGCACCTATTTTAAAAACATGAGCCAGAAAGAAACAGGTGAAATGCTGGGTATTTCTCAAATGCATGTGTCACGGCTTCAAAGACGAGCACTCCGTAAATTGCGAGAAACAATGCAAACAGAAAGTACGGAGGTATTCGATTGATTTCCGGTAAATATGTCGATGTTTCCGTCTATCAACAATCTAAAAAGGGTAATCATTTATGTGGAGACAGTTACTTTTTTATAGAAGAAGACCATATGTTTCTAGGAGTGCTCGCGGATGGTCTTGGAAGCGGGGCAATTGCAAAAGAATCCTCACAGGCAGTAATCGATATTGTGAAGGAGCATAAATTTAAAACAGTAAAAGAAATTGTTGATTTATGCAATAAAAAATTGCTTGGCATGCGTGGTGCAGTGATGGGGATTTTAAAATTAGACTTCATCGATCAGACCTTTACTTTTTCCTCCATTGGAAATATAGGGATTATTATTTTGGAGCGAGGCTGTAAGAAAAAGCGAAATATTCCAAGCTCTGGATATTTGGGATCTCGTTACCGAGGCGTAAAGGCTATGACGGAAAAATTAACCGATGGAACAAATTTCATTGTATTTTCAGACGGCGTAAAAGATAAAGAGTTATCTGCGTATTATTTTAAAGACTACAATGTAGAGCAGATTACGGATACTTATGCGCAGCATAGTGACGGTACCAGGCAGGATGATACAACGTTACTGGCAATTAGATACAAAGGAGAAAAAGGTTGATTTATAATCACAATAACATGAACATGGATTCATTTATTATTGATTATAAATCAATCTTTTTTGTTGTGTCAGAAAGCATTGACACGTTTAATTTGATACAATAGAACGTAGAGTAAGGAGGAGAAGCAACAGTGAGTGCAGATGAAAAATTAATTGCAATCGTATCAAAAGATACCAATATTCAAGGAAACACTGTTTCGAAAGTGATTTCTCTTTTAAATGAAGGGAATACCGTTCCGTTTATTGCAAGATATCGAAAAGAAGCCACAGGCGGATTGGATGAAGTAAAAATAAAAGAGATACAGGATAGGTGGACATATGTCCTTAACCTGTCTGAACGAAAACAAGAAGTACTTCGTATCATTGAAGAACAAGGTAAGCTGACAGATGAATTAAGAAACGACATTGAAAAAGCGACGCAGCTTCAAAAAGTAGAAGATCTGTATCGCCCTTATAAACAAAAACGCCGTACAAGAGCTACTATCGCAAAGGAAAAAGGATTAGAGCCATTTGCCCAAGCTATTTGGGAGCAGAGCGAATCACTTGAGTTAGAACAGGAAGCCACACAATATTTCTCTGAAGAGCATGAGCTAAGCACCGTAGAAGAGGTACTTCAGGGAGTAAATGATATCATTGCAGAATGGATTTCTGATGAACCGGCTTACCGTGAATTTATTCGCAATGCCACGATGAAGCAAGGAACCATCCAATCTGAAGAGAAAAATAAAGCAGCAGATGAAAAACAGATTTTTGAGATGTATTATGAATATAGTGAAACGGTTCGCTCATTAGTTTCCCATCGTATTCTTGCACTTAACCGCGGAGAAAAAGAGGGGATTTTAAAAGTACAGGTAGAACCGCCTGTTGATAAAATAATTGCCTATTTAGAGAAAAAGGTAATTAAAAAAACGTGCCCGCAGCATATGAAGGAATTATTAACAGCAGCTGTAGAGGATAGCTATAAAAGGTTGATTGAACCCTCCGTGGAACGAGAAATCCGCAGTGCACTTACAGAAAAAGCGGAAGCACAGGCGATTGAAGTTTTCTCCGTAAATTTAAGGAATCTATTACTTCAGCCGCCATTAAAAGGGAAAGTCATTTTAGGAGTGGATCCGGCTTTCCGTACTGGCTGTAAGCTTGCGATTGTGGATGAAACCGGGAAGGTCCATCAAATCCATGTGATTTATCCGACTGCTCCAAAGAAAGATGTGAAGGGCGCAGAGAAGGTGGTTATCAGCTTAATAAATCAATTTAATGTAGAGCTGGTTGCGATTGGAAATGGTACAGCATCACGGGAAACAGAGCAATTTATTTCAGATGTATTAACAAATAACAAGCTGGATATTCCGTATATTATTGTAAATGAAGCAGGAGCAAGTGTGTACTCTGCCTCCGCTTTAGCAAGAGAGGAATTCCCTGATCTACAAGTAGAGGAAAGAAGTGCTGTATCTATTGCAAGACGGGTACAGGATCCATTAGCGGAACTGGTGAAAATTGATCCGAAGTCCATCGGCGTTGGGCAATATCAGCATGATGTCAGTCAAAAAGAGCTGTCCAATTCGTTGACATTCGTTGTGGAAACAGCGGTTAACCAAGTCGGTGTTAATGTAAATACAGCCTCTTCCTCTCTTTTGCAGTACGTATCTGGTTTAAGTAAAACCGTTGCAAATAATGTGATCAAAAAACGGGAAGAGGAAGGGAAATTTACCAGCCGGAAGCAATTAAAGAAAATCCCGAGACTTGGGGCGAAAACATATGAGCAGGCGATCGGTTTCTTGAGAATTGTAGATGGGGATACACCGCTTGACCGTACTCCTATTCATCCGGAAAGCTATCCACATGTGAAAGCATTATTAAACAAGCTCAAGTTTGATGAACAAGCTCTGGGGACAGCGCCTTTGCAGCAAAAGATAGAAGGAATAGACAAGCAGGCTGTCGCGGAAGAATTAGAGATTGGACTGCCGACATTAGAAGATATTCTGGAGGCATTAAGCAAGCCGGAACGTGACTTGCGTGATGATTTTCCACAGCCGTTATTAAAGAAAAATGTCATGAATATGGAAGATTTAAAACCTGGCATGGAGCTTCAGGGAACGGTGCGAAATGTGGTTGATTTTGGAGTCTTTGTTGATATTGGTGTTAAACAGGACGGTCTTGTGCATATCTCTAAGATGTCCAAGCAGTTCGTCAAGCATCCCATGGATGTCGCTTCTGTTGGTGATGTAGTCACCGTCTGGGTCGATGATGTGAATGTCCAAAAAGGAAGAATTGCGCTTTCAATGATTCAATAATGTATAAATAAGATAAGGGAGCTTCCATGCTGGGAAGTTCCCTCTTTTTCAACCATAAAAAAAGACGCTCACCATTAGATAAGGAGAGGTCTTTTTTTATTTTTCTATTATTTTACAGATTCTTCGTTTGCAGCTTCCACTTCATCAAGAGAGATGCCAATTGCTTCTGCAACGCCTTTTCCGTATTCTGGATCAGCTTTATAGCAATTGTTGATGTGACGAAGTTTTACTGATTTTGTTGCTGGAGCAATATCATCCGCTGTATTTTGGAAAAGAGCTTGTTTTTGCTCATCAGACATTAAGCGGAATAGCTTACCTGGCTGTTCGTAGTAAAGCGCATCGTCCTCATCAAAATCAAAGTAATCAGCATCTACATCTGTACCCAGCTGTAATGCAGGCTCCTGATGCTCTTTGCTGTCTTCCCATTCTCCATATTGGTTCGGGCTGTAGCTGACTTGTCCGCCAGTGTAAGGGACAACACGCATTGCGCCGTCACGATGATATGGGTGGAAGTTTTTCGCGTTTTTCGGATAGTTAACAGGGATTTGCCAGTGGTTCACGCCTAAACGGTAGCGCTGTGCATCTCCATAAGAGAATAGACGGCCTTGCAACATTTTATCTGGAGAGAAACCAATGCCAGGAACAATGTTTGTAGGAGCAAATGCAGCCTGTTCTACTTCTTCATGATAGTTTTCCGGGTTTTTATTCAGTTCTAATTCGCCAACTTCGATAAGCGGGAATTCATCTTTGTACCATACTTTTGTTAAATCGAATGGATTGTAAGGCATATTTTTAGCTTCTTCTTCAGTCATAACCTGAATGTACATTTTCCATTTAGGGAAGTTTCCTTCTTCAATAGCAGTGTACAAATCACGTTGGTGACTTTCGCGGTCTTCACCGACAACTTTTGCAGCTTCTTCGTTTGTAAGGTTTTCGATACCTTGCTGTGTTCTGAAGTGGAATTTCACCCATACGCGCTCGTTATTTTCATTATATAAGCTGTATGCATGGCTTCCGAATAAGTGCATGTTGCGGTAAGATTTTGGAATCCCGCGATCAGACATAACAACAGTTACCTGATGAAGTGCTTCTGGTAAATTAGACCAGAAATCCCAGTTTGCATCAGCATTCTTCATATTTGTTTTTGGATCACGTTTTACAACATGGTTCAAATCTGGGAAACGTTTAGGGTCTCTCATAAAGAATACAGGCGTATTATTACCGACTAAGTCCCAGTTTCCTTCTTCTGTGTAGAATTTCATCGCAGTACCGCGGATATCGCGTTCTGCATCAGCAGCTCCGCGTTCACCAGCTACGGTAGAGAAACGGATAAACATGTCTGTTTTCTTCCCGACTTCAGAGAAGACTTTTGCTTTTGTATATTTAGTAATGTCGTTAGTAATCGTTAATGTTCCATAAGCTCCGGATCCTTTTGCGTGCATACGGCGCTCAGGAATTACTTCGCGATCAAAGTGTGCAAGCTTTTCAAGAAACCAAAAATCTTCCATTAATAATGGACCACGTTTACCGGCCGTTTTAGAATCATCATCATTTGGAACAGGAGCTCCAAATGCAGTGGTCATTTTTCTTTTTTCACTCATAGATAGTTTCCCTCCTATATATTAAATACAATTATTATAATAACATAATAAATAGTAGATTGCTATTAATATTCTTGTTTAATTTGAATGACATTTTTTTATTTTGATATAGAAGTCCTTCTTGACGGTGGGTATCGTATTTTTAAGCAAATGTTAGTAAAGTGTTGTTTTCTTTTAGAATAAAATAATATATTAGATAAGTGATTCTACTAATTCTCAATTAAGTTTTTTAAATGAGAATAAAACTCTTAGTATAACTGAAATATAAGATAGAGAATAGAAGTTCCGACAGCTTCTTTTTTATGTTAAAATGAGTTGTCATCAGTTAAACAATTTTTGGGAATTTCTGATGGCGTATAATAAAGAAGTATGTTTTGAATTGTCAGGAAGGTAAGAAGAACATTAAAATAATGAAGCTTTCTTTATATATTGGAGGTTGAAACAGATGGACCCAATGCCGGAGGAAGAATTGTACCAGTTAGTTAATCAGCTGTCAGAAGCTTTCTTTAATAAAACGTTTATGGACAAAGTACGATTTAACTCCCGTCTGCGGACAACTGGAGGGAGATATATCCCAAGTAAACGATTAATTGAATTGAATCCCAAATATGTACTGGAATCTGATAAGGAAGAGTTTCACGGGATTATTAAGCACGAGCTTTGTCATTACCATTTGCATATTGAAGGAAAAGGGTACCAGCATCGAGATAAAGATTTTAGAGAATTGCTTGCAAAAACGGGCTCTCCCCGTCATTGTAAACAGCTTCCTTCGAATCAGCAGCGCTACCAGCATATATATGAATGCCAAAAATGTAAAATGGTTTATAAAAGAGTAAGGAAAGTAGATGTATCCAGGTATCGATGTGGAAAATGCAGGGGGAGATTACATCTGATTTAATTTTTTTCAATTAAGTATTGACGAATAATATGATCCATGATAAATTAATGTAGCTGATATGAAATGACAGTTTTCATTCATTGCGAATGACCTGTTCAGCAGCTTTGTCGAATGGCTTGGATTTTTGAATAACTTTCTAAGCGAAAAAAACTTTTTAAGAAATTTAACAGTTTTTGTTGACAAAAAACAGGATATATTGTATGATATTTCTTGTTGTTGCGTAATTAGGATATTACATAGATAGTGACTGATTACTTTTATATTCCACAGTAGCTCAGTGGTAGAGCAATCGGCTGTTAACCGATCGGTCGTAGGTTCGAATCCTACCTGTGGAGCCATTATTTGGAGAAGTACTCAAGTGGCTGAAGAGGCGCCCCTGCTAAGGGTGTAGGTCGTGTAAGCGGCGCGAGGGTTCAAATCCCTCCTTCTCCGCCATTTTAATTTTCATAATGGCCCGTTGGTCAAGCGGTTAAGACACCGCCCTTTCACGGCGGTAACACGGGTTCGAATCCCGTACGGGTCATCTTTCTAAGAAATCAAAATAAATAATTGGTCCGGTAGTTCAGTTGGTTAGAATGCCTGCCTGTCACGCAGGAGGTCGCGGGTTCGAGTCCCGTCCGGACCGCCATTATAGTTGGGCCATAGCCAAGCGGTAAGGCATCGGGTTTTGATCCCGTGTACCCCAGGTTCGAATCCTGGTGGCCCAGCCATTTTCTTTTTAGAAGGAATACATGATAATACTATTACAGATAATAGTATTTTTTTATTGATAGGGACTATAAATAATGACCTGTCATATATAGGAGCCATTAGCTCAGTCGGTAGAGCATCTGACTTTTAATCAGAGGGTCGAAGGTTCGAATCCTTCATGGCTCACCATTTTTATCTTGCGGATGTGGCGGAATTGGCAGACGCGCTGGAATCAGGCTCCAGTGTCCGTTAAGGACGTGGGGGTTCGACTCCCTTCATCCGCACCATTTTTTTATATTATGCGGTCGTGGCGGAATGGCAGACGCGCCAGGTTGAGGGCCTGGTGGGTGAATAACCCGTGTGGGTTCAAATCCCACCGACCGCATCATATGTACAAACCAGTCATATCAAGGGTTGCAGACCTTTGATATTTTTTTATGCACTCATTTTTCTATATGAAATGGATGTTTTTTTATATAGTTTTGACCAGTTTTTGACCATGTGAATAAATGGTAAAAATGAAACGTTTGGATTTAAAAGAAATCATCTAATTTGTCAGCAGTTTTTCTTTGCTTACTAGAGAACAACTAAACATTAATTATCGTAGTAATGGATAAGCGCCCCAGGCGTTCTTTAAAGGTTACGTGTTCTTCGCCTTGAGGAACTAGTAAAGCAGCCGGAGAATACCTTAAATCATGTCAGTAGATAGCTTCAAGGTTAACGTGTTCACCAATTTTTCGATGCGCCTGTTAAAAATATCTCTAGTTACTGGAACATATTGACTTGAAAGAATATAAACCCAATAAACCAGCTCGATAAAAGATTTATAATATTCATAATATAAATCTTTTTTGGTATAATTACTTTAATAAATAAGAATGTAGTGATTTTATAAATGAGTTAAATGAGGCAATCACTGCAAGGTTGTAAATTATTAACGGGTGGTGTGATGCTTATGAAACAGGCTTTATTTCTTATCCTGGACGAATACGCAGATTGGGAAGGTGCTTACTTATCAACAACATTAAATCAGAGGGAGGATTGGTCGGTTCATACGATTTCTTTGGGGATACGGTAAGTTCCATTGGCGGTTTTAGAACTGCTGTCGATTAAATCATTGGTTCTGAACCTGAGGATGTTCATCTATTGGTAATGGTGGGCGGGAATACATGGAATAATGATAATAAAAAGCTTTTGCATCTAATCAAAATGGCATTTCAAAATAATATACCTGTTGGAGCTATGCGGAGCTGTGGATTATTTAGCGAAAAACGGTTTTCTAAATCATTATAATCATACGGGTAACTCTGTTGATGCTTGGAAGGGCTATGAAAATTATCATGCTAAGAGCAGTTTTTTTCAGCAGCAAGCAGTAACAGATAAAAATTTAGTCACTGCAAACGGAACAGCTCCGATTGAATTTACACATTTGATTTTAGAGTTGATCGAATTTGATACCTCCGAAAATATTAAAAAAATGATGTATATGTATAAGCATGGATTTTATAAATACTGTGAAAAATATGGGAATCCATTTAGATAATCTTCGCTTGAAATAAAATGAAAATTATGATTATAGTAGAATTGAGTATAGAGATTGGGGAGAATTGTCCTGAAATGAATATGACAAAAGGTTGTATCAGAATAGCTAGAAGGATTTGTGGAGGGATAACGTGTCAAAAGGATTAAAAATTATCTTGCTTTGGTCGCTTGCTTTCCCTGCAATAATCACCATTGGCCGTATGATAATTGATTTTATTTTAGGCAGGGAAATGGAATTCATCTCATACATGGCTGTTTTTTTAGGCATGGGAGCAGCAGGATTGATTTTTGGCGGACCGCTAGTGTACCTTGTAACTAAATCTAAAGAGGGGAAATATTAATTTTTAAATCTATATAATGTTCTGGACCTGCTGAAATAAAACAAGCACTCATTCCAATAATGGAAAGGGTGCCTGTTTTTTAGTGGAATCATTCTTTTTTACAAACTGTAGGATAATATAACTTATACAAGGCTCTTTTCTTTTCTCACTGATTTAAGCGCATTGGACCAAGCGACAACATCATCAATCATTTCGCCAAATCTTGGTTTATGCACTTCCATTGGTGCGAAAGTTGCCATGTTCTCAAAGTCATTAAATAAGCTGAATGCACCTTGTGGTTCAACTGTAGCTACTTTTAAATTGGATAACGTTGTACGTAATGCAAGGGAAGCTGCAATACCAAGCGTAGAGCCATAGCTTACGATGCCTGCTGCTTTATGATGCCACTCTGAACCTAAATAATCTAAATGATCCTTAAGGGACGAAGGGAAATTTTTATTATATTCCGGTGTAACAAAAATAAACCCGTCAAACGAATCAATTTTTCTTGACCATGCACGCTGTTCTTCTGTTGCGTATTCTTTATTTGTCATAAGCGGGGGGATTGCTTCATTGAAACGTCCAAGACCACTTTCTTTTATATCAACAATTTCAAATTCTGCGTCTATATCTTTATTATCTGCAAAATCTTTAACCCATTCTGCAACTTGTAAATTAACACGTACATCACGTGTGCTTCCTGTAATAATACCAATTCTTGTCATGCTGTAACCTCCGTATAAATTTAGATGTAATGAATCAAATAATAAGTTTGTATTAATTTGATTACAAGAGTTATAATAAACCTAAAGTGCCTTTTTGAGAAGAAGGCACTTTATTTATACCTAGTTACTTTTAGGAAACCATTTGATATATAAGGGGTTCATGCATATATTTATAAAGGAGCGGTTGAAAAGTGAAGAATATAACGACAGGTGAAAATTGTGGAGAGCTTCAAGTTGCGTTAGATATTATTGTAGGAAAATGGAAACCGATTATTTTATTTCACCTTATGGAAAACGAAAAATTGCGTTTTAGTGAACTGCAGCGGGCTATTCCGGAAATCACTAAAAAAATGTTAACTTCCCAATTAAGAGAATTAGAATATAACGATATTGTTCATCGCAAGGTTTATCAGCAGGTGCCTCCAAAAGTGGAGTATTCTATGTCACCGTACGGTCATGGTTTAAAACCGTTATTAGTATCAATGAGAAGCTGGGGGACGGAGCATCTGGAACATTTGGAGAAATTATATGGAAAAGATAATGAAGAGCAGAAGGAACAAATATAATTCCCGATAAGTTGTAATACGAAGCGGAATGGTGTTTTCTATGAATTACTCACTTTGTTGTCCAGTAATAGTATGCTGATTAAGCTTGGATACTTTTGTGCTTTAAAAGTATAAATCATTTATGGATGTATAACAAGGTTATAAAATGTCTTGATCAAAGAAGGGTTACATTAGTAGAGAGTATATCACGGACAATTGCCTGCAATGCTACCGTCTCATATCTGCCTCTGCTTGTAACCCCCTGTATTTTTATAAATTATATTATTGAAATTACCAAACTGATTCAAGTATATGAAGGATGCTTTGACTTAAATATTAGGAGGACGAGATGAATGGAAGGGAGAACGGTTTTGATAACTGGAGCTAATTCAGGAATTGGATTCGCAACAGCTGCTATTTTAGCCAGACAAGGCTGTCGTATCGTCTTAGTATGCAGAAATAAGCGAAAAGGGGAAGAAGCACGTCAAGAATTATTAGCTGCTGCTGATAATAAGGATATAGATTTACTGATCGCTGATTTGTCCTCACACGGAGATTAGAAAGCTGGCAGAGCAGGTTCAGAAGCGCTATTCCAAATTAGATGTTCTCATAAACAATGCCGGCGGTGTATTCGGTCAGTATCAAGTCAATAACGACGGCTTTGAAATGACTTTTGCGGTTAATTATTTAGCACCGTTTTTATTAACTCATCTGCTGCTTGATCAATTGAAGGCTTCCGGTTCAGGAAGAGTGGTTAATATCGCATCTGTCATGGAAGACAAAGAGTTTGAGCCGGATAATGCAGTAAATCAAACTGCTTCTGATTATTCGGGAATGCAGGCATATAAAACTGCAAAAACCGCTGTTCTGATGATGACGTATTATCTGAGTGAGCGCTTGTCAAACAGCGGTGTGACCGTCAATGCACTGCACCCAGGATTTATTTATACCCCTCAGGCAACCCGAATGGCACCGAAGTTTTTAAGACCAGTTATGAAGTTATTTTCAAAAAATCCAGAGCAAGGTGCCACTTTGCCTGCTTATTTGGCTTCATCCAATGAAGTGAAAGATGTTACAGGGAAGTTTTTTAAAGATAATAAAATAGAACAGACTTCCCCTGTTTCGTATAATGAAGAACGCCAAAAAGATTTATATATTAAAAGTCTTCAGTGGACGGGTTTAGAGGAATCTCCCTTTATAGAAAGTAATTAACTTTATGAGCTTCTGCTTTACTGAAGAAGTTTTCATTTTAATAAAGAAGGCAAAATTGCCATCTATGAAATCGAGAAACCGGGGTATAAGCGGTTTTCTGAGAATCAAAGCGGGAATCTAAAAATACTTCCTGGCATGTGCAGCAGCAGAAAAAAGTAAGTGCATGGCTGCTTTTTCAATTAATCATATCAAGGGTATTAAACCCTTGATATTCCACTTAAACTAATTCTTTTGAACGTTTTTTTTATAAGTAAATAAACTACATACATAATGAAAAATAAGACGTATACGAAGGCAGATACAATATAGATAGTCTGATAAGACGCTGCTTCTGCTATTAATCCCAGTACCAATGAGCCGCCGCCTATCCCAATATCGAAAAAATTGAAGAAAGAGGCCATGGCATCTTCATGCTCCTGTTTATCGACTAGGTTGATACACCAGGTTTGTATAGCAGGAAGCAATGCTCCGAAACCTAGACCGTAAAATATTGCTGCTGTAAAAAAGACCGTGTCTGTATTGGCAATATATAAAAGACCTAATCCAATGATTGCAAAGATAGAACCTGGAATCAAGATGACGGCTGGTCCGTGCAAGTCAAACAGCCTGCCAGAAACCAATCGTACTGCAAAGCTGGCTGCCGCTATAACGAAGAAAAACAATCCTACATGAGAAAAATCCTTTTCCAAGGCATATAAAGAAAAGAATGACATGATTCCTCCTGCTGCCGTTCCGACTAATAAAATCAGAAGGGCAGGGAAGAGAACTTTCTTTTCAAGAATTTTTGTCTTTACACTGGCTGTTCTATCTAATTCTCTTCCATTTGGTGCGCGTTTAATCAATATGGCCATGATTACAGCCAGTATCAATACTGCCATTCCGCCTAAGAATAAGCGCTGAAAGTCATATAATTCCAGCGTTAAGATACCTATCATGGGACCGACAGAAATAGCAATCGTTTCACCCAGACCAAAATATCCAATTCCTTCTCCGAGCCGCTTTTTAGGAATGATTTCGGCTGCTAATGTAGCGAAATATGTCGTAATCAACCCAAACCCTGCTCCATGAAAAAGCCGAATAATCAATAGCGTAGTGATATCACTTGAAAGATAATAGGCTCCAGTCGCCAAGGCATTAATTAAAATACCTAGGATTAAGAGGAATTTTTTGTCCATTTTACTTGCTAGAAGACCAGCAAAAGGACGAGTCAGAATAGCAGATAACATAAATATTCCTGTGACGATGCCGACTTGGCTGGCGCCGCCTCCAATTGCAGTAATAAAGAGAGGAAGCGTGGGAAGCAGCATCTCGAAAATCATAAAAACTAAACCGTTGGAAACCACGATAAAGATAAAGGATAATGACCATATTTTGGTGTTTGAATCATGCATTTTTCGAAACTCCTTCTATGTTGGTGCATTTTGATACAAAGGACATTATATCTGATACGGGGCAGATGTAAAGAGGTTGAACGAAAGGATAGTGAATGAATTGTAAAATGGTGATGAATTAGTGATCTAACTGGAGAATGGGAGCTATCAGGCTGAGTCATTTTACAGGCTATGCATTCATGTGTTTTTAGAGATTATGACAGGAATTAAGCGGGGGAGTCATAAAGTAATGACAGAAAGAACAATTGGAAATATCCGATGATATGCACGCTGTAAAAAATATACACCAAAAATGGCACTGCCATTGGGTAAAACGTCTTTGGTATTGCTATTTTTTGTTGTTTTCTCACTTCATAGCAGGTGAAAATTTTCGATAATAACCTTTCTTTAAGGCTGTAGTTTCTTCCTCATTGTTGTTAAAAAAGATTAATACGAAGCAGCATTTCCAATGCAGTTGAAAAGATGACACGATGAACCTTGTTTGAAGGGATATGAAAGTGAAATTCTGATAGAAACTTTCTCATCTATTAGAGTACTAGCAAGCTTCCCTGGCATATGGTACGATATGAAAAGATTAAGCGTATTTTCGCAAATGGAGTTTAATAGATACATAATAAGTCGATTTTGAAAAACATCGTTGTGCAGGGAGGAATCCGCTGCTAACCGGCAAGGAAATAATCAGGGTAAAGGAGCATAAAATTTGAAGTTCAAACAGTTAACCATTCTATTAACAGTCAGTTTACTTGGTTTGATACTCTCTGCATGCGGGGAAACTGATTCTGAATCAGAAGGAGAGACTAGAGAGGAAGCCAGAGATGAAGCGATGCAAACAGCAGAAGAATTTTTATCCTTTTTAAGCGAGGAAGAATTTGAAGAAGCGGCATCCTCTCTGAGTGATAATTCTATCAGTGAATGGACATCAAAAGATTTTGAAGATTTATTTGTTCCAACAGCTGAAATTTATGGTGGATTAAGTAGTATTGATTTAATGGAGGAAGAGGAAGATACATATTCGTCCATCTTTAATTTTGTTTATGAAGGCAAATTTGGTGCGCGTAAGGCGCTCTTTTATATCGGTATTAACAGAAATAATGAAGTATTTAATTTTCGGACAAACATTGATCCAGAATTACAGTTTTCAGAAAAGACCCATGACGTTGCGGAAGGATTTTTAGAATTTGCGAGGGAGGGTGCCTTTGAAGAAGCGGCTGACTTAGTGGAAGATGATATGGAATCAGATATAGCACCGGCAGATATTGCGTCTGATTGGAGCCGGCTGGAGGAAACGAATGGGGAATTCGCAGATATTCATCTTTATGATGAACAGACGTTTTCCAGAGATTCTTCTCTTATTTATGCTGCAACGTTTGGGGAACAGCTGGTTCTTTTTAATATCTATGTAAATGAGGACAATGCAATTACAGGTTATTATTCCCGCAGCTATGATGAAGAAGAGAATTACATCTATCCGGAAGAAGCGCATCAGACAGCCGAGGATTTTTTAACATTTATTGCTGCTGAAGATTATGAAGAGGCGGCAGATCTCTTAGATGATGCTGAAGCAGAGGCCTCTCCTGAAGATTTGGAAAGGTGGCGTAATAATGTTGAGCGGGAGTATGGAGAATGGGTTCGTTTTGAGTTGAATCATGAAAAAGACTATTATGGTCCTTCTGCTGGAAATTATTCGTTTGTATATGATGTGGAGTTTTCGGAACAGCCGGCATCCATCATTGTATATGTGAATCGTGAAAATGAGATCAGCGGATACCGGCACACGGATGTGGAAAGCGAAGAGTAGAGAATGGATTGAAAGGCAAGGGAGTTTGATAAGCAGTGTATCAAACTTCCCTTGCCTTATTTATTTTGTTCCTGAATCCATAAGGCCACCTGCAAAATAAGAGAATCATTGAAAATTTTCGGATTATATCCTGTTTCCCTTGTGATATTATTTAACCGGTAAAGCAATGTATTCCGATGTAAAAATAGGGCATCAGCTGTTTTTTGGATATTTAAATCATGTGCAAAAAATGCTTTTAATGTCATTGCCTGCGTTTCATCTAAACCGTTCAGAATTCGCCTGGAGAACCTTTCTCTCAGCGTCTGGTCAAGCTGATAAAGCAATGCCCGTACTTCAATCTGGCTGAATGAAATTACTTCGATTTCCGGTGCACTGATTTTTAAAGCGAGCTCGCAATCGGAATAAGCCTGATAAAAATGTTTCAGTTCATGAAAAGCCAGACTATTGGCTATTCTGAAGGTAATACCCAGCTTATGAAATAGTGCTTGCAGCGCTTCTACTTTTCGCACGGCTTCGGTCTCTTCCATTTCAGACACGGCAATAAACAGCTGATTAAGGTTTATAAATCCGGCAATAGCAGGACGCTTACCAAATAACCGCTCTATTTTTTGAATCAATTCTTGTTTTTGGATAGTGAGCGTATCTATTTGAATGACGAATGCCATGAATGGAGGCGTTAATTCTATTTTCAGCATATCAAGCCCTTGCTGGATCGTTTTATAAGAGGCATTGCTTTTTAACAGCTGGTCAATAACCATCTCTTTTGTACGCTGTTTCCATTCCAGCTGTGAAGTAATAAATTCCTGGTCAATCATCAGCTCTGTAGTCATTTTCACCAGCTCCCCGATATCCTCCATCTCATCCGGATTGCCGGTAACCCCAATCACCCCGATGATAGTGTCCTGAAAGACGATAGGTAAATTGATTCCAGGCTCCGAGCCTTGCCAGGAATCCCCTTGTTCAGGATAAATAGAGAGTGTTTCTCCGCTGCTCAGCACTTCTACAGCCCCTTCATGAACAGTATGCAGTCTAGTTTCATCCAGAGCGGCAATAATCTCTCCGTTCATATCCATAATATTTACGTTTCGATTTAAACGGAGGGAGGTTTCTCTGACGATGGCATTCGCAATTTCTTTTGTCAACATATCCATAATTCAAGCTCCTTTGTTTATACCCTACAATATTAAACTATATATTCCTCTTATTTTTGTATGATATAGCCATATACAATATAAGTCAATATTCGTATAATTTAAACTACAGATAAAAAAGAAAACGCTTACTAAAGGATGTGATGGAATGAAGATTATCGTTGCTCCAGACTCATTTAAAGGAAGTTTAAGTGCAGTCGAAGCAGCTAATGCCATAGATAAAGGAATCAAAAAAGCTTTTCCAGACGCAGAAACCGTCTTGATCCCTGTTGCTGATGGAGGCGAAGGAACATTAGAAACACTTGTTACTGCTACAGAAGGAGAGATGAAGCATGTCATTGTCACAGATCCATTGGGGAATAAGGTCGAAGCTGGATATGGAATTTTAGGAGATAAGAAAACATGTGTCATTGAAATGGCAGCAGCCTCAGGACTCACTTTACTATCTGAAGAAGAACTTTCCCCATTGGCAGCAACAACCTATGGGACAGGGCAGCTGATTAAACAGGCTCTGGATGATGGTTTTACTTCTTTTGTTGTGGGATTAGGAGGCTCCGCTACGAATGACGGAGGTGCCGGCATGCTGCAGGCGCTGGGGCTAAGGATTTTAGATGCAGAAGGAAATGAAATCGGTTATGGAGGAGACGCATTAGGTAAAATTGCTTCCATAGAAATCGATTCATTTGATCCCAGAATTAAAGATTGTCAATTTTTAATCGCCTCTGATGTAGAGAATCCGTTGATTGGATTAAATGGGGCATCTCATATTTTTGGCCCGCAAAAAGGTGCAACATCGGAAATGATAGAGCGGCTGGATCAAAATCTCGCACATTTTGCGGATCAGGTTGCAAAGGTTACAGGTATCAAGCTGCATGATATGCCGGGTGCAGGAGCTGCAGGCGGCATCGGAGGAGCTTTTCAGGCCTTCTTTCCATGTGAACTGGAAAGAGGAATTGATGTTGTCCTGGAGTATAGTAACATCAACCAATTTTTAACAGGAACAGATTTAGTCATTACCGGCGAGGGAAAAGTAGACGGGCAGACTGCTTCTGGTAAAACGCCGCTGGGAGTAGCGCAAACAGCGCAAAGGCAAGGAGTTCCAACGATTATTTTAGCAGGATCGGCAGGTGATGATACGGCAGTGCTCCATGATTTTGGCGTTGTCAGTATCCACAGTATTGTCAATAAACCAATGACGTTAGAAGAGTCTATGCGAAATGCATCTATCCTATTGGAATTAAGTGCTGAACAGGTGGTTCGTTCTTATTTTTACGCTTTTAATCACATCAAAGGGGGAGCGATTTATGAGAATTAAGGATACAATTGAAAAAGTACCTGGAGGGTTAATGGTAGTTCCACTTCTATTAGGAGCTTCTTTAAACACGATTGACCAAATGCATATACCGGCAGTGATGAGAGTTCTTGAATTTCTCGGAGCACCGCAAACAGAGGAAGGCTACTATGAATTTTTAAGAATTGGCGGATTTTCACAAGAATTATTTAAGGATAGTGCCCTTGTATTGATTGCTTTATTCTTATTCTGTGTGGGAAGCCAGATGAATTTGAAAGTCGGCGGAAAAGCATTAAAGAAAGGGATTTTAATTACAGGTTCGAAGTATGGAGCCGGCTTAGCCGTCGGGATGACTTTTGGATTCTTCTTTGACCCGATGAGCGGACTATTTGGATTATCCACCCTTGCATTAATTGCTGGTATGACAAACAGCAATAGCGGGATGTATGCTGCATTGACAGGAAAATTTGGAAATAGATCCGATGTGGGCGGTCTCTCTATTCTGGCTATCAATGACGGGCCATTTTTGACATTAGCTGCACTTGGGGTATTAGGTACAGCATTTCCGATGATTTCATTTATTGCAGTTCTTTTGCCAATCGGGATTGGAATGATTTTAGGAAACCTGGATCCAAAAATACGAGAGTTTTTAAAGCCGGGAGAAGCGGTTACGATTCCATTTTTCGCCTTTGCTCTGGGAGCTGGCATGGATTTGGCGAACTTCTTCAATCCCTCTGTACTTACAGGCGGATTAACACTTGCTTTTCTTACCTTTTTCTGTTCAGCTGGGGCAGGTATTCTTGTATTTAAATTATTTAGAGAAAAAAGCTTTATTGCTCCTATCTCAGAGGCTTCCACAGCAGGAAACGCCGCCGCAACACCTGCCGCAGTAGCCGCAGCAGCGTCAGTAGCCGTTGGTGCAGGAGCCATGACACAAGCAGAATTTGAAGCGATTCAGAGTATTGTTCCGATGGCGACCGCTCAGATTTCCATATCCACCATCACGACTTCGCTGCTTTGTCCTTTAGGTGTTATTTTAATAGACAAGTATCAGCGGAAAAAAGGAATCGATGGTACAAAAGAAGATTTGGGGTTAAAAGAGGATAAACAGGAAACGAAATATGCGGTTAATGACTGATAGGTTATAAGAAGCAGGTTTTATTCGACAAATCATGTTATTCTGATGATAGAATGATATGTTATTTTACAAATAAATGCTTTTCAGCAGTAACGGTTTGCTGCAAATGTCGTTTAAACCTAAAAAAGTACAGGATATAAGCTATTAAATGAAATGAGGTTTTTGAATATGAGGACGGATTTACTATATGGAAAGAATGGAATTTCTTTAGATTTGCCAGAAAACGCTTTACTTATTGAACCGACCAATCTGCCAAAGATGGAAGATGAAAAGGAAGCAGTCCGTCAGGCTTTGCGAAATCCGATTGGCAGCGCGCCCTTGAAAGAATCTGTCAAGGCTACCGATACGGTATCGATTGTCATTAGTGATATTACCAGACCGACACCAAATCATATCCTGGTTCCGGTATTAATTGAGGAGTTAAGCCATGTTCCTTTAGAGAATTTTGTTATTATTAATGGAACTGGAACACACCGCGACCAGACAAGGGAAGAATTTGTTCAAATGTTAGGAAGCTGGGTTGTAGACAATATTCGAATTGTAAACAATCACTGTCATGAAAAGGATACACTTGTTAATCTCGGGAAAAGTAAATTTGGCTGCGATGTCTACCTGAATAAAGATTATGTAGAATCTGATTTTAGAATTGTAACCGGTTTTATAGAGCCGCATTTTTTCGCAGGCTTTTCTGGAGGTCCAAAAGGAATCATGCCCGGAATAGCGGGGATTGAAACGATTATGACCTTCCATAATGCGCGGATGATTGGAGATCCGCTCTCCACGTGGGGGAATATGGAGAATAATCCGGTTCAGGATATGACCCGTGAAATTAACGGGATGTGTAAGCCCGAATTTATGTTAAATGTTACATTAAATCGGGAGAAAGAAATTACGAATGTGTTTGCTGGCGAGCTTTATCAGGCACATGATGAAGGATGTGCGTATGCAAAAGAGCACGCGATGTTCCATTGTGAAGAGCGGTTTGATGTCGTGATTACATCTAATTCCGGCTATCCGCTGGACCAAAATTTATATCAGGCCGTAAAAGGGATGAGCGCTGCCCATAAAATTGTCAAAGAGGGCGGTTCGATTATTGTAGCATCCGAGTGTTCAGATGGCTTACCTGACCATGGAAACTATGCGAAAATTTTTGATATGGCAAAGAGCCCGCAGGATCTGCTGGATATGATTAATAATCCGGAATTTAAAATGTTTGATCAGTGGCAGGTTCAGAAACAGGCTGTCATTCAGGTCTGGGCGGATGTTTATGTTTATTCCAAGCTGACGGACGAACAAGTAACCAATGCCATGTTAAAGCCGACTCATGATATAGAACAGACGTTAGAAGAGTTAAAGGAAAAGTATGGGGAATCGATGACCGTTGCTGTGATGCCTTTAGGGCCATTGACGATACCTTATGTTGAAGAAAAAGTGAAATCCTGAGCTGAGCGTAGTATACTGGTAATAGAATGAAATGTATTTAGTCAATAAATGGGAAAGTTTTTTATATCCTTTTGTTAGTAAAATCCCCCCCTTCAGTCAGGGGAAATGAGGTGAATAAAATGATGGAAATCAATGAGAAAAATCGTTATTTAGGGAAAACACTGAAGGAAATGGGACGTGTCATGGTGGCATTTTCAGGCGGTGTAGACAGTACAGTTGTTTTGAAAAGAGCGCAGCAGGAGTTAGGAGATAACGTGCTGGCAGTTGTTGTTGCATCAGAATTATTCCGTGAATCCGAATTTCAGGCTGCGGTTCAATTAGCAGAGGATCTGGGTGTGAAGGTGCACCAAACAGAAATAAAAGAATTGAACCAGCCTCAAATTACAGCGAATAACCCAGACAGCTGGTATTACAGTAAAAAATTGCTTTACACCCGCCTGAATCAGCTGGCGGAGGAATGGGATTATCCGTATGTGTTAGACGGAATGATTATGGATGATGAAGCAGATTTCCGCCCGGGGCTAAAGGCAAGAACGGAAGAAGGCATCCGCAGTGTCCTTCAGGAAGCAAATCTATATAAACCGGAAGTCCGCGAGCTTGCGAAGGAATTGGAGCTTCCAGTATGGAATAAATTAGCTTCCTGCAGCTTAGCATCCAGATTTCCGTATGGTACAAAACTGGACAAACAAAAAGTAAATCAGGTTAATCAGGCGGAGCTTTATTTAAAACGTGCCGGTTTTGAAGAAGTGCGTGTACGTTATCATGATAATGTGGCGCGTATCGAAGTAGCAGCTGATAAAATGGTGGAATTACTGGAAAAACGTACAGAGGTTCAACATAAACTGGTATCTCTTGGTTTTGACTATGTATCGATAGACTTACGCGGTTACCGTACAGGCAGCATGAATGAAGTATTGCCAGCAGCTTCGTCAAAACAGCAAATCGCTGCCAATGCTTAAAACACAACTTCATTCCGTGGGAGTTGTTTCCTTTCTCCCCCGGAATTAGCCTGAGTGCCTCAGGGGGGGGGAGTTAGCACCCGCTATCTCCTCTCTGAATAAATTTATTTTTACTCTCTATTTAGAGATGGAGTTTTACGGATGATTCTCCGGATAAATTTAAACATGATCTTTTACGGGAAAGCAGTTGAAAAAACTGCTTTTTCGCGTGAAAAGAGTATAAAGAAGATAAACAAAGGAGTAATTTTCATGAAGATGTTATATTTGGATTGTTTTTCAGGAATAAGCGGTGATATGACAATAGGAGCGCTGCTTGACGTGGGAGGGAGTTTTTCTCATTTGCAAAACGAGTTGCAGAAGCTTCCTTTAGTGGATGAATACGAATTAAATGTTTATAAAGTAGTGAAGAATGGGATTACAAGCACAAAATTTGATGTTGTGCTGAAGAATGAGGAGCATGGACATTCCCGCCATGATCATTCTGAACAGGACGACCATGAGCACGGGCATAGCCATAAGCATGTTCATGAGCATCATCACGGGCATAGCCACGACCATCATCATGAGCACCATCATGGTCACAGTCACGATGAGGGACATCATCACCATCACGATCATAGCCATCATCATCGTTCCTATCGTGATATTGTAAATATGATTCAAGAAGCAGATTTATCAGAAGACGTGAAAGATATGGCGTTGAGGATCTTTAAAAAAATTGGTGAAGCAGAAGGGCATATTCACGGTGTGCCGCTGGAGGATGTCCATTTTCATGAAGTAGGCGCTGTTGATTCGATTATTGATATTGTAGGGACAGCGATTTTATTGGAAGAGCTTGAGATTGATGAAATCAAGTCAGCAGCTGTTCCAACAGGATCCGGAAAAATTCATATTGATCATGGCGTGTATCCTGTCCCGGCACCGGCTACGCTGGAGATTTTGCGTGGAGTACCGATTGCGCAAAGTGACTTGAAAGCAGAATTGACAACGCCGACTGGGGCTGCTTTTGCTGCGGTGTTAGCGGAGGAGTTTTGTGATATGCCGTCTATGAAAGTGGTGAAAGTGGGATATGGTGCCGGTACGAAAACATTTCCGAATCACCCCAATGTACTCCGGGTTATCATTGGCGAAGAGGCATAAACATTGAAAAAGTTTGGAGAGTAGGACAAGTAAATGGAAGAAATTTTAAAGGAAGTCCAAAATGGAACATTAAGCATAGAGGACGCGAAAAAGAAGCTAGCGACTTATGAAGATTTAGGTTTTGCCAAAGTAGATCATCACAGGAAACAACGGCAGGGTTTTCCGGAAGTGATTTACGGAGAAGGAAAAACCGTGGAGCAAATCATAGCTATCCTGCAAGCAATCAAAGCGAAGCAGAATGATATTTTAATTACTAGGATTTCACCGGATAAGGCAGATAAAATTTTAGGGGTTCATCCTGAATTGACGTACCATGATATGGCACAAATCCTATCCTTAAAGGTAGAAGAGAAAAGAGAAAAAAAAGAAGGATATATCGCTATTCTCTGTGCCGGAACCTCTGACTTGCGGATCGCTGAAGAAGCAGCCGTTACTGCTGAAGCATTGGGCAGTAATGTACGCCGATTTTATGATGTCGGAGTTGCTGGAATTCACCGGTTATTAGATCAGGCTCCAGCGATTCAGGACGCAACGGTTTCGGTCGTCATCGCAGGAATGGAAGGGGCGCTCCCAAGTGTGGTCGGCGGTCTTGTTTCGCATCCAGTCATTGCGGTGCCGACAAGTGTAGGCTATGGTGCGAACTTCCAAGGCCTGTCGGCATTACTGACAATGCTGAACTCCTGTGCGAGCGGAATCAGCGTGGTCAATATTGATAATGGCTTCGGCGGTGCATATAATGCCGTATTGATTGACCGGCTGGCTCAAGGAAAAGAGGAGTAGCATTTCGCAATAAGAAGGGAGTTGTCTAGATGGCACCAAAACATCCTCCGAATCAGGAACATATTGATGATAATATGATAAAAGTGGAAGTCAATTTGGATGATATTTCAGGGGAATGGCTTGGATTTGTAATGGACCGCTTATTTGAAGCTGGGGCAAATGATGTATTTTACACCCCCATTTATATGAAAAAAAATCGGCCGGGGGTATTACTGCAATTGCTCTGTTCCAATCAAGCACTTCCTGAAATGAAGGAAATCCTGTTGCAGGAAACTACGACGCTAGGCATCCGTTATTATCCGCTAACTGTCCACCGCATGGAAAGAAAGTTTATTCAAGTGGATACAGCATGGGGGCCAGTAACAGTGAAACAGGGGATCTCGAATGGAGAGGTCTTTCAAAGCTCACCAGAGTATGCAGACTGTAAAGCGATAGCTGAAGAACATGGAATTCCATTGAAACAAGTATATCAGTCAGTTTGGAAGCAATTATAAAAAATACACAGACCAATTTGAATTGGTTTGTGTATTTTTTATTAAAATTTAGTGATTAAAAAGGGAAAGAACTCGCATCTAATTTTTTTCCTTTCTGACAGGAAGATACTGATAGAATCGGTAAAGCTTTGATACGGCATACATGACCCATCTTGGAATCTTTTTTGGGAAATTCGTACGCTGATAATATCGTGCATAAGCCCATTTTAAATCTTCCCATTGCGTACATTTTTTCTCCTGAGAAAAACGGGCTGTATCAATCAGACGCACAGCGCCTTCTTTGGTCAGGATAAGGTTATGCAGATGAATATCTGAAGGATTTAATCCCGCCTCTCTCGCAGCATTTAATCCATTATCCACATCCTTGATATGTTGAGATGTCAGCGGAATACCTTCTGCCAGACATTCAAAAAATGTTTTGCCCTCAATAAAATCCATTACTAAATAGTTACTTCCTGCTTCATATATCGTTGGGTAGTAAGGACTGCCATGTAGCTTTTCGTAATTTAGCTTTTCTTCCATTGCTGTTTTTTCAAAAGACGGGTAGAAAATTTTAATCACTTTATGCTCATTTTTTATTCTGAATACAGCGGCACTCCTCCCCGCCCCATAGAGCTCTAAGTCACTATGATGCCCGAGTATTTTTATACGTCTGTGTTTCTTCGTAAATAAAACGGTGGTTACATAGTGATTGTACATGGATTGTTTCATTATTTTTTAAAACTGCCTTTTCTTTTGGTTAATTCCTTTTTGATCACAGGCAAGGCATGTTTTTGCGCTTGTTTTATTCCTTCTTTTACCATTTTAGACTTGAGAAGCTTCGTAAGTTTAGACATTTCTTTTCCTCCTTGGCTTATGTGCGGCAAAAGCTAATAAAAAAGAGACCTTTGCCCACATATTTTTTGGACAAAGGTCTCGCAAGCAACGAAATGAAACGGTTGCCAGCAGTGCCGAGGATTTCTCCTGTAATGACGACAGCTGCTATTATGCTACTCCCCTTTGGGATTAATTTGAATGTACATTTATTATAGAGGGCTTGTTTCGTAAGCGCAAATTTTAACGTACTTAAATTATCCACGCATGTTTCTCTTTTTTTAATACGTTTGCTATGCAGGAATAGGTGTGATACAGCGCTAATAAAAGCCTTCTTATATACCTTAATTCATCGTTTTCCGGCTTTTATTCAAGGGTAAACACGTATAAAGCACTTTGGAAGGAGCGGCGAACCGTGAAAAACCGTTGGGTCAGTGGACTTTTATATGCTTTAACGGGCTCCGTCATCATGTTTATGGTCAGTATCCTTCTTGGAGGAGAGCCTTATTGGAATGGAATAATTGGTTTTCTGATGGGAGGGTTTACTTATGGGGCATTTTTTCGTCCAGTGATGGAAAAGAAAATGAAATCAAAATAAAGGATGGGTATGCTTCAAAAATCGTATATGCAGAGAGGGAAGGAGGATGTGTTTGCCTGTTAACGCCTCACAGATGGTATGAATCGGAGGTTTTGAGGAAGGAACATCAAGTTTAACTTCATTTGCTACGTGTAATAATTACTATATAAGCATATTCTAATCAGGACAGTATATTATAAGGAGGAAGCAACATGCAGCTTAATGCAGCGCAAAAATTAATTCAAGATCATTTGCTGTCAGGAGAGATGAAGCCCGGAGAAGAGATTGGTTTAAAAATTGACCAGACGTTGACACAGGACGCGACAGGTACCATGGTGATGCTGGAATTGGAAGCGATGGGCATTGATAAAGTGAAGACAGAGGCATCGGCACAGTACGTGGACCATAACCTGATTCAGGAAGATTTTCGGAATGCAGATGACCATCTATTTTTACGGAGTGCGGCACAGAAATTCGGCATTTATTACAGCAGGCCTGGAAACGGTGTCAGTCATCCTGTCCATATGCAGCAGCTGGCACGCCCCGGGAAAACCTTATTAGGTTCAGACAGTCATACATGTGCCAATGGATGTATGGGCATGCTGGCTATGGGAGCGGGCGGAATTGACGTCACGATGGCAATGTCCGGTGAACCTTATTATGTGAAAATGCCGCGGGTTATGGGAATTGAATTAACAGGAAAATTGCCTGATTGGGTCAGCGCCAAGGACGTTATTTTAGAAATGCTGCGCCGCCATGGCGTAAAAGGCGGTGTCGGAAAAATCCTTGAATATTATGGACCAGGTGTGAAGGAATTATCTGCTATGGATCGGCATGTGATTGCCAATATGGGAGCAGAGCTTGGAGCGACCGCCACAGTATTTCCGTCAGATAAAGAAATTAAACATTTTCTAAAAACACAAGGGCGCGAAGACGAATGGATTGAATTAAAAGCAGATGATGGAGCGGATTACGATGAACATGAAGAAATTGATTTATCTGCGTTGGAACCGTTAATTGCAAAACCGTCCAGTCCGGGGAATGTAGTGCCTGTTATGGAAGTTGCCGGAGAAGACATCTATCAGTCTTACATCGGTTCTTCTGCTAACCCGGGATACCGCGATTTTGCGATTGCCAGTGAAATTGTGAAGGGAAAGCAAATCGCAAACGGTACTTCTCTGGATATTAATCCAACTTCCCGTCAACTGCTGGAGCAGCTTGTTGAAAACGGGCATATTGCGAATCTGCTGGCAGCCGGTGCCCGTATGCATCAGGCAGGATGCAACGGCTGTATTGGTATGGGGCAGGCTCCGGCTACGGGTAAGAATAGTTTACGGACGACACCCCGAAATTTCCCAGGACGGTCCGGGACAAGAGAAGACAGTGTGTTCCTATGCAGTCCGGAAACAGCTGCTGCTTCTGTATTAACGGGAGTTATTACAGACCCAAGAACATTGGATATGTCTTATCCGAAAATAAAAGAACCGACTACTTTTTCCACAAAGGGTATGCTGGAAGTGCCGCCGAAGGATAATAGTCAAATTGATTTAGAAAAAGGGCCAAATATCACGACTATCCCAGATTTTGATCCGATTGAGGATAACTTTGATGTTCCTATATTACTGAAAATGAATGATAACATCTCAACAGATGAAATCCTTGCCGGCGGTTCACGCGTCTTGCCATACCGCAGTAATATTCAAAAAATCAGTACCTTTGCATTTGAAATCATTGATGATGATTATTACGAAACGGCAATGAAACAACGTGATGACGGCGGTCATATGGTTGTTGCAGGTTTTAACTACGGACAAGGTTCGAGCCGGGAGCATGCGGCGCTCGCACCGCGTTATCTAGGATTAAAGGTCGTACTTGTTAAAGACTTTGCCCGTATTCATCTGCAGAACTTGATTAATTTCGGTATTTTACCATTAACGTTTGTCAATGAGGAAGACTATGATTTGGTTCGGCAGGAGGATGTGCTCGAATTTCGCCAAATCCATCAAACGATTCAAAATCAGCACACCTTTGATATTAAGCTGAAAGGGACAGAACGTACGATTGCTGTGCAGCATGACCTTACTAAACGTCATCTTGAAATTCTGCTGGCCGGCGGAATTATTAATTGGATTAAAGAAAAACAATAGAAAGGAAGTCAGCAATGGGATCTCAGGAACATGCTTGTAAAGCTTGTGAAGGAACAGGTTTATTAAGAGATGATGAGCAGTGGCAGTATACTTGCACCGTTTGTCATGGTGATGGATTTGTTGCCGCTGTGGAGAAGACGGAAAAGCTTCAAGTCGATGAGAACCACAGGGTCATTGATTAATAATAAACAGTCGGAGCAGTGCTGTTTCTTGATACAGCCACTGCTTCGACTGTTTTTGTATATAAAATCATCAGCCCGGTTATTTTAAAATATATTTCTTTCCACTCAGGAATAACCAGATTTCCAATCCTGTCGACAGAAAGCTTTTGTTGTGAAATAATATATGAAAAAAGTATCGAGGTCATATATACCGTCGGATACAGAAGAGGGTGTCTGTTAGATGATACATATTGCTCCGTTGCAAATAGAAGATGAGGATAAGCTTTATACATTTGAATTACATAATAGAAAGTACTTTGAAAAATTTGTTCCTTCCCGTGGAGAAGCGTTTTACCAAAAGGATTACTTTCATGACAGACTACGTGAATTGCTGAAGGAACAGGCAGATAGTAAATCTTATTTTTTTCTGATCAAGGATGCGGACGGAGAAATTTTGGGGAGGGTTAACTTAACAGATATTTGTCCTTCACAGAAAATCGGCTTTTTAGGATATCGAGTTGGTGAAGCTCATACAGGAAAAGGGATAGCAGGAAAGGCAGTTGAGCTTCTCAAAGTGGAGGCAGAGAAAACATTAAGATTAAAGGGGATCAAGGCGCAAACCACCGCAGAGAATATAGCTTCTCAGAAAGTGTTGGAAAAGAAAGGGTTTGAGGAAATAAACAGGGAAGACACGGTTTATGAAGGAAAGCCTCTTACTTTTGTTTATTATCAATTAAGCTTTTAAAATCAATAGTTGCATTGATAAAATGAAGCAGTCTGATTGGAATTCCCATCAGACTGCTTCATATCGAGTTATTTTTCCAGCCATTGATTCACAAGATTTCGATTATCATTCACCCATTTTTCAGCACCTTCCAGCGCTTCTTTTCCTTCATTTTCAGCCTCACTGACGTAGCTCATCAATTCACCAATTTGTTCATCATCCATTTTCCAATTTTTCAACCATTGATCGACTTCTGGATAATCCTCATGAAAATTTTGGCGGGTTGCGTGATGAATTTTTTCAGCCTCTCCAAAGATATTTTGAGGGTCGTCTAAATATTTTAAGTCCATTTCTGAAAATACACGATGTGGGTTCCATAACGGCACAACAATATCCTCTTCATTAGTGATGGCCTGTTGTAACGCGGTCAGCATAGCGGGTTCGGAGCTGGCCGTGAGCTCATAATCCAGCTCGTATGCTTCCATTGCTTCTTCCACTACTAACATCGTGCCTGCTCCGGCATCGAATCCAGTTATTTCTCCATTTAAACTTTCCTTATTCGCATTTAAATCTTCTATACTATCCAAATAATCCATATAAGCCGGTACGACTAAACCAACTTTTGCATTATCATACCAAGTTTCTTCTGAGAAATTAATAGCATCTTCATATTGTGCTACATATTCTGCATCTTGAACAGGCAGCCATATTTCAGGACTGATATCCAGCTCATCATTTTCAAGTGCCGCCATTTGCGTCCCGATATCTAATAAATGCAAGTTTACTTCATAACCTTCTTCTTCTAGAATGAATTTCCACATATTTGTAATTGCGATATTTTCTTCCCAGCTGATTTGGCCCATATCGAGGCTGTTGGGGTTATCATCTTCTGCCGCGGATTCGTTCGATGTATTTCCGCCGCATGCACTTAATAATAGAATCGAAATTGCTGTGATAATGAGAATATTTATAGGTTGTTTTTGAAAGTTAAAGATGGTATCTCTCCTCTTAGTCTTTTTGGGATGTGTCCTTTGGTAAAAACTCAAAAATTTCTTCGGATCGAATACTGTGTACCAACTGATCCAGCCAGTTGTAATAAACCTTGGACTGGTTTAATAATTCATAATGATGTCTAGCTTCTTCTTTGAAGCTGTCAGAAACATGCTCATCATGAATAATTTCAAGAAGTGGTTTTTCAGCCTGATGGATAGCTTCCATATTTGTATTTGCTTCCCGTTCCCACATTTGGCAGAAGTAGGCCATAAAGGAATGAAAGAAATTTTTCTCCGCAGTATAGGTATGTTTTCTGGAACCACGCTGGAATTTCTTTTTTACCATTCCAATTTGCTGGAGATGGCGTACATTGGTGCTCATACTAGGCTTGCTCATACCAAGCTCTTCCCGCATTTCATCCAAATTCATTTGATTTTCAAAATACATCGTTGCATATATTTTACCGGCAGCTGGTGTTACACCGTATAAGTCCATCGTTTCCGATATCGATTGAATAACCTGATCTTTTGCCTCTTCTATTTGTTCTCTTGCCCTCTCGTCATGGGGATTGTTCAAAATAATGACCTCCTACAGATCAATGTCCATAAAGTTAAATTTTTTCTTAACAAACTTAATGATAGTAAAATAAATAAATTTGTCAAATGATTCGTGGATTCAGAAGCAATATAATTTTTACATATAAGAAGAAAATGGGTTCGTTTGACAGGATTAATTTTATTCGTTATTATTAATTTTGTTCAAAACGTTAAATTTTTTCTTAACAAAGTTAACGTAAGTTAGGAGGAACTCATTTGGATACCAGCAAACAATATATCAATGGGGAATGGGTGCTTGCCCTCTCTGGAGAGACAAGAGAAATAATTAACCCTTTTAATCAGGAAGTCATTGCGCTTGTTGCAGAAGGTAATGAAGAAGATGCTAAAATGGCCGTTGCTGCAGCTAGAAATGTTTTTGACCAAGGTGATTGGTCAGCGACTTCAGCAACTGAACGGGGAAATATCGTTCGTGATATTGCAGCACTGATAGAAAGAGATAAGGAAGAATTAGCAGAATTAGAATCGCTCGATACTGGAAAAACAGTGGAAGAGAGCAGAGGCGATATGGATGATATTGCCGGCGTATTTCGGTATTATGCAGAATCAGCAGATAAAGATGGCGGTGAAATAATTGATTCACCCGTCCCGCATACCATCAGCAAGGTAGTCAAAGAACCTGTCGGTGTATGTGGACAAATTACTCCGTGGAACTATCCTTTATTACAGGCTTCCTGGAAATTAGCTCCTGCGCTTGTTGCAGGAAATACATTAATTATGAAGCCGAGTGAAATTACTCCTTTAACAACCATTAAAGTATTTGAACTCATGGAAGAAGCAGGCGTGCCAAAAGGAGTGGTTAATCTTGTATTGGGAGCTGGAGCAACGGTTGGAGAGGAGTTAGCCATCAATGAAGATGTGGACTTGATTTCTTTTACAGGCGGGATTGAAACAGGGAAACGTATTATGCGGTCAGCCAGCTCCAATGTGAAAAAGTTAGCTTTAGAGCTTGGCGGAAAAAATCCCAATGTTATTTTTGCTGATGCAAATTTTGAAACCGCAGTTGATCAGGCATTGAATGCGGTATTCTTCCATGCAGGACAAATATGCTCAGCAGGAACACGCATTATTGTGGAGGAAAGTATTCACGATGCGTTTGTTGAGGAATTGGTGGAACGTGTGAGAAAGATTCGGTTAGGCAGTGGTTTTGATAAGAATACGCAAATGGGACCGTTAATTTCAAAAATACATTTAGAAAAAGTGATGGCCTATGTAAATAATGGCGTGAAAGAAGGCGCAAAGGTTGCGGTTGGAGGAACTCGTCCTGATGAACCAGCACTGCAAAATGGCTTTTTCTATTTACCAACCGTCTTGACTGGATGTACAACGGAAATGAATGTTGTACAGCATGAAGGGTTCGGTCCGGTTATTACGATAGAAACATTTCGTAATGAGGAAGAAGCTATCCGTCTCGCAAATGATTCTATTTATGGATTAGCTGGCGGGGTCTGGACAAAAGATATTGCGAAAGCAGAGCGATGTGTTGCTAACATGCGGATGGGTACAGTATGGATTAATGATTTTAATGTATACTTTCCGCATGCTCCATGGGGAGGCTTCAAGCAGTCAGGCATCGGCAGGGAATTAGGCAAACTTGGCCTAGAAGAATATCAGGAAACAAAGCATGTTTACCATAATATAAATCCAGAACCGATAAATTGGTTTTGAGGATAGTAGAATATGATTTTGATAATGAAATAGATATTAAATACGTTTTTGGAGGAATGTACAATGAGTCTTCATATGAAAGTAGAGCATATGCATAAATTTCATCAATTTGAATTACCAACAGCGATAAAACATGGAATCGGCGCGATAAAACATGTTGGGGAAGAGGTAAAAAACTTGGGAGTTACAAAAGCTTTATTAGTAACAGACCCGGGGATTTATCAGGCAGGTGTGACTGCGCCGATTGAAGCATCTTTGAAGAATGCCGGCATAGAAGTTGTTCTATTCAACAAAGTAGAGCCGAATCCTCCAGTGCGTTTGATTGCAGAAGGGTCCAGTTTATATAAATCGGAAGACTGTAATGGACTTGTAGCAGTGGGCGGAGGCAGCTCAATGGATACTGCTAAAGGAATCGGTGTAGAAGCGACCCATGATGGAAGCGTACTGGATTACGAAGCAGCGGATGGGAAAAAACCGTTAGAAAATCGCATACCTCCGCTAACAACAATTCCAACAACAGCTGGAACAGGCTCGGAAGTAACGCAATGGGCTGTTATTACAGATGAAGAAAGAGAATTTAAATTTAATACAGGCGGACCATTGATTGCTGCTTATTTAACAATTATTGATCCAGAGCTGCATGTTTCGATGCCACCGCATGTAACAGCAATGACTGGGATTGACGCGTTAGCACATGCCATCGAGTGTTATACCATGCATTATGCCCAGCCGGTGACAGATGCTGCAGCATTACTTGCGATAGAATACGTCGGTAAATATATTCGACGAGCGTATTCAGATGGAAATGATCTGGAAGCACGCTACGGGATGGCACAAGCTGCGATGTTAGCAGGGTTATCCTATGGCAGTGAATCAGCAGGGGCAGCACATGCGATGTCGCAAACACTTGGAGGAATCATTCCGGTAGCGCATGGTCAGGCTGTCGCAGCGATGATGGGCCCTGTTATGGAATATAATTGGAAAGGTCACCCAGCGAAATTTGCACGTATTGCTAAAGGGCTAGGTATCAATACATTTAATTTGACGGAGGAAGAGGCAGCTAAAGCAGCTGTGAATGAAGTTTATCAATTGGTAGAAGATTTAGAGGTTCCCAGCCTAGAAGAACAAGGTGTATCACCAGATATGACCGACCGTCTTGCGAAAGAAGCAATGAAAGATCCGCAAACAATTGGGAATCCGAGAGACTTGAATGAAGAAGGTTATAAATGGATTTATGGCCGCTGCTTCAACCAGGTTGAAAAAACAATATAATATTTTTTAAGAAGAACCTCCAACAGCAGCAGGATTACGTTGGAGGTTTTACATAGAAAACAGAATATTTTAGAGTAATTTGAAGAAAACAGAGAGAGCTGAAAAGTCTCTCTGTTTTTATATGGAATGAAGCGACATCATTACCCTTTAAATTACTCCTTGCAAGCCAACGGTTAAATATTGGTTCCCAGTGTAAGCCCTCCATCTACCACAATTTCAGCACCATTACAATAAGCACTCTCATCCGAAGCGAGAAAAGCAGCTACCTTTGCGATATCGTTAGACTGTCCGAGTCTTTTTAAGGGAATAGCCTCGGCCTCATCTACCTCTAGATTGCTGTTACTCACCATGTTTGTTTGAATAACACCTGGATGAATCGAATTGACTCTGATTCCTTTTGGTCCTAATTCGATGGCAGCAGATTGTGAAAGATTGGACACTGCTGCTTTGGAAGCTGCATAAGCCGCTGCATCATTGATTGGAGAAAAAGCAGAGATAGATACATTATTAATAATGGATCCTTTTTGCTGTTTCTCCATGTAGGGTGCGACCGCCTTTATCCCCATAAAGACACCGAGCTGATTCACTTGGATTAACTGATGAAAATCCTCTGCAGTCGTCTCTAATAAAGGTTTTTTAATGAAAATACCTGCATTGTTAACCAGTACATCTATTTTATTATAGGCTTGAATAACAGATTCAATGGCAGCTGCCCAATCTGTTTCTTTTGTTACATCTAATTGGACAGGAAGACTCTGGCTTTGCCCCATTTCGAAGGAGAGGGCTTCTGCATCCTCCAAATTTCTGGCTCCAAGGGCAACTTTTGCGCCAAGTGAAGCGAAGTGTTGGGCGATTCCATTCCCTTGTCCACGATTTGCTCCGGTTATTAATACAACTTGATCTTTTAAATTTGGCATAATTTCTCCTTTAATGTTGATTGCTTTCTATTTGAATTTATCACAGTTTGTCTATTAGTAAAAATGCATCTACTTAGCCGAGAGAGATGGGGCTAATAATCAGATAGACGAATCCTTTATATTAGCAGAATCCTAACCGTTATTTTGAATTTTATTGAATTTTTTATAAAAAGGTTTTAAAATATTTATTTATAAGATAAAGTATAGGAAAATACTAACACGAAGTTTTTAAATAATTTTATTAATATGAAATACTATAAAAAATCAGGTGATATGTACTTAATCGTCGCCTGATTTTATTAGGTATGTCAATAAAAAAACATGTATTACTTTATGTGGTTGAGTAGTTAGTAAATATCTATGTCATCATGCTAGCATTATCCGGTAATTGTTTCATTTTTGTTGTAAATATAAGAGCCGGCTTCGAAATAGAAATACTCGAATCTCTTCTTAACAAAATAAAAATCACTCTCAGAGGAGGGATAATCATTGAAACAAGGAACCATTAATATCCTTTTAGTAGTATCAATTATTTGCATATCCTTATCAGCAATCTTTGTAAAATTATCGGATGCACCTTCTACCATTATGGTAATGTATCGGATGTTTTTAGCTTGTTTGTTAATTCTTCCTATCGTGTACAAATACCGAAAATCCTTTTTAAAGATTAAAAGAAAAGAATGGGCAGCTATTTCCTTTGCCGGAATCTTTCTAGCGGGTCACTTTGGATTATGGTTCGAATCATTAAATCATACGACGGTGGCAAGCTCTACCTTGATATTGGCACTGCAGCCTGCAATTGCTTTGGTTGGAGGTCTGGTTTTCTTTAAAGAAAAAATAGATATCCGTACCGTGGCAGCAATGGGGATTGCATTTGCCGGCGTGGTTGTTGTCGGAGGCGGAAGTTTTGGCGGCGGCAGCGGAGCCTTGCTAGGAAATATTTTATCTTTTCTTGCTGTCGTTTCTGTAGTGCTGTATTTAATGATCGGTCAACGAAATGTAAAATCTATCAATCACTGGGTGTACAGCTTTTTAGTATTTTTGGTGGCAGGGATTACTGTAGCCGTGTTTAATCTGATAGGCGGAATAGCTTTCACTGGCTATAGTGGGAATGATTGGATGGTTTTCCTGATGCTTGCTATTTTTCCGACCGGGGCACATATTATTTTTAATCTGCTATTAAACTATGTTAATACAACAACAGTTTCAATGAGTACATTAGGAGAGCCAATCGGTGCTTCCATACTGGCTGTTATTCTTTTGAATGAGGTGCTTACTTCGGTGGAAATGATAGGCGGCGTACTAATTATTGCCGGAATATTTTACTTCCTGCGATTGCAGGGCGGTTCGAAACAAGCAGTACCAAAAGAACCGGAAAGCCTGTAAAGTCAAACTTCGCTCGGCGGAGGTTACGATCGGTTCACCATGATAGATAGGGTGTCATTTCCTTCCCGCGGCTTTTATAACCAGTTAATCTACGGTAAAATGAGTGAGCGGATAGTCTTTCATTTCGTTTATCCGCCCTAACGAGGAAGTTTTGATACGAGGAGTGAATGAGATGAAAAGAAGTCCAAGAGTCTGTGTTGTTGGAAGCATCAATATGGACATGGTGACAACAACAGATAAAGTACCTGAACAGGGGGAAACGGTTCTTGGTGAATCGTTTACAACCTATCCCGGCGGCAAAGGAGCAAACCAAGCGATTGCAGCAGCCAGACTGGGAGCAGATGTTGTTATGGTAGGAGCCGTTGGTGAGGATGCTTTTGGAAAAAGCTTAAAAGAACGTTTCCGAAACGAAGGTGCAGATAACGAAGCAATTATTGCTGTTCCTCATGAATCTACCGGCGTTGCCTCCATTATTGTTTCGGACGGGGATAATCGAATTATTGTTGCCCCGGGTGCCAATAAATATGTCACACCTGATCTGATACAAGAGAAACAAGATATAATTCTGTCCAGCGATATTATTTTAATGCAATTTGAAATACCGATGGAAACCATTGAATTTACGGTAAACCTTGCGTATGAGCATCAGATTCCTGTAGTTATTAATCCGGCGCCATTTGCTGATATTTCAGAGACAGTGGCAGAGAAGGCAGCATTTTTAACACCTAATAATTTGGAACTCTCGGAAATGAAGCAGTCGATAGATACTTCCTTGATAAAAGGGAAAATCATTGAAACAAGAGGAGAGCATGGTGTTGTATTTACCCTGTCAGATGGAGAAGAGAAAAAAGTTCCTTCCTTTAAAGCAGAGGTGAAAGATACGACCGGAGCAGGAGATACGTTTAATGGTGCTTTTGTTACGGAATATGCAAAAGAAAAGAATATTGAAAAAGCCATTCTGTTTGCGAATGCAGCCGCATCATTGGCAGTAGAAAAACGCGGTGCGCAGGAAGGGATGCCTGCCAGGGCAGCAGTTGTCCAAAGAATGCAGGAAGCAGACAGGTAAGCGAAAATTTCAATCGATTGAGTGAAAAAGAATAGAGGTTATTTTCTTCTATGGAAGAAGCGATCATCGAGCTGTTTAGTGTAAAATGCTGACAGCTTTTTTTGACAGTTAAAAAAGTATAAACTTTCCTACTGCATAAGTGTAACTAAGGTTGTCATCTAAAGGCGTGGTGACAGCCAAGTTTTCTAATGTGTAAATAAAGATATTAATTTTATTTTTTGAAAACGCTTGCAAAAACATCTTTTTTCAGTATAATTAGTGATAGCAATATTCCAAAAAGTATAAATAATTCCACGAGTTTGAACAACTTCAAATTTTTATTAATTCATTTATCAAATTTTCATTCCTTATAGAGAGCTAAATAAATGTCGTTTTACTTTATAAATGAGAACGGGAGGAACACGAATGGCAGAAATCGTCCTCGAACTAAAAGAGCTGCATACCCATTTTTTTACGGAGAGCGGAGAAATACCTGCTGTCAACGGCGTAAGTATTAAAGTCCATAAGGGGGAGGTCGTCGGGATTGTTGGAGAATCAGGCAGCGGAAAAAGTGTCACTTCACTTTCGGTAATGAAGCTGATTCCCAGCCCGCCAGGAAAAATTGTAAGCGGGGAAATGAATTTTAAAGGAGAAAATCTTGTAAAAGCTTCCGAGAAACGAATGAAAAAGCTGCGGGGAAATGAAATATCCATGATCTTCCAAGAACCAATGACATCTCTCAACCCATTATTTACAATAGGGAATCAGCTTATTGAAGCGATTCGGCTGCATCAAAAAATAACAAAAAAAGAAGCACGAAAAAAAGCGGTCGATATGCTGCAGCTTGTTGGCATACCCAGAGCGGACGAGGTTGCAGGGGAGTACCCGCATCAGTTATCCGGCGGGATGAGGCAGCGGGTGATGATTGCGATGGCGATGTCCTGTGATCCGGAATTATTGATTGCAGACGAGCCCACCACGGCGCTTGATGTAACGATTCAAGCGCAAATCTTAGATTTAATGCGAAATTTAAATAAGGAAGAAGATACAGCTATTTTGCTGATTACGCACGATTTAGGCGTTGTTGCAGAAATCTGCGACAGAGTAGTGGTGATGTACGCCGGACAAATAGTTGAAGAAGGGACAACCAGAGAAATATTAAAAGACCCCGAGCATCCCTACACGCAAGGACTGATTAAGTCACTTCCTAACATGCATGAAAGAGAACAGCAATTATATTCCATTCCAGGTGTGGTGCCGAAGCCAAAAATGAACAGCGTCGGATGTCATTTTGCGCCAAGATGCGAATTTGCTTTTGAACGTTGTTTTCAGGAGAATCCAGGTCTTTATGCTTTGGGTAATCAACGTCAGAGCAGATGCTTTTTACATGAGGATACAGAAGGGAAGGTAAAAAAGCATGCAAAAGCCGATATTGGAAGTTGATGGTCTGAAGAAATATTTTGATATTAAAGGTGGACCTATAGGGAGAAAAGTCGGCGAGGTAAAGGCGGTCGATGATGTATCTTTTACGGTGATGGAAGGGGAAATCCTGGGTATCGTAGGAGAATCAGGCTGTGGAAAATCCACCACAGGAAAGTCCATTTTGCGCCTGATTGAACCGACAGAAGGCAAAGTGAAATTTCAGGATCAGGATATAACCAGCTTAACGAACAGCGAAATGCGCCGTTTGCGAAAAGATATGCAAATTATATTTCAGGACCCTTACGCTTCTCTGAATCCGAGGCATACGGTAGAAAAAATAATTAGTGAGCCATTGCTGGTGCATGGAATGACATCTGCAAAGCAGCGGCTGGACAGAGTAGGCGAACTTTTAGAAGTAGTAGGCTTGAGTCCTTATCATGCGAAAAGATATCCGCATCAATTCAGCGGAGGGCAAAGGCAGCGGATCGGCATCGCGAGGGCGCTTGCCAACAATCCTAAACTGGTTATATGCGATGAGCCGGTTTCCGCATTGGATGTATCGATTCAATCACAAATACTTAATTTAATGGAAAAACTGCGGGATGAATTTAACTTGACTTATATTTTTATTGCGCATGATTTAAGTGTGGTCAAGCATATCAGTGATCGCATCGGTGTGATGTATTTAGGGAGAATGGTTGAGCTTACAGAGAAAAACAAGCTCTATGATAATCCAAAACACCCTTATACACAGGCGCTGCTTTCTGCCGTGCCGCTTCCTGATCCAGATTTGCCGAGGAACAGGATTATTTTGAAAGGGGATGTACCCAGTCCTGCCAATCCACCTTCCGGGTGTGCTTTTCATACAAGGTGTCCGCATGCAATGGATATCTGCAAAGAAGTAAGACCGGCTTTTCAGCCTGTGGAAGATAATCATTTTGTTGCCTGCCATTTATATAAATAAGCGGGATGACAAAATATGAATCTTATAAAAAGAAATTTCATTCAGCCGGAGGTTCTTCTTCTGCTGCATGGGACAGCGATTACTCGTTCCATTGAAAATCGCTGTGAGCGGATTGGTCCAGGGAGTTAGCGGCCGTGAATTACCGCCTGAACAAATTTATTTTTTACATTTTATTTTGAAGCGGGATTTTACGGACGATTCTTCATGATAAATTAACAAAATATGAGGGGGAAAAGCAATGAAATTGAAGTTCTCAATTTTTATTGTCTGGCTGCTTGCCATTTTCTTGGTACTGGCAGCATGTTCAGGTGATGGCGGACAAAATGGAGGAGAATCGGAAGAAGGCAGTGATCCGGATGTTGCAGAAGAAGCAGAAGCGGATACTGGAGATGCGGAAGGAGATCAGGTGTTGATATTCGCCCGGGGCGGAGATTCAGAAAGTCTTGACCCGGCAAGCACCACGGATGGAGAATCCTCACGTATTACCAAGCAAATTTACGAAAGCCTTTTGGAATTTGATAAGGAGTCCTTTGAGGTTCTGCCTGGACTAGCCCATGATTGGGAGGTTTCTGAGGATGGGTTAAGCTATACTTTCTATTTAGAGGAGGGCGTAACCTTCCATGATGGAACAGAGTTTAACGCCGAGGCAGTCAAGGTCAACTTTGAACGCTGGGCAGATCCTGATCATGAGTATGCTTTTGCTGATGACGGCTATGTCTATTCCATGTATGGTACGATGTTTGGCGGGTTTCTAGGTGATGAGAATCATGTTGTTGAAGAGATCAATGTAGTAAATGATCATGAAATCGAATTTGTGTTAAGCCAGCCTCTGGGATTCTTCCTGCAGAATATGGCGATGACTTATTTTCCGATTACTTCCCCGGCGGCACTGGAGGAATATGGTCCAGCCATTAACGAAAATCCTGTTGGGACAGGACCATTTGAATTTGTCAGCTGGGCAAAAGATGATTCCATTGTACTTGATAAATTTGATGATTATCGTATAGAGGGACTTCCGAAGCTCGATCGCGTTGTATTTGAAGTCATTCCAGATAATGCTGCCCGTTTGATTGCGCTGCGTTCTGGTGAAATCGACATTATGGATGGATTGAATCCAGATGATGCAGCAGGCGTGGAAGCAGATGAAGGGCTGGAGCTTTATGAGCGGGCTGAGAATAATATTGGCTATGTAGGGTTTAATGTTCAAAAAGAGCCATTCGATAATAAAGATTTAAGACATGCAGTCAGTCATGCCATCGATAAAGAGGCTATTGCGGAGGCTTTATATGCTGGCTATGCGACTCCTGCGTCCGTTCCGCTACCGCCTAGCTATATGGGATATAACGATGAAGTAGAGAGCTTTGAGTACGATCCGGACACGGCTAGGGAACTGTTGGAGGATGCCGGTTATGCAGATGGATTGGAAATCGAATTATGGACGATGCCTGTAGCTAGACCGTACATGCCTGATCCAGAGACCGTTTCGGAAATTATTCAGAACAACCTGGAGGAAGTAGGTATTACCGTTACGATTGTCAGAGAAGAGTGGGCTCCATATTTGGAAAAAACAATGAATGGCGAACATCAAATGTATATGCTGGGCTGGTCAGGAACAAATGGAGATCCGGATTACTTCCTTAGCAGCTTATTGCATGGAGATAATGTCGGAAGCAGCAACCGGGAATTCTATGATAATGATGAAGTGGATGAATTTTTAAATCAAGCGAAATTATCCATTGACCAGGATGAACGGGCGTCCTTTTACCAGCAGGCACAGGAACTTATTGCTGATGACGCACCAATGGTTCCTTTAGTGCATTCCAGACCGGTGCTTGCCACAACAAATGCTGTAGAAAATTATGTACCGCATCCATCGACAAGTGAATCGTTAGCAGAAGTAGAGCTAGCAAATTAATTAGCAGTAAATGAAGGAGACTCTTTCGCCAGTCAACGTTCTGTCCTCTTCCTACAATCAGCAGGTAGCAATCATAATGGTATTTCTGATTCATTGGAAAAGAGGCCAGATTTTTCTGGAGAGAGTCTCCTGTTTACATTTCACATACATAAAGAAGAATAGAGGTGAAATAATGGTTTCCTATATTATCCGACGATTATTAATGATGGTTCCCGTGTTGATTGGAATGACATTAATCACCTTCTCCATTGTTCATTTGATTCCAGGAAACCCGGCTCAGGTGATACTCGGAGAAACCGCTAACCAAACAGCCATCGCAAATTTGGAAGAAAGCATGGGACTGAATGAACCTTATCTGACGCAATATGGAATATATGTCAAAGACCTGCTGCAGGGGGATTTGGGAACTTCTCTGCGCTCCAATGCGGAAATATCTACAGAAATCTGGCCGTATATCGCTGCTACGTTTGAATTAACTATTTTCGCCATGCTTTTTGCGATTTTTATAGGAGTCAATGCAGGCATTATCAGCGCTTGGAAGCAGAATTCCTGGTTTGATTTTCTTGCGATGCTTTTTGCTTTAATTGGCGTTTCCATACCTGTTTTTTGGCTTGCGCTGATGGAACAATGGATTTTTGCGCAGGAGCTTGGATGGTTTCCGGCCTATGGCAGACAGGACAACAGGGATCCGATTGCTCCTATAACTTATTTATATGTGCTTGATTCTTTCATTCATTTGGATTTTTCCAGAGCAGGGACGATATTGAAGCATTTAATTCTGCCGAGTATCGCGCTTGGTACCATTCCGATGGCGATTATTGCCAGAATGACGAGGTCGAGCATGCTGGAGGTGATGAAGTCGGATTATATTCGTACAGTGCGTGCAAAAGGCTCCGGACAATTTCTTGTCATATACAAGCATGCATTAAAGAATGCATTGATACCGGTGTTAACGGTTATTGGCTTACAGACAGGAGTTTTATTAGGCGGAGCTATTTTAACCGAAACGATTTTCAGCTGGCCCGGTATAGGGAGATATGTATTTGAAGCAATAAGCTATCGAGACTACCCGGTAATTCAATCTGGCATTTTAGTTGTTGCATTTATTTTCGTCATCATTAACCTTGTTGTAGATATTCTATATAAAATCATTGATCCAAGGATTAATTATTAGGGGGGAAGCTGTGATGAAATTAGATGAACGAAAGCCGGAAGAAATCGAACAGCAAATAACAAGCCCCGTTAATAGAGACGACCGACCGGATGTGGAGCAGATAGAAACTGTCTCGCCTTGGAGAGATGCATGGAGGCGCTTGAGAAAAAATCGTTTTGCCATGGCTGGTATGATTATTATTCTCTTTTTTCTTATACTTGCGCTTATTGCGCCGCTTCTTACTTCCTACTCTTATTATGAACAAAACCTGGCCAACCGGCTGCTGCCTCCTTCTGGCGAGCATTGGATGGGGACCGATGATTTGGGGAGAGATATACTTACCAGAATAGCATATGGAGCAAGGGTTTCGTTGCAGGTTGGCTTTTTTGCAGTAATAGGTGCTCTGGTTTTTGGGACATTTCTTGGAATTATTGCCGGCTATTTCGGCCGCTGGGTGGATATGATTATCTCCAGAATATTTGATATTCTGCTGGCCTTCCCAAGTATTTTACTTGCAATTGCCATTGTTGCTATTCTTGGTGCTTCTTTGCAAAATGCATTGATTGCGATTGCCATTATTAATATACCTATATTCGGAAGGATTGTGCGCTCCCGAGTAATTAGTTTACGGGCAGAGGAGTACATTATGGCTGCTAAGGCACAGGGAATGAAGAATGGCAGAATTATTTTTCATCATATTTTACCGAATAGCATCACGCCGATTATTGTGCAGGCAACGCTTGGATTTGGAACTGCCATATTGGAAGCGGCAGCACTTGGTTTCCTCGGACTCGGCGCCCAACCTCCGACACCGGAATGGGGGCAAATGCTTGCCAGTTCCAGAGAGTTTATTCAGCTGGCCCCATGGACGCTTATTATGCCAGGAGTTTCTATTATGCTTGTTGTTCTTGGTTTTAACTTGGTTGGGGATGGCTTGCGCGATGTCCTGGATCCTAAAATGAGGAATTGATGCTGCTGTTTGCTCGTGTTTGTTTAAGAACGATGCTTGGTAATGTGTAAAGCAGAAGTATTTTATGACAGGCATTATGTTATCGTTTTTGCTATATATAAGCTGCCTTTGAGAAGAATGTTTATGCGGAGAACCGTTCGTAAAACTCTCACTGAGTGAAATTTCGTTTTATAAAAAGTATAATAAAAGCCCTCCTCTGCTCTAGAAAATGTGACTTTCCTAGCAGAGGAGGGCTTTTATTTAAACTGAGCAGTTCTATTCAATGTTGATTCCGCCATTACTTGTACGTGCTTTAATCAGTGTTTCTCCATCACCGTACGTGACATCCCAATCCTTTGAATCGAATACACGAATTCTTCCGTTATTCGTCCGTAAATCGAAGGTGGCATTTTCAGGCTTCTGTTCAGAAATAATCGTGATTTTTCCATTACTGGTTTGCAGGTCCATTGGAGTATCGAAGCTTTCAGTATCGATATGGATAGCTGCGTTATTCGTTTTGGCTTTCATTTCCCCGGAAATATCTTGCGCTTCTACTTTTCCATTTGTAGTTTCCACATTCGTATTTCCTTGTATAGAAGCAAGCTCGATTTTTCCGTTATTCGTATTTGCTGTTACCTCACCAACGATATTTTCTAAAGTAATCTTCCCGTTGGAGGTGTTTAAATTAGTATCGCCCTGCACATTTTGAAGTTCTATCTTTCCATTAGATGATTGTATATCGAGGAAGGAAGTTTCTATGTTCTCTCCTTCGATTTTTCCATTGCTTGTATGAAGCTGTAACGCATCGATTTGTAAATCAGCAGCATTTATTTTGCTATTCGTTGTTTTTACTTCCATTTTCTCCATCATGTCATCAGGAACAAAAATATCTAATGCAGCATTTGAATGAAACATAAAATCGAAATCAAAGAAGGGAAAGGAGGTTTCTTTGATTTGAATCGTTAGCTTTTCTCCATTAACTGAGGTGCTGAGTTCTTGCGTTTCACTCTTTCTCCCCGTTGTCGTATATTCAGCGATTGGCTCTTCGACATGAGCCGGCTGGAGACGGATTTGTGTATTTTCTGCATCGACTTCAATCTCAGTAATTTCATCAGCATCGAAAGGGATAGATTCTGATTCTTCATTGAAAGCAGATTCCTTGTAAGAGGAAAAAGTAGCAGCCATCCCGATAATTCCAATAAGAAGCAGGATAACAGCTAAAATAATAATTCGTTTTACATTTATCATGAATGGCTTTCTCCTTTCGCCAGGCGGACATTGAACCCGATATATTTAGAAAATAGACGGATAAAAGCATTTGTAATATAATTTGCAGCTATAAAAATGAATAATCCAGAACCGGCAAATGTAATGGAAGTAAATAATTCAAATAAATAAAATGATTCAGGGTGGATAATCCATTGCACGCCCGCTATCAGCAATTGGGCAACAAAAGAAAAAGCAGTTACCCATGCAGCCAGAATAATTCCGGCAATACCCACAGAAGGACCAAGGACAATAATCAGATTGAAGAAAAAGAGTCCTATGATGATGCCTGTTCTCCGGAGGTGACTCTGTTCACTATGATTTACTTGCACTTTTTCAAATTGCTGCGTGGATTGTAGTTCATTCGCAATCTGCTGTGGAGAACCCAGAGAGCGAACTATTTCCTCATCCGTTTTTCCTTCTGCTCTTCCCATTTCAAAATGTTCTTCAAAGTCTTGAATGATTTCTTCTTGTTCTTGTGACGATAAGTCTTGTAAATAAACCGTGAGTTCCTTTAAAAAGTCTAACTTATTCATTACTTTCCTCCTTCATTAACGAATCAACGCCTCGTGTAAAATTCTCGTATGCTTCTTTAAGCTCCAGGAGATAACCTTTGCCTACATCCGTTAAATGATAATATTTTCTGCTTGGTCCTTCTGTAGACTCTTTAAGATAGGTTGTACAGTACCCCTGTTTCAATATCCGGCGTAATACGGGATAAACCGATCCTTCTGATATTTCAATTTTATTCGTAATTCGTTTAATCAATTCATAGCCATAGAAATCTTGCTTATCAAGGAGCACTAGTACACAAAGTTCAAGAACCCCTTTTTTAAATTGTGCATTCAATAAAGTCACCTTCTTTATAGGTAAGCTGATAAAAACGAACCTTCATTCAGCGAGTGTTTTACGGACAATGCTCCGTGATAAAACCAACTATAGCATGTTGTTCAGTACTATTCAATAACAAGTAGTGATTTAATTATCTTATTATAGAAAGGAATTTGATGGGATAGATTTTTTATCGCAGTGTAACTGGCTTTAGGGCACTTCGTTTAAGGAAAAAGAATACCCCGTTTTTAAACAGAAAACTTTACAGCCGGTAATCGTCCTCTCCATTTCAAATAGAAACGACCTTGATGGGGCGAGTAATCGCAGTCCCAACGGTCTTGACGGGACGAGTTACTGCGCTTTTGGTCTCAAATAAGGCATTTTCTGAAAAACTAGTATTAAAAAATAAAAGATTTTCAAATCTTCCTTTGGGGAGAAATTACTATCTATATATAGAAGATAGCTGAATTGATGAATGGAGGGTAAGTGACTTCACTGCGATGGGGAACAGAAGTTATCTATAATGATGAGAGAACAAGAGCTTCTATTTAAAAGAATAGTTTGATTATAATTTTTGGATGATTTTTTCTTGCAACAATGAAAAGGACGTGCTATAGTATTAAAAGTCGATTGATTGCACGAGCGGTTGAGAGATTGATTGAAAAATATATTTAAAAAAGTAATTGCATCGATTTAAAAGATGTGTTACTATATAAAAGTTCGCTTATAAAGCGCCTGTAGCTCAATTGGATAGAGCGTTTGACTACGGATCAAGAGGTTAGGGGTTCGACTCCTCTCAGGCGCGCCATCGGGAAGTAGCTCAGCTTGGTAGAGCACTTGGTTTGGGACCAAGGGGTCGCAGGTTCGAATCCTGTCTTCCCGACCAGAAGCTTTTAATTTTGACAAGCGGGTGTAGTTTAGTGGTAAAACCTCAGCCTTCCAAGCTGATGATGAGGGTTCGATTCCCTTCACCCGCTCCATAGAATTATGGGCCTGTAGCTCAGCTGGTTAGAGCGCACGCCTGATAAGCGTGAGGTCGGTGGTTCGAGTCCACTCAGGCCCACTCAACAACTTCCGTTTAAAAAGTTGTTGACAATGATTTTGAAACATGGTATATTTATTTGGTCGCTGTTTTTAGGGACGACAAACAAATTGCTCTTTGAAAACTGAACAAAACAACCAGTACGAAAGAAGAAAGACAACCTCGTTTTTCTTAAAAAATAAGTCAGAAGTTGACTTCTGAAAG